>NZ_JBSFJW010000025.1:0-145659 GCF_053598255.1 Streptomyces sp. NPDC001157
GTGGACGACGTCCCCGGCCGATCAGGATCCGCATCGAACAACGCCTCCAGATCCCACCCCCGATCCACCGGAAACCCCGACACCCCCTCCCCACCAGAGACCACCAGCTCCCACAACCCCTCCGGCGACACCACCCCACCCGGCAACCGACACGCCATCCCCACCACCGCAACCCCCTCACCGGCATCGCCGAGTGCCGTGGGCCCGGCTTCGGCAGGGGCGGGAGCGGTGGTGTCGCTCAGGTGGCGGATCAGGGCGTCGGGGGTCGGGTGGTCGTAGACGAGGGTGCTCGGGAGCCGCTCTCCCAGGGCGCCGCCGAGGAGTTCGCAGAGTTCGACCCCCATGAGTGAGCTGAATCCGAGTTCCTGGAAGGTGCTTTCGGTCGGGACGTCGTCGGCGGAGTCATGTCCGAGGACGGCCGCGACGCTGCTGCGGACAAGTGCGGCCGGGTCGAGGCCGTGCTCGGCGGGAGGGGCCGCGGCGGCGACGGTGGCTTCGGGAACCGGCAGCGGCGCTGCATTGCCCTCCAGCCAGTACCGCTTGCGCTGGAACGGGTAGGTGGGCAGGTCGAGGTGCGGGGCAGGGCGCCCGTCCGTCAGTGGCCGCCAGTCGACGGGGACGCCGTGGACATGGAGTTCTGCGAGTGCCGTGGCGAAGGTCTCCGGCTCGTCGCGGTCGGCCCGGATCGCGGCCACGTGAGCGGTGGCGGTGCCATCGGCTGCGCAGTCGCGTGCCATCGGCGTGAGTACCGCGTCGGGGCCGATCTCCAGGTGGACGGTGACGCCGTGGGCGGGCAGGGCCCGTACTCCGTCGAGGAACCGGACGGCGTCGCGGGCGTGCCGTACCCAGTGGGCCGGTGTGCGCAGTTCGTCGGCGGTGGCGGTGGCGCCGGTCAGGTTGGAGACGATCGGGATCCGGGGCGTGTGGTAGGTGAGGCTCTCGGCGACCTGGCGGAAGTCGTCGAGCATGGCGTCCATGTGCGGCGAGTGGAAGGCGTGGCTCACCTTGAGCCGCCGCGTCCTGCGCCCGCGTTCACGCCAGCGTCCGGCGACCGCGAGGACGGCCCCCTCGTCGCCGGACAGCACCGTGGAGGCGGGGCCGTTGACCGCGGCGATCGACACCTGGGAGGCCAAATCGGCCAGGTCGGGCAGCAGTTCGACCTCCGACGCCGCCACGGCGACCATGGCTCCGCCTTCGGGCAGGGCCTGCATGAGCCGTCCCCTGGCCGCCACGAGCGCACAGGCGTCGGGCAGGTTCAGCACTCCGGCCGCGTGCGCCGCCGCGAGTTCGCCGACGGAGTGGCCCGTCACGACGTCCGGGTGCACTCCCCAGTGCCTGAACAGCCGTTGGAGAGCGGTCTCGAAGGCGAAGAGCGCGGGTTGGGTGTACCGCGTGCGGTGCAGCTCCGCGGTGTCGCCGAGGACCATGTCCCGAAGGGGACGGTCGAGAAGCGGGTCGAGGTGGGCGCACACCTCGTCGAAGGCCTCGGCGAAGGCCGGGTGAGCGGCGTACAGCGCGGCGCCCATGCCGGGCCGTTGGCTGCCCTGTCCGGTGAACAGGAAGGCCAGTCGGCCGCCTTGGGCCGTGCCTCGCACGAGGCGCGGTGCGGGCCTGCCCTGGGCGAGAGCGGCGAGCGCGGCAAGGAGGTCCGCACGGCCGGTGGCGACGACCGCGGCCCGCGTGCCGAAGTGGGTACGGGTCGTGGCGCAGGCGGGCGCGAGCTCGGTCGGCCCGACCCCGGGGTGCTCGGTGAGGAACCGGCCCAGCTGCTCGGCCTGTTGGCGCAGTGCCGCTTCGTCACGTCCGGACAGCACCACGGGCACGGGCAGGTCGACGCCGACCGGCTCGGTGTGGACGACGGGAGCGGGAGACTCCCCTTGCCGGGACGACGCGGGCGTCTCGGACGGACCCGTCGGGGTGCCGGGTTCGTGCCAGTCCGCCACCACCAGATGGCAGTTCGTGCCCCCCATGCCGAACGAGCTCACCCCGGCGACGCGAGGTGTGTCGCCGGCCGGCCAGGCGGTGAGGTTGCGCTGGACCGCGAGGCCCAAGTCGTCCAGCGGAGTCGAGGGGGTGGTGTGGTTCAGGCTCGGTGGGAGGGCCTGGTGCGTGAGGGAGAGGATCACCTTGAGCAGGCCGACGACGCCCGCGGCGGCCTCCAGGTGACCGACGTTGGTCTTGGCGGAGCCCACGCTGAGCGGCTGCCCGCAGGTGCGCCGGGTGCCGAGGGCCGCGCCGAGTGCCGCGGCCTCCACGGGGTCGCCCACCTTGGTGCCGGTGCCGTGCAGTTCGACGTAATGCACCTCGTCGGGCGGGGTGCCCGCGCGTCGGTGGGCGAGGCGGATCACCTCGCGCTGGGCGCCCTCGTCGGGCACGGTGAGCCCGGCGCCCGCGCCGCCCGCGTTGTTGACCGCGCCGCCGAGGATCAGGCAGCGCACCGGGTCGCCGTCGGCGAGCGCCCGGTCGAGGGTCTTGAGCAGGACCAGGGCCCCGCCCTCGCCCCGTACGTACCCGTTGGCGCCGGCGTCGAAGGTGTGCGACCGCCCGTCCGGGGAGAGAGCCCCGCTGCCCGCGACGACGAGTGCGCTGTCCGGGGCGAGGTTGAGGTGCACGCCGCCGGCCAGCGCCGTGGTGCACTCCCCGAAGCGCAGGCTCTGGCAGGCGAGATGGACGGCGACCAGCGAGGAGGACTGCCCGGAGTCGACGGTCTGGCTGGGTCCGCGCAGACCCAGGACGTACGACAGCCGGTTGGCGATCATGCTGCGCTGGGCGCCGGTCGACGAGTGCCGGGTGATGCCGTCGGCCCCGAGCCGGGCGCGCAGGAGGGTGTAGTCGTCGGCGTCCGCGCCGACGAACACGCCGGTGTGGCTGCCCGCAAGGTCGCCGGGGACGGTGCCGGCGTGTTCCAGGGCCTCCCAGCCGAGTTCGAGGACGAGCCGCTGTTGCGGGTCCATGGCTGTCGCCTCGCGCGGGGAGATCCCGAAGAACCCGGCGTCGAAGAGGTCGACCCGGTCCAGGAAGGCGCCCCAGCGAGCCCGTTCCGCGTCGGGCACCGTCGACGTACGGACGGCCTCGGTGTCCCAGCGGTCGGCCGGCGTCTCGGTCACGGCATGCCGACCCGCGGCGAGCAGTTCCCAGAAGGCCTCGGGGCTGCCGGCACCGGGGAGACGACATGAGTAGCCGGTGACCGCGATCGCGGTGCGCGGATCGATCCCGTTCCTGAAACCGTCTTCGACGGGCATTACTTCTGCGTCCGGCTTTCGCGGACACCGGACGCAGCTTCCCGGGCGGGCCGGGCAAGGGAATTACGAGAGGCCATGAGAGGACTGTGACACTCGCGGATATCGTCTCCATAGCGCCTACCGCGACAGCTGAGCGACTGCCGCACCCCCTGCAGAAGCCCCCTTTTGAGAATGCCAGGACATGGGTAACGTGACCCGGCAAGACCACGTGTCGGCCGCCGCTCGAAGGCAGTCCGACCGAGTCCACCACGACCTTTTCAGCCATTCTCGACTTGGAGATAACGGTGTCTTTGGGTTTTCTTTTCGGCGGTGGCGTCGGTACCGAAGTACGTGGCACGGAGATGTACCGCTCCTATCCCGTGATGCGCGATCTGTACGAGCAGGTTTCCGACTGGACCGGTCTGACGGTGGGCCAGATCCTGGAGGAGGAACTACCGACCGCACAGGAGGAGCGGCAGAGCGCGGGGACGATCCGGGAGACCGCCCTGGCGCTGGGCATCCACGACGTGCTCGTGGAGCAGGGGCTGCGTCCGGCAGCGCTCGGTGGGCTCAGTCTGGGCGCGATGACCGCGAGCTGTCTGGCCGGTGCGATCGGACGCAGGGAACTGTTCGAGATGCTGGCGCACACCCGCCACACGCCCGAGCTGCCGCCTCAGACGCCGGAGCAGGGGCTCGCCCTCGCCTTCTCCCCCGTCGAGGGCGACCTGGTCGCCGCCTACCGGGGCGAGGGCCGACCAGGGATTCATCTGTCCGGGAACTTCGGCGTCACGGCGGACGGCGCCATGCAGATCCTGATGCTCTCGGGTGAGCGCTCCGCGTTGGAGGAACTCGCGGCCGACCTGCCGCCGGGCACGATGGTCCCGCTGCCGGACCGGCCGATCGCGGTGCACTCGCCACTGCGTGGCCACCACCGCGAGTTCATGGCTCCCTACGTCAAGGCGATGCCCTTCACCACGCCCGAACTGCCGCTGTTCTCCTGTCTGGAGCAGAAGAAGCTGACGACCGCGGAAGATGTGCGGGACCTGTTCGACCGCAACTCCACGGACCCCATCAGCCTGGTGGACGTGTGCACCGGCATGAAGGAAGAGGGTGTCCGGCTCGCGCTGATCATGGGCGGCTCGATCCCCGACGGAATCCTCCGCTTTCCGTTCCCGGTGGTGCACGTCGACCAGCCGGAGCACATCCAGCAGGTACTGACCAGCGCGTTCGACCTGGGCATCGACCTGGCCCCTACACAGACCGGGCGATGACGTTGACGGCCCGCACACCGGTCGAGTCCCGGGCCACGGAGTGCGACGCGCTCGTCCGGGGCTGGCTCGACACCGATCTGGACGCCTGGACACGCCGGACGGTCGCCCGGCATTTCGATCCGCTGACCGGCAGCCCCTACTGGCTGCGCCGAGCGGCCGAGCTGGACTTCGACCCGCGTGACCTCACCCGGTACGACCAGCTCACGGCCTTCGGCCCGTTCCCCGTGGACGTCCTGCGCAGCATGGACCCCACCGACCTGGTGCCGCTTTCCGTGCCCCGGCCGCTGACCGGGCGGATCTGGGACACCGGGGGCACCACGGGCACGCCGTGCCGGCTCTTCTACACCCCCGACATGCTGCTGCACCGCGGCGCGTGGCGCCGCTGGTCGTTCGTCACGGAGGGCTTTCTGCCGCACCGCACGTGGCTGCAGGCGACACCCACCGGGCCGCATCTGATCGGCAACGGCGTGTGGGAGACGACCGAGTTGTACGACGGCCGGACGTACGCGATCGACATGGATCCGCGGTGGGTGAAGCGGCTGATCCGGGCCGGGCGGCCGGCGGACGCCCAGGAGTACACCACGCACCTCCTGGAGCAGATCGCGGACGTACTCGCCCCGGGCCGGGTCGATTACGTGAACACCACCCCGGCCGTGTTCCAGGCACTGATACGCCGCTTCCCCGAACTGGTCGCCCCGCTGAAGGGCGTACGGCTGAGCGGCACCCAGCTCAGCGCGGACATGTACCGCGGCTTCACCGCAGCCATGGACGACGGCATCTGCGGACGCAGTTACGGCAACACGTTCGGAAACGCGGCGGGTCTACCAGTTGAACAAAAGGCAGAGTTGATGCCGTATGTCCCCAATTTTCCCCAGGTGACGATGGCAGTCGTCGACAAGCGAGACTGGTCAAAAGTCATTGAATACGGAATGACCGGCCAGGTTCGCTTGACCGTACTCCACGATGACCTGTTCCTGCCGAACATCCTCGAACGCGACCAGGCTCTGCGCTACGATCCAAAAGGAAAGTGGCCGTCCGACGGAGTAGCCAACGTCACCCCCCTACAAACAACTTCATCCGCCCCCGAGGGGCTTTATTGACGGCTTATTGAAGCCGCTACGAAGATTACTGAACAGAAACTTACCGGCGAGTTCCAAGGCAAGGTCGGTTGTGTTGCAGCAAGGCGTCAGCACCCGGTTGGTCGAGCGAGAGGCCCCCCTTTCGGAACTGGACATCTCGCTCACCGCCTCACGCGGTCGCCCCGGCCGAATCGTGCTCCTGAGTGGCGCGGTGGGCATGGGCAAGTCGGAACTCCTGTATACCTTCGCCGAGAGGGCCTCGGCTTCTTGTCTCTATCTCGGCGCTGTGGGCCACAAGCACGAGCGCGACGTCCCCCTGGGCGTGGTCCGTCAACTCGTGCGCGATCTACAGCTCCCCTCGTCCCTGCATTCCCAGATGGCCGTGTTGGAGAGTCTGTCGACAGCAGGGCCGACCACCTCCCGCGACGCCGTCCTGCTCCAGGCCCGTGTGGCACACGGGCTGTGCAGCACCCTGCTACGTCTCGCGGGCACCAACCCGCTGCTGATCGGCGTGGACGACATCCAGCATGCCGATGAGGTGTCGCTGGCCTGCCTGCTTCATCTGCTGCCGCACGTCCGGACCGCCCCCGTGATGCTGGTGATCGTCCAGCCCGAGGGGGGCAGCCGACACCCTCTGCTGGACGAGGAATTACGCCGTCATCCGCACTGCCGACGCGTGCGCATGACCGGGTTGTCCCCCGAAGGCACCTTGGCCCTCACCGAGCAGCGGCTGGGTGCGGAGGAGGCTCGCCGGCTGGGCCCCGTGTACCACTCGCTCAGCGGAGGCAGCCCATTGCTGCTGCGGGCCCTGCTGGAGGACCGGCACTGCCGCTTGACCCGACCCTTGGGCGCCCCGGACGGGCCGTACGCGGACGAGGAGTTCCGGCATGCCGCCCTCGCCTGTCTGCGCCGCCACGAGACCCTGGTGCCGGACGTCGCCCGTCTGCTCGCGGCCCTGGAGGACACCGCGACACCGGAGCGCCTCAGCCGTCTGCTCGGGACGAGCGCGACGACGATCCAGCGCACCCTGACGCAGCTGGAGGCTTCGGGGCTCACAGTGGGTACTCGTTTCCGCCATCCGGCGACGCGGGAGGCGATCCTGGAGGACGCCTCCCCGGACGTCATCTCCGCAGCCCACACCCGCGCGGCACATCTGCTGCACCAGGAGGGAGCCACTTCCCTCCTGGTGGCCCGGCATCTCATCGCCGCGGGACACGCCCATGACGGCTGGGCCCGCTCGACGTTGCTGGACGCGGCCGAGGCGGCGCGTCTGCGCGAGGACCTGCCGTTCGCCGTCACCTGTCTGGAGCTCGCCCTCGACAGCACGGACGACCCCGACGTCCGCGCCGTCACCGCGGCGCAGCTGATCCAGCTGGAATGGCGCATCAACCCCGCGGGCGCAGAACGCCGCTTCGACTCGCTGGTCGAGGCGGCGCTGGGAGGCCGGCTGCCGCAGCATTCCGCGGCGTTACTCGTCAAGTCGCTGCTCTGGTTCGGCCGTTACAGGCAGGCCGGTTCCCTGCTCGATCTGCTCAGCGCGTCCGATGACACGTGCCCACTCCTCCTGGGGCAGCTGCACGCCTGGCTACGCGTACGACACCCGTCCATACTTCCGCGCGTTCCCTCCGCCCCCGAAGCCGAGCCCTCCTCTCCCGTCCAGGAGACAGCACCGGAGGCCACCGCCGGCTCCGCCGACGGCCTGCTGTCGCTCACCTTGCAGGGCATGGTGGGGGAATCCACCGCCCGCAGTGCGGAACAGATCCTGAGTTCGTGCCGATTTGAGACCACGGGCGACGTCGACAGCGTGGAGTCGGCGATCCTCACTCTGCTCTGCACCGGTCGTCAGGACCGCGCCGCCCACTGGTCCACGAGGCACGCGGCAACCGTGGCCGACCGCGCTGCGCCGACGTGGCAGGCCAGGCTCACCGCCTTACAGGCGGAGGTCGCCCTGCGTCAGGGCGACCTGCCTACGGCGCTGCATCACGCGCGGTCCGCCATGTCCCTTGTCCCGCCCCGCAGTTGGGGACTCGCCGTGGGCCTGCCGCTGAGCGTACTCGTCCTGGCCTCGACCGCGACGGGCGCTCACGAGGTCGCCGAGGAGCAGCTCCGGTTGCCCGTACCCGAGGAGATATACGGATCCTGGTACGGGATTCATTACCTGTACGCCCGCGGCCATCATCATCTTGCGGCCAAACGGCCGGACGCCGCGCTGAGGGATTTCCTGGCCTGCGGGGAGAAGGCGAGCTCCTGGAACATGGATCTGCCCACGTTCGTGGCGTGGCGCAACGGCGCCGCCACCGCCCATTTGAGACTGGGGCAACGACAGGAGGCGCGCAGACTCATCGAGGAGGAGCTGGCCCGACCGGGCCCGGCGAAGTCCAGCCCTCGGGGGGTGGCGCTGCGCCTGCTCGCCGAACTCACCGATCCGCGGCGCAAGGTGGCGATTCTCAACAACGCCGTGACACTGCAGAGGCTGACCGGAGACCGGCTCGAACTCGCCCGGTCACTGGCGGCCCTCGGCTCTGCCCAGCGTGCCGTCGGCGAGGCCGGACCCGCCAGGCAGGCGCTGTACCAGGCGCTGCGGCTGGCCGAGCAGTGCGGCGCCGCGCCCCTGCACCGCTCCCTGTTGACCAACGACACGGACGCCGCCCCGATGCCACCTGCCGAGGACGCGGAGGATCCGCTGACCACGGCGGAACGCAGAGTCGCGTCCTTGGCTTCCTGGGGGCACTCCAACCGGGAGATCGCCGACCAGCTGTGTGTCACCGTGAGCACGGTCGAGCAGCACCTGACCCGCATCTACCGCAAGCTCAACGTGACGGGACGTGCCGAACTGCCCGCCATCTACCAGGACTTCACCGAGGACGGCGCGGGACCGCAGCTGCCCCGGTCCAGCTGACGAGCCTACGGTCGCGCTCCCACGCAAGAGCCCGGCCGACGGGGCGGCACTCCCGGTCGGGCGGCCTCGTCGGCCGCACCCGGCGGAACTGGAAGGCACGTCGCTCGGAATTCTCCGGGCGGGCGGGGGCCCTCCGCCGGCCCGCTGGTCGGGGCTCCTGTGGTGGCACCATCGGCACCGCCGCCGGCGCGCACGTGGGGTGCCGCGGATGCCCGGGGGCATTCTGGGTGTCGCCGCTCACGCCGAGCGTGCCGCTGGGGGCTCCGGTGGGCAGCCAAGTGATGTAAGGCGCCCTGCCGGGGATGGTGCCATCACGACGATCCGCTCGACGAGAACATCGGCAGGACGGTCGGGAGGAAGGAGTCGTCCCTCCTCCCGACCGCCCTGTGGGTGGTGGCGGCCGTGCCGCCGGTGGTCAGACGCAGAGAAGGACGATCAGGCCATTGCACTCGTTGTCGCCCTCGTCACCACCACCATGGCCACGGTGACCTCTTCCTTCACCGTGGCCTTGTGCCGAGGTCCGCTCGGCGGCGGTCGTCTTTGCGGTGAGCTGCGCGGTGGGCGTCGCGGCAGCGGCGGAAGCGGCGGTCGCCGCTCCGGCCACGCACGCAATGCCCAGCACGGCACTCACCGCGAATATTCGCGGAAGTCGAAAAGCGATCTTGTTGGCGCGGCCGAGGCGAGTGGGGCTGTTCCCCTGTGGTGTGTTCATGCAGCCACCTTGCACACCCCTGCGTCCAATTTCGCTCCGAGCGCGGCCAATTGGGTGAGCCATGCGGAATCGGACACTTCGCGGTTCCCGCTGCGCTTCCCGGGCGCTCCTCCGGAAGCACGAACTCGCCGTCCAGAGGCGGGACTTGGGCGACCACCCCTCTCAGGCGACCGGAGCGTCCAGGGGCCGCAGCTCGTCCGCGTACGAGACGGAGATGCGGCGCATCAGACCGTCCGCGGAGATGTCGTACTGGCCCAGGCGCCACAGCGGCGGGGAGTAGGCGTGGATCGAGACGGCGTCGTCGGTGGCGCCGGTGAGCCGGTGGATGTGCTCGGGGCCGAAGCAGAACGATGTGCCGGCGTCGACGGTGACGCGCAGATGGCTGCCGCCGATGCGCGGGGTGGACTCGTCGAGTGCGCCCTGTACGACGCTGACGGCGCCGGCGGAGAGGTCGTGGTCGTGCCAGCCGGTGTCGTTCTGCCGGGTCCAGCACAGCAGCCAGACGTCGACGTATGCGTCGCGGTACAGCGATGCGTAATGCCGCTCGTGGTCGGAAAAGGCCACGTGGGCGCGCCAGAGGTCCGGGCGGGCGGCGAGGTCCGTCACGAGTGCCTGGAGTTCGTGCTTGTCGAGGGTCCGCTCCGGCAGGGACTCGTACACCATGGGTGGCTCCTTTCGGGTTTCGGGGCTGTGTCGGGCACGGTGGTTCAGGTGCGGCCGTACAGGAGGCGGGCGGGGTTGACGGTGCGCAGGGCGTGGACGGCGGCCTCCGCGCCGAGGTCGGGGACGACGGGCGGGGCGTAGGGGCGGTCGCTGCCGATGACGACGACGTCGATGCCGACGGCCCGGACGAGTGCGTCGACGGCCCGGGTGCCGTAGGAGGAGGTCTCGTGGAACACGTCGAAGTCGATCTCGCCGCGTCCGCCGCCGCGTGCGGCGAGTCGTTCCCCGTGCAGGGGCGCGAGTCCCGCGAGGGCGGCGAAGCAGACACGTAGGGCCGGGTGGCGGGCGCGGCCGAAGGCGCGGAAGGCGAACCAGGAGGCGTGCAGCTGCTGCACGTACGGGACCAGGGCCGGCCACCAGGGCGGGGTGCCGTCGGCGGGCGGGGCCGCGCCGGGGTGGACGAACAGGGGCTTGTCGTGGCGGGTGAGGACATCCAGGAGCGGTGCGCAGTGCGCCCAGCCCGCCGCGTCGAGCAGGGCGGTGGCGGGGAGTTGGAGGCCTACGCAGCCGCGGCGCAGTTCGCGTTCCACCGCCTCGGGGTCCGGTGCCGACAGGCACGGGGAGGCCCAGACGGCGAAGGGGGTCGGGAGCGCGAGGGCGCCGTCGTGGAACGCGTTCAGCAGCGGCTCGGCCTCGGCGGGCGGCAGGTACTCGATGCCGAGGGGGCTGGAGAGGGAGACCAGGGCCAGGTCGAGGCCGTCGGCGGCGGCGAGCCGGGTGCGGGCCGCGGGGTCGTGGTCGACCGGGTCGACTGCGTAGGGCGGTTCGCCGGCCAGGTGCAGGGTCCAGCCGTCGAGGTACGGAGGTGTCGTGCGGGAGCGCAGCAGCTCGATGAGGGCGGGCGGCCAGATGTGCTGGTGGACGTCGGTGGGCACGCGGCGGTCCTCGCTGAGCTCAGTGCGGTGTTAAGCGTTTCAGTGATGCGGTTAACTTAACCGCTTAACAAGGAGTCGTGTCAACGGTGTCGCGGCTGCGGGCGGGGCGATGCGACCCCAATGCGCAGGAGCCCCGGTAGGCTTCCCGGCATGGCCAGGCCCAACAAGCGCACCACCCTCCGGGAGGTGGCCGAGGCCACGGGCCTCTCCACCGCAGCCGTCTCCTATGCCCTGCGCGGCAAACACGTCTCCAAGGAGACCGAGGAACGCGTACGCAAAGCCGCGGCCGAGCTCGGCTACGAGGCCGATCCGATCGCGCGGGCCCTGGCCAGCGGCCGTACCAGCATGGTCGGCGTCCTCGCGGGCGACCTCCAGGACCTGTGGCAGCAGCAGCTGATGGCGGCCATCGGCCGGGAACTCCTGGCCGGCGACCGCTATGCGCTGATCCTGGACGCGGGCGGCGACCCCGCCCGCGAGCTGGTCCTCGCCAAGCAACTGCGCGATCAGCGGGTCGACGCGCTGCTGGTGTCTCCCGTGGACCCCTCGGCGCAGGGCTGGGCCGCCATCGCGGACGCGCTGCCGGTGGTGGCCGTCGGCGACTCGCTGACGCGGGCCCGCACGGCCGGGCAGGTCATCTTCGACAACCGGGCCGGCATCGACGCCGTACTGGAGTATCTGCACGGCCTGGGCCACCGCCGGGTGACCGTCCTGACCCCGACCCGGCCCAGCACTCCGGACCGGCCGGCCGATGTGTACGTGGGCGAGGCGGCCGACCGCCTCGGACTGCGGGCCGAACTGGTGCCCTGTCCACAGGAGTTGGGCGAGGCGACGGCGGTGGCGAGGCGCGTGCTGCAGAGTGCGCACTCGCCGACGGCGGTGTTCTGCTTCTCGGACTCGCTGGCGTACGGGGTGTACGCGGCCGCGGCGGAGGACTCCCTGGAGGTGGGCCGGGACGTCTCCGTGGTCGGCTTCGACGACCATCCGGTGTCGCGGGTGCTCACGCCGCCGTTGACCACGGTGGACTGGGGGCTGAGCGAGATCGCGGCTCAGGCCGCACGGCTGACGGTTGCGGCGATCGAGGGCAGCCGGGTGCGGAAGAAGCGGGTGCTGTGCGCGCCGCGGATGCGGGAGCGCGGGTCGACCGTGCGGGCCTGAACTCCGGGTGAACCGAAGATAGACTCACGCGGCATGACCGTGTCACACCCCTGTCTGCGCTATGTCGCGATCGGCGACAGTCTGACGGAGGGCATCGGCGATCCGGGTCCTGCGGGCGGGCACCGCGGCTGGGCCGACCGGTTCGCCGAGATCCTCGCGCGGGAGCAGCCAGGTCTCACCTACGCCAACCTCGCCGTCCGCGGCAAGACCAGCACGCAGATCAGGGCCGATCAACTCGGTCCGGCTCTCGCACTGCGACCGGACCTGGTGACGGTGACGGCGGGCATGAACGATGTCGTCAGACCGCGCTACGACCCCGAGGCGGTCGCCGCGAACATCGAGGAGACCTTCGCCCGGCTGACCGCGTCGGGCGCGCGCGTCGCCACCATGACCTTCCCGGACCTGGGCAAGGTGTCACCGGTGGCGCGCCGGGTAAGGCCCCGGATCCTCGACCTCAACGCGCGGCTGCGGGTCCTCGCGGCCCGGCACGGGGTCGCCGTCCTGGACCTCTTCCCGCATCCGTTCACTGCCGACCCGCGGCTGTGGAGCGACGACCGATTGCACGCGAGTCCGGTCGGGCACGCCCGGATCGCCGCCGGCATGGCCCACACCTTCGGGGTGCCGGGGCACGACGACTGGGCCGAGCCCCTGCCCCCGCGGTCCCCGGTCCCGGTGCTGCGCGCCGTGGGGGCCGATGTGCGCTGGGCCGTGGACCATGTCGGTCCCTGGCTGTGGCGGCGGCTGCGCGGCCATGTACCGGGAGACGGATTCACGGCGAAGAGACCCGAGCCGACTCCGGTGACGCCGCAGCAGGTTGCCTGAACCGTTTTTCCGCCAGCGGGCGGTCGGACGCCCCTGCGGGCTGCTGTGGCCGTGTTGTGCGGCGCAGGCCCGGATGAACGCGTCGGCGAGTTCGGCGAGACGGGTGAAACACCCTTCGTGGCTGCCCGGCGCCTCTACGACCAGCGGGTTCTTGAGCCACTGCGGGAAGCGGCCGGCCCATGCCCACTCGCCGGGGAGGGAGAGGTCCTCGATGGAGAGGATGTAGGCGGCGGGGATGTCGAGCGCGGTGAACGCCGTCGTGTCCGGCTGCTGCGCACGTACGGCGTGCGGATGCCGTCCTACCGGGCCGGGGCACTGGTGGGGCGCATGCGGCTGACCTACGACTACCGCGAGTTCCAATTCCGCGACCCGGCCCCACCGACCGAGCTCCTCCCGGCGGCTGGGTGGGCCACGAGGCGCACGAGATGTTCCTCGACGCCCAACGAGATCCTCGACCCGGCGGCCGAGTCGTACTAGGACGGTGGCCGACTCGCGGCGGGGTGCACGGCCGTAGGGCGCTAACCCGAGCGGGTCCCCAGTCGGCAGCAGCAGGACGCCTCGATCGGTACGTCCGCCGTCGCCGTGGCGATCTTCAGTTGCTGGGCCACGATCTGTGCCTCGCCGTCCTTGCCGAGCCGCACGAGGCACTCGTGGAAGCCGTGCAGCGCCCAGACGTTGGCGGGGTGCTGCTGTGCGCGCGGCAAGGTGTCGTCGAGACCCAGGTCGGCCCGGTAGACGGCCTCGGCTTCCGCGACCAGGCCCTGTTCGAGGAGCAGGGCCCCGTAGGCGTGCCGGGTGGGCTGCATCCAGCCCCAGGGTTCGTCGTAGGGAAGGCCGTCGTCCAGCTCGATCGACCGGCGCAGGGCCGCGAACGCGGCGTCGTGGTGGCCCTTGCGGTAGTCCAGCTCTCCGTCCAGCATCGCCGCGGCGATCGCGAGGATGTCCGCGCAGGTGTTGTTGAACAGCATGCGGGTCTCCGGGACCCGGGCGACAGCGTCATGGAAGAGCCTGCGCTCGGCCTCCGCCTCCTCGATCCGGCCGGTGGCGGAGTACGCGACACCGCGCGCGTAGTGCAGCATCGCCGTGCTCACGCAGTACAGGCGCGTGTCGGCGGGGATCGGCAGGGCGAGGATGTCGCCCCAGCGGCCGAAGCGGATGAGTACGTGCACCCGCATCGCGAGGAAGCTCTCCACCCAGTCCGCCATGGGCGGGCTCTGCACCCGCAGCAGTTCCTCGGGCACGGCCGCCTCGAGCCGGTGCACCGTGTCCATCGCGTCCCGGTAGCGGCCGAGGAACATCGCTCCGTAGATCTTGAAGTGGAGGTTGTGGCACCGGTACAGGGTGTAGAAGTTCATCGCCCCGGCCCGGGCGTGGAACTTCTCGTCGGCTTCGATCGCCGTGGTGTTGTCGGAGACGACCCGACGGTAGTCGCCGCAGAGCACTTCCAGATGGGACGGCATGTGCTGCAGATGTCCGGCGTCCGGCATCAGACCGCGCAGCCGGTCCCCGGCCGGCAGGGCCGCCTCGGGGGTCGGGGACATCTCCATCAGGTGGATGTACATGTGCAGCAGGCCCGGGTGGTGCTCGCCCGCCTCGGTGGCGAGCGCCCGCTCCAGCACCGCCCTGGCCTCGGTGGTGCGCGAGCCCAGGGCCGGTGTGCCGGTGCGGATGTCCCACAACTGCCAGGGCGTGAGGTTCATCAGGGCGTCGGCGTACAGGGTGGCCACGTCCAGGTCGTCGGGGGCCAGTCGGTGGACGGTCCGCATGCTGTCGGCGTAGGCGGTGTTCCACACGGAGCACTCCTCGACAGCAGGGGCCCGCTCCTGCGGATAGCGGGACCGCAGGGCATCGATGAGCGCCTGCTCGACGGGGGTGGAACCGGCGGCCTTGGCATGTGCGCGCTGGACCGCGGTGTGGGTCCGCTCGACCGTGCGGGCCAGGTCCTGTTCGTCGAAGAACTCCCAGGGCTTGTTGTAGTTGGGGCCCAGCGCATAGGCCACGCCCCAGTCGGCCATGGCGCAGTCGGGATCCGCCGCGGCGGCGGCCTCGAAACAGCGCACGGCCTCTTCGTGGTTGAAGGCGAAGGTCCAGTTCAGTCCGCGGTCGAACCACACCTGCGCCTCGGACGACGAAGTCGTGACGCGTCGGCTGTGACTGCCGAGGTCGTAATAGCTCACAGATCACGAATTACCGCACACCGGCCATAACGCACAAGACCCGCCCCCCCCACTCCATGCTTGACAGGTTCAAGCAAAGGAATCGCATGGTCTAGACCAAGAAGCCGTTTGGTCTAGTCCAAAGCATGGACGCGGTCACGGTCCGGCAGGAAGCTGGGGCACTCCCCCACCCCATCGGAGGCACACCGTGAGACGTCTTCGCGCATGTCTGGGCGCAGCCGCCGCCGTCGGACTCGCCGCCGCAGGAACCACAGCCCTGGTAGCGGGCAACGCCTCGGGCGCGACCGCCGCACTCGGCAACCGCTGGTACGCGGCGGCCCCGTACCTGATGCCACTGGACAACGACCCTCCGGACCCGGCCGCCATCATGGACGCCACCGGCCTCAAGGCCTTCCAGCTCGCCTTCGTCCTCGCCCCGGGCGGCGGCGGCTGCTCCCCCACTTGGGGCGGCACCGCCCCCGTCTCCTCGGACACGGCCGTCCAGTCCGTCATCAACACGATCCGCGGCAAGGGCGGTGACGTGTCCGTCTCCATCGGCGGATACGGCGGCACGAAGCTCGGCCAGGTGTGCTCGGACGCGGCAGCGACGGCGGCCGCGTACCAGCAGGTCATCACCAAGTACGGCCTCCACGCCATCGACTTCGACCTGGAGGAGCCGGAGTACGAGAACACCGCGGCGATCAGGAACGAGATCGGCGCCGCGAAAATACTCCAGCAGAACAACCCGGGCCTGTACGTCTCCGTCACCACGGCCGGTACGGCCGACGGCACCGGCTGGTTCGGCAAGCAGATGCTGCTGGAGGCGAAGTCGCAGGGCTTCACGCCGAACAACTTCTCCATCATGCCCTTCGACGGCGGCTTCAACGGCGCGGCCTCGCAGACGAGCGCGCTCACCAACTTCAACTCCATCCTCCAGTCGACGTTCGGCTGGGACCAGGCGACGGCCTACACCCACGAGGGCTTCTCCGGGATGAACGGGCGCAGCGACACCGGCGAGATCTTCACCCAGGCCGACTTCCAGACCGTGCTGGACTACGCCACGAGCCACAACATGGACCGCTTCACCTTCTGGTCCCTCAACCGCGACCGGCAGTGCACTCCGCCCGACAACGGCGGGCGCACGTCCGGCACTTGCTCCAGCGTGGCCCAGAACTCCTGGGACTTCGCGAAGTACTCGGTGAAGTTCGCCGGCGCCACCCCGCCGGACTCGACTCCCACTCCGACGCCCACGCCGACACCCACCGCGTGCAGGACCGCCTGGAGTTCGAGCGCCGTCTACACCGCCGGCGACGAGGTCTCGTACAACAAGCACAACTGGAAGGCCAAGTGGTGGACCCAGAACGAGACGCCGACCGCCACCGACTGGGGGCCCTGGCAGGACGAGGGGGTCTGCTGACCGTCGCTCCTGGCTGAACGCCCTGCCCCGGTCTGCGGCGCCGTCCCCCTACAGGTCGACGGCGCCGTCCGCCGCGCAAGCCCTCGCGGCCAGACCCTCGGGGTCCGGATCCGGCCGCAGCATCCGGGCCACGATCTCGGCCGTGGCCCGGTGCCAGTCGCCGCTGCGCCGGAGCATCGCGTGGTCGCCGCCGCGGACCAGCACCAGGCCGGCCCGGGCCCCGGCTTCCCGGGCCCGGCGCACGTAGTCCGCCGACTCGGCGGGCGACGTCACACGGTCGCGGTCACCGTGCAGGACCAGCAGGCGCACCCCACCGAGGTGGCGGGCGGAGTCCACGGGCGGACACCACGGTGCCAGCGCCAGCACGCCGCACACCAGCGGGTGCGACGCGGCCCGAAGGGCCGCCCTGGCTCCCATCGAGTGCCCTACGAGGACGGTGGGCACGGTTCCCGCGAGCCGCTGGAGTTCGTCGAGGGCCCGCAGTGCGTCGTGGGCGGGATCGGCGTCGTTCCAGCCCTGGTGCCGGTAGCGGACCTGCCCGAGCAGGACGTCCGGGGGCGAGGCGGCTCCGGCCGCCCGCAGGACCGGGAGCATACGAAGCGCGGCCGGCTGCCAGGGGTGCGCCGTCCGGTGGCTCAGCTCATGGCCGCCGTGCAGCGTCACGATCGCCGCGGCCACGGCTTCGGGCGGCGCGTGCCGCACGATCAGCGCGGACTCGTCGCGCTGCACTGCCCCACGGTTCCTCACCAGCACGGCACCCCTCCACTACGGACTCCTCATCCTCTCCCGAAGCTCTTGGGCGCCGCCGCTCAGGGGGCGCACGCAGTAGATCAGTGAGCCCTGTACGCGCCTCCACGCAGGTGGGGAAAATGCGCCAGGCCGGCGCTCTCGCGGCCGAGACACCGTGCACCTCAGCTCCAAGTCGTCGAGAAAGCAGGTCGGCTCCCGTGCTGCTACATCTGCCCGAGTCCGTGTCCGAAGCGCAGAAGTGCCTCGCCGAGGGAGCCGTACCCGTCGGCGGGGCGACGCTGATCTGGGCCGGCTGGCAACGCGACGGCTTTCCCGAGCAGGCCATGTCGCTGCGCAGCCTGCCGGAGGCCAATGTGATCGGGCGCGGGGCGCTGGGCGGCGCCGTCGTGCTGAACACCGTCGACGAGCGCGTACCGGAGGTGCTGCGCCGTGCGGCCGCCACGGTGGGGACGGGAGCCGTGCGGCGGACGGCCACCGTCGGGGGCAACCTGGTCGGGAGCACGCTGCGCTGCCTGCTGCCGGCCGCGCTGGTGCTGAAGGCCTGGGCGACGGTGCTCGACCAGGACCGGATCTACGAGACCGACCTCTCCGAAGTCCTCGCCAAGCACCACCTCCTGCTCAGCCTGCACTGGCGTGAGCCGCTGGCCAGCAGCTACCGCAAACTGCCCGGCGAGGCGGGCGGGCAGCCACCGTTCGTGGTCGCCGCCGCGGTGCACGCCGGTGACGGCGGACTCGACCGCCTGCGCGTCGCCGTCCGCGACGGCTATGACGTGCTCACGGCCGATGTCTCCTGTGCCGCCGGGAGCGAGGCGGCGGTCGTCGCGCTGAGCGACACCGCGCTCGGCTCCCTCCCCTCTGTCGCCCGGGAGGTGGTACGGGAACACGTCACCCGTCTGCTGGCTCGCCCGGTCAGTGGATGAGGCCCTTCGTGTCCAGCACCTCGGCCGCCTTCGGGGCCCGGATGTCCAGGGGTTCGTCGAAGCCGCGGAACGATGTGGTGGTGTGGTACTCGGTGCCCTTGTAGACGGTTCTGAGCAGGTACGGCTTGCCTTCCGCGGCCACGTAGAAGGTGTACGTGCCGCCCTTGTCCGCCTTGTCGGTCACGGTCACCGTAAGAGCGTCCCGGCCGTCGATGCGGGTGGTGTCGCCCTTCGTCGCCTTGCCGAAGGAGTCGAAGGGCTGTTCACAGGAGGCGAGCCCCTCCTCGCGGTCTTTCGACTTGTCGACAGGCGCCTTCACCCACAGTCCCTGGCCGCTTCGGACGCTCCTGTCGCCCTTCCATTTCTGGAGGTACTTTCGGTCCGGGCGCACGTAGTCCGTGGTGCCGATCCGGATCTGTTCCAGGGTGCCGCCCTCGGTCCAGGTGGTCTTCGCTGTGCACCGGCCGTGGAGATCGGTCGCGAAGCGGGTGGTGACCGTGCCGCCCTTGGTCGCCTCGCTGGTCGTGTCGATCCTGACGGATCTCAGCCCGCGCATCGTGTCGTTGGCGTCGTCGAGTATCGCGTCGGCCGACCGCTCACCGGAGGCACCGCATCCCGATACGGCCGTCCCCGTCACCAGGCACGTCATCGCGACCGTCACCGCAGTGACCACGTTCCGCATGGATCCCCCCTGTCCAGTCCATGATCAGCCCGGAGAGCCTACCAACCGCTTTGCGACGTCCCAGAGTTCTCGTTCGCGCCGGGGGTCGTACGACTCCTCCGACGACCGGGCGACCCGCGCGTGGTCGACGCAGGAACCGGTCGGTGCGGAGATCGTGCCGAGGGTGAGGTCGGCGAGGTGACGGTCGTGGGGGTGGCGGCGAGCGGCGTGAGACTGAGCGCCGGCAGGATGCGGCGCATGGCTCAGCGCGAGGCGGGGCCGGCGTTGCGGGCGAGGCCGGTGCCGGGACGAAGCCGGGGTTGTGGGCGATGACGTCCGGACCAGCCGGCGACATCGTCCTCGACTGAGATGTGCTCGTCGTCCCGGGCGCGGATCTGCGCATGGTCACCTGCACCGCGGCAGCGGCGACGCGGGAAAACTGGATCTGCTGCGCGTCACGGGCGGGCAGGCCGCCGCGCCGCTGCCCTGAAGTGTCACTCCGCCGTCTTGCGGGCCAGCGCGTTGTTGTCTATCGAGTTGTGCACGCTGAAGCTCACGGCGTCCGAGCGGTAGCGGTCGTCCGACCACTCCACCGGGCGTCCCTCGCGGGTGGTCGTGACGCGGCGGACGCGCAGCAGGGGGCTGGTGCGGCGGATGCCGAGGAGTTCGGCGTCCTGCGCGCTCGCCGCGACCGCGTCGATGACATGCTCGCCGTAGGCGAAGACCAGACCCGTGCTGTCGTACAGCAGTTGGGTGACGGACGGGGCGTACGGGTCGATCGCCTCGACGGCGGGTGAGATCCAGTCGGCGTACACGGTGCGCTCGACGAGGACCGGTTCGCCGTCCAGGCCGCGGACCCGCAGGACGTGCAACACCCGTGCGCCCTCCCGGAGTTGGAGACGGGCGGCGTCCTGCGTGGTGGCGGGCAGGTACTCCTGGGCCACGACCCGGCCGGTGGCCTCACGGCCCATGGCGCGGGCCCACTGGGCGAAGCTGCGCAGTTCGGCGAAGCTCTGGCTGCGACGGCTGGCCAGGACGACCCGTCGGGCGCCCTGGCGGGAGCCGATCAGGCCCTCGGCGGTCAGCGCGGCGACGGCCTGACGAACGGTGCCGCGCGAGACGCCGTAGTGGGCGGCGAGTTCCGTCTCGGCGGGCAGTCTGCTGCCGACCGTGTACTCCTCACGGTCGATCGCCCGCCGCAGCTCGTCGGCGATCTCCTCGTGTCGTGTCGCCACCGTTTCCCTCCGAGTCAGCTGCTGTGCACAGCGTGACCAGCCTAATCGAGACCGGCAGATGATCGCGCTTGCCCCGAACTGTGCAGGGAATGGGAGGTCACAATTTCGCCACTGTTTACGAACTGGTCACCACAGGCGGCCTTACTGAGGCCAACTTGTTCAGACAAGTTCTCAGCCTTGTGCGTCCTCCCCTGCGCCCCTTTCTGGAGTCACCGTGTCCCAGCCGAGAACAGCCGCCCTGGCCGGCTCCCTCGCCGTCGTAGCCGCACTCGCCCTGAGCGCCTGCGGCGCCGCTCCCGACAACGCGTCGACGACCGCCGACGGCAAGAACGCCGCCACGGCCACCTCCGCCGCCGACTTCGGCGGCCTCGACGCCCTGGTGAAGGCCGCCAAGAAGGAGGGCACGCTGCACGCGATCGCGCTGCCCCGCGACTGGGCCAACTACGGCGCCCTGATCGACGGCTTCCAGAAGAAGTACGGCATCAAGATCCAGGTGGAGAACCCGGACGGCACCAGCCAGGACGAGATCAACGCCGTGACCTCCCGCAAGGGCCAGGACCGCGCCCCGGACGTCCTCGACCTCGGCTCCTCCTTCGCCCTCAGCGCCGCCCAGCAGGGCCTGCTCGCGCCGTACAAGGTGGCCTCGTACGGCGACCTTCCCGCCGGGCAGAAGGACCCGCAGGCCCGCTGGTTCAACGACTACGGCGGCTACATCTCCATCGGCTGCGACGCCAAGCGAGTGAAGGCCTGTCCGACCACCTTCAAGGACCTCCTCAAGCCGCAGTACAAGGGCCAGGTCGCGCTCAACGGCAACCCCACCAAGTCGGGTTCCGCCTTCGGCGGTGTGTACGCGGCCTCGCTGGCCAACGGCGGCTCGTTCGACAACATCCAGCCCGGACTGGACTTCTTCGCGAAGCTGAAGAAGAACGGCAACTACACGCCCGTCGAGTCGACTCCGGCGACCGTCGAGAAGGGCGAGACGCCGATCAGCATCGACTGGGACTACCTCAACGCCGGTTACGCCGACGAGTTCAAGTCCAAGGGCGTCGACTGGAAGGTGTCGGTGCCGAGCGACGGCCAGTTCTCCCAGTACTACTCCCAGGCCATCAACAAGGACGCCCCGCACCCGGCGGCCGCCCGCCTGTGGCAGGAGTACCTGTACAGCACCGAGGGCCAGAACCTGTGGCTCAAGGGCTACGCCCGTCCGGCGCTGATGACGGCCATGGAGAAGGCCGGCACGCTCGACAAGACCGCGGCGGCCAAGCTCCCCAAGGTGTCCGGTACGCCCTCCTTCCCGACCGAGGCCCAGCAGAGCAAGGCCAAGACGGTCATCGCGCAGGGCTGGGCGAAGGCCGTCTCCGGATGACGGCCACCCTCACGGGCGTGGACGTGGCGCCGCCGGTCACTTCGGTGACGCGGCGGCGCCGGGTCCCCGGCTGGCTCGCCGTCGTCCCGCTGCTCGTGTTCGTCGCGATCGCCTTCGGGGTACCCGCGGTGGCCATGCTGAACGGTGCCTTCACCGTCAAGGACCAGGCCACCGGCGCGACCTCCTACACGACGGCCAACCTGACGACGTCTCTGCACGGTGCGTACCTGACCGCGCTGCTCGGCAGCGTCAAGCTGTCCGCCGTGTCCGCCGTCCTCGGCGCCGCGCTCGGGCTGCCGCTCGCGCAGGCCGTCGTGACCTCGCGCTTCCGCGCGCTGCGCGAGGCCGTGCTGACCGCCTCCGGCGTCCTCGCCAACTTCGGCGGCGTCCCGCTGGCCTTCGCCTTCGTCGCCACGCTCGGCAACTCCGGCGTGCTGACCACGCACCTGGGCCTGACGGACAAGGGCTGGGACCTCTACAGCTTCTGGGGACTGGTCATCGTCTACCTGTACTTCCTCATCCCGCTGATGGTCCTCACCATCACGCCCGCGCTGGAGGGCCTGCGCGTCCAGTGGCGCGAGGCCGCGCAGAACAACGGCGCCACGGGCCTGCAGTACTGGCTGCACGTCGCCCTGCCGGTGCTCGCGCCGTCCCTGCTCGGCGGTCTGGTGCTGCTCTTCGGCAGCGCGTTCGCCGCGTACGCCACCGCCGCGGCCATGGTGGGCAGCGCGGTTCCGCTCGTCACCCTGCAGATCGCCGATGCCCTCGGCGGCAATGTGCTGGTCGGCCAGGAGAACGTGGCGCTCGCCCTCAGCCTCGACATGGTCCTGATCGCGGGCCTGGTCATGGCCGTGTACCTGCCCCTGCAACGACGGAGCGCCCGATGGCTCGCCTGAACCTGTGGCGGTGGGCCGTGTTCGGCCTGGCCGCGCTGTACTTCCTGGTGCCGCTGGCCGCGTCCGTGGTCTTCACCGTCGATGTGCCGGGGGGCGTCTCCTTCGACGCCTACACGAAGATCTTCTCCGCCGACGGCTTCGTCTCCAGTCTGCTGCTCTCGCTGGAGCTGGCCGCCGCCACCATCGCCGTCGTCCTGCTGCTGATGGTGCCCGCCATGGTCGCGCTGCGCCTGGGCGCGTCCCGACTCAGGCCGGTGGTGGAGGTGGTGTGCTCGCTGCCGCTGGTCGTGCCGCCGATCGCGTTCGTCGCCGGCATGTCCACGGTCCTCAAGTGGGGCCCCGACTACCTCTCCCGCACACCGCTGTTCCAGACGTTCGTGGCGATCCAGAATCCGAGCTTCCCGTTCGTGCTCGTCCTCGCGTATGTCGTGATGGCGCTGCCGTTCGTGTACCGGGCGCTGGACTCCGGGCTGCGCGCGATCGACGTGCCCACCCTCGTCGAGGCCGCCCGCAGCTGTGGTGCGAACTGGCTGCAGGCGTTGGTGCGGGCCGTGCTGCCCAATCTGCGCGGGGCACTGCTGAACGCCGCGTTCCTCACGCTGGCGCTGGTGCTCGGCGAGTTCACCGTCTCCCACCTGCTGGGCTACACGCCGTTCGCGGTGTGGATCGTCAACGTCGGCGGCGAGCAGGCCCAGCTGTCCGTCGCCGTCTCCGTGCTCAGCCTGCTCGTCACATGGGCCCTGCTCCTCGCGCTCGCCGGTGTCGGCGGACGCTCCCGAACGACCTCCTCCCGGGGATGAACATGACCGCCACCACGCTTCAGAAGGCCGCTCCGGCGACCGCCGCGACCGTTGAATTCCGCGGCCTGCGCCGCGAGTTCGGGGCGACCGTCGCCCTCGACGGGCTCGACCTGACCGTGCAGCCGGGAGAGTTCCTGGCGCTGCTGGGCCCCTCCGGCTGCGGCAAGACCACCGCGCTGCGCATGCTCGCGGGGTTCGAACACCCCGACTCCGGTGAGGTGTTGGTCGACGGCGAGGACGTCACCCGGGTGCCGGCCCATCGCCGGGACGCAGGGATGGTCTTCCAGTCGTACAGCCTCTTCCCGCATCTGAGCGCCCTCGACAACGTCGCCTTCGGGCTGCGGATGCGCAAGGTGGGTAGGGCCGAACGCCGTTCCCGCGCAGCCGAGTTGCTGGAACTGGTCGGGCTCGCCGACAAGGGCGACCGGTTTCCGCACCAGCTCTCCGGCGGCCAGCAGCAGCGCATCGCGCTCGCCCGCGCCCTCGCGCTGCGTCCGCGTGTCCTGCTGCTGGACGAGCCGCTGTCCGCGCTCGACGCCAAGGTGCGGCTCACGCTGCGCGAGGAGATCCGGCGGCTGCAGCAGGAACTCGGCATCACCACCCTGTTCGTGACACACGATCAGGAGGAGGCCCTGTCCGTCGCCGACCGGGTGGCCGTGATGCGGGCCGGCCGGCTCGAACAGTGCGCCGAACCCGCCGAGTTGTACGGGCGTCCGGCCACCGCCTTCGTCGCCGAGTTCGTCGGCACGATGAGCCGGATCCCCGGGCGGCTGTCCGGGTCGACGGTGGACGTCCTCGGCCTGCGGCTGCCCGCGGAGGGAACCCTCCCCGCGGCGACGGAGGTGGACGTGCTGGTGCGGCCCGAGGCCGTGCACGTCACCGCGGACGCGACCGGTGACGCCCGGGTGATCGCCACCGCGTTCCTCGGCGCGGCCACCCGCATCACCGTGCGCCTGGCCGACGGCACCGAGGTCAAGGCGGATCTGCCCACCCACGAGGCCGCCGCGCTGGGAGCCGGAGCGACCGTACGGGTGTCGCTGCCCGAGCGTCCGGTGCTGGTCGCCGAGCGGGCGGCGTGAGACGCCGGACACTCGCCCGCAGGACATCCGGAAAATCCCCCCACACGAAAGAAGAGACCGTGACCCAACCCCCGCTCCAGGCCGTCCTGTTCGACATGGACGGCACGCTCGTCGACACCGAGCGGCTGTGGTGGGAGGCGGTGCAGTACGTGGCCACGGGCCTCGGCCGGCCGCTGACCGACGCCGACCAGCCGGAGGTGCTCGGCAGGCCGGTCGAGCACACCGCCGCCTGGCTGGGCGGGCTGACCGGGACACCGGATCTCGCCCGCCGGCTGCACTCCGAGTTCAGCGACCGCGTGCGCACCGGCATCGTGCCGCGTCCCGGCGCGCTCGGCCTCCTCGACGCCCTGGCCCGCGAGGATGTCCCGACCGCCCTGGTCACGGCCTCGCCCCGCACGGTGACCGACAGCGTCCTGGCCGTGCTCGGCGCCGACCGCTTCCAGGTCTCCGTGACCGCGGACGACACCGAGCACACCAAGCCCGCCCCCGACCCCTACCTGGCGGCCTGCCGCGCCCTGGGCGTCGACCCGGCCCGCTGTGTGGCCGTCGAGGACACCCCCACGGGGGTCAGCTCCGCGGAGGCCGCCGGGTGCACGGTGCTGGCGGTCCCCTCGCTGGCGCCGATCGAGGCCGCCCCCGGGCGGACGGTCGTGGCCAGCCTGGAAGAGGTGACCCCGGACCGACTGCGTGCGCTGGTGAGCCCCCAGCTGCGAGTACTCAGCTGGAACCTCTGGTTCGGCGGTGCGAAGGTCGACGACCACCGCGCCAAACAGCTCAAGGTCATCCTGGACACGGAGGCCGACGTCGTGGGCCTCCAGGAGACGGCCGGCACGGCCGCCCGGGAACTCGCCGACGCGCTGGGCTGGCACCACCACCAGGCCGGCGAGAACCTCGGCATCATCAGCCGCCACCCCATCACGGCCCGCCTCGGCGACCCCGACGTGGGCTTCTACGGAGCGGCCGGCGCCCGCATCCGCATCGGCCGCGCACACGAGGTGGACGTGTGGACGGCCCACCTGCACTACACGCCGTACGGCCCGTACGAAGCGGCCTTCGACGGGCTGGGTCCGGCCGAGCTGATCGCCCACGAAGACCTCCGGCTGGCCCAGATGCGGGAGACCCTGCGCCGGATCGCGGAGTCGGCGGACGAGACGACCCCCGTGATCCTGACCGGTGACTTCAACAGCCCCTCCCATCTGGACTGGCCCGACGTGGCCTGGCCCGTGACGGGGGCGGCCGAGGAGGCCGGGCTGCGCGACTCCTACCGCGAGGCCCATCCCGATCCGGTCCGCGCACCGGGCCACACCTGGTCGCCGGTCCACACCCACCACGAGGACGACATCACCCGCCCGGAACCGCAGGACCGTATCGACTACGTCCTCCACAACGGCCGCGGCCTCGCAGTCGTCGACTCCCGCACCGTCGTCACGGGCGTCCCGCGCGCCTGGCCGGACGTCGCGGGCAACGACTGGCCGTCGGACCACGCGGCGGTCCTCACCACGTTCGCCCTCGACTCCCGGGAGTGACGCACCGGCGAAGGCTCGGGGCGAGGCGTTGCTCCATCCGAGTGGTGTATCCCTGCCCGCGGTCGTAGCGTCGGAACGAGTCCTGGCGTCAGAACGTCATAGCGTCGGTAGGAGACGGCAGCGGGGAGCGGACATGCGCAGGCACACACTGAGTACGGCGGTCACGCTCTGTTTCGCGGCCTCGCTCGCGGCAGCCGCAAGCGCACCCTCCGAAGCCAGGCCTGCGTCCCCGCCGGCCGCGCAGACCGCACGGCAGCAGGCCAGGGTCCCTGTGCTCGTCGACTGCTTCTTCCACCCGGAAGTGCGCCCCACCGACTTCATCCTCGCCTGCGGTGACGGCAACAGCCGCCTGGCCTCGCTGCATTGGTCCAAGTGGGGGCCGGGCTCGGCAAGGGCCGAGGGCGTCAACATCGTCAACGACTGCAAGCCGTACTGCGCGGCGGGCAGGTTCCACTCGTACCCGGTCGTCGTCCGGCTCGACCGGGCGCAGCCCTGGAAGAAGCATCCGCACCTGCGGCACTACGGCCGGATGACCCTCGAATACCCCGCCGGCAGGCCGGACACGTTCGCGCCGACGGTGACGTATCCCCTGTGGAACTGAGGTCAGTGCCGGTCGTCCGCCTCCACGGGCGGCCGGCTCTGCGGGTTCTCCCCCGCGGTGAGGTGTTCCAGGACCTCGACCAGTTCCTGGCAGGCCTGTTCCACCGACCGCCTGGTGTTCAGCTGCTCGGTGATCACGGCTGACAGGAGCAGGGCGGTCAGCGCCATCGCGCCGTTGAAGGCCTGGAGCTTGATCATCACCTGGACACCGGTCAGCCGGGCGAACGGCCCGACCTGGTCCGTCGCCGCGACGGTGGCCATCACGGAGGCGAAGAGAGCGCACAGCATGCTGCCCGCGAGCTGGAAGCGCAGGGCCGCCCAGATCAGGAGCGGGTAGACCAGGAACAGCACGCTCACGGAGCTGTGGGTGGCGAAGGGGACGAGGGCGCAGGCGATCAGGGCCAGGGCCACGGCCTCCTTCCAGCGCCGCGCGCAGCGGTGCCGGCGCGCGCCGTACAGCACCAGCAGGACCGGAGTGACGATCAGGACACCCATCGCGTCGCCGGCCCACCACGCCGACCAGACCAGCCAGAAGCCGTCCGTGGCGAGTTTGCCGGTCAGGACCAGCAGGCCGGCGCCGGCGGTCGCGCTGATCAGCGTGGCGGTGAGCGCGGCCAGGAACACCAGCGCGAAGCCGTCCCGCAACCGGGCCAGGTCGGTGCGGAAGCCGACCCTGCGCAGCAGGTAGTACGCGCAGACGGGAGCGGCGGTGTTGCCCACGAGAGTGCCGGCCACGGCGGGCTGGACCGAGCTGATGGACATGACGACGAGGAGCGCGCCGAGTGCGATGCCGGGCCAGATGCGCAGGCCGAAGAGCAGCAGACAGGCCACGGCGACGCCCGTGGGCGGCCAGATGGGTGTGACGACGGCGCCCTCCACGACGAGCTGCCGCAGAAGTCCCAGCCGCCCGGCGGCGAAGTAGCAGGCAGCGACGGCCAGCGTCTGGAGGGCGCGGACGGCCGGTCGGCGCAGATCCTCGATACCCACCACGGCTGCCATCAGACACCGGGGCCGCCCGCTCGGCGAGGCGAAAGGCGCTGGGTCCGGCCCTATGGCTGAATGCCGGGACCGTCGTGGGTGACGACCAGCACGGCGGCGTCGTCCTCGTGGCCGACCCGTTCGGCGATCTTCATCACGCCGGCGGCGAGGACGTCGGCCTCCATGCCGGCGACTGCGGCGCTGCCCGCGAGCTGCACCACCCGGGCGAGGCCCTCGTCGACGCTCAGCGAGGGTCCTTCCACCACACCGTCCGTGAGCAGGACGAACACACCGCCGGTGGTGAGCTGGTAGCGGGTCACCGGGTACTGCATGCCTGCCGCGATGCCGAGAGGTGGTCCGCCCTCGTCCTCGGCGATGCCGCAGTTTCCGTCCGCCGTGGCCCAGATGTGCGGGATGTGTCCGGCCCGTGCGCTCTCCAGGACGCCGGTGGCCGGGTCGAGCCGTAGGAAGGTGCAGGTGGCGAAGAGGTCGGTGCCCAGGGACAGGAGCAGTTCGTTGGTGCGGGTGAGGAGTTCTCCGGGCTCGCTGGTGACGGAGGCGAGTGCGCGCAGGCCGACCCGGACCTGGCCCATGAAGGCGGCCGCCTCGATGTTGTGGCCCTGGACGTCGCCGATGGACAGTCCGATGCGGCCGTCGGGCATCGCGAAGGCGTCGTACCAGTCGCCGCCCACGTTGAGGCCGTGACAGGCAGGTGCGTAGCGGACGGCCAGGTGGTACCGGCAGGCGGCGGGCAGGTCCCGGGGCAGCATGCCGCGCTGCAGGGCGAGGGCCAGCTCCACCCGGGAGCGCTGCAGCTCCGCGAGTTCGCGTGCCTGGGCGGTCAGCGACCCGAGTCGGGCAAGCAGTTCGTCGCCGTCCTCTGTCGGACGCTCGAGGGACATTGATCACTCCGGCGGGACCGTGGGCCATGGCCCCTTCGGGGCAAATCCCCAGATTATGCGTTTAACGGGATGTTCGCGACACGGCGGTCGGCGAAGTCCGCCGTGCGGCTTCGCCGGCCCGCCCTGCCACGGTCCGGCACCCGTCGCCGTGGTGTCCGGATCAGCCGCCGAGGGCCGCCATGACCACGTCCTTGGCCTCCTCCTGCACCTGGCGCAGATGGTCGGGGCCGCGGAACGACTCGGCGTAGATCTTGTACACGTCCTCGGTGCCCGAGGGGCGTGCCGCGAACCAGGCGTTCTCGGTGGACACCTTGATGCCGCCGATGGCGGCGCCGTTGCCCGGGGCCTCGGTGAGCACCCCGGTGACCGCTTCCCCGGCCAGGGTGTCCGCGGTGACCTGCGCGGGTGAGAGCTTGGCGAGCAGTGCCTTCTCCTCGCGGGTCGCGGGGGCGTCGATGCGTGCGTAAGCGGGCTCGCCGAAACGGGCGGTGAGGGCGGCGTAGTGCTCCGACGGGGTCTTCCCGGTGACCGCGATGATCTCGGAGGCGAGCAGCGCCAGGATGATGCCGTCCTTGTCGGTGGTCCACACGGAGCCGTCCCGACGCAGGAAGGACGCCCCGGCCGACTCCTCCCCGCCGAAGCCGATCGAGCCGCCGACCAGCCCGTCCACGAACCACTTGAACCCGACCGGCACTTCGACCAGACGGCGTCCCAGGTCGGCGGCGACCCGGTCGATCATGCCGGAGGACACCAGGGTCTTGCCGATGCCCGCGTCGGCGGGCCACTCCTTGCGGTGCGCGTACAGGTAGGAGATGGCCGCGGCCAGGTAGTGGTTGGGGTTCATCAGACCGGCGTCCGGGGTGACGATGCCGTGCCGGTCGGCGTCCGCGTCGTTGCCCGTGGCGACCTGGAAGCGGTCGCGCTGCTCGATGAGGGAAGCCATCGCGTAGGGCGAGGAGCAGTCCATACGGATCTTGCCGTCCCAGTCCAGTGTCATGAAGCGCCAGGTGGGGTCGGCCAGGGGGTTGACCACGGTCAGGTCGAGGCGGTGCTGTTCGGCGATCCGGCCCCAGTAGGCGACCGACGCTCCGCCGAGCGGGTCCGCGCCGATGCGCACGCCCGCGGCGCGGATGGCGTCCAGGTCGAGCACGTGCGGCAGGTCGGCGACGTAGGCGCCGAGGAAGTCGTGACGGCGGGTGGTCTCGGCGGCGAGCGCCCGGGTGTACGGGATGCGGCGTACGTCCTTCAGCCCGGCCGCGATGATCTCGTTGGCCCGGTCCTGGATCCAGGAGGTCGCCTCCGAGCCCGCGGGGCCGCCGCTGGGCGGGTTGTATTTGAAGCCGCCGTCGGCGGGCGGGTTGTGCGAGGGGGTGACCACCACGCCGTCGGCGAGACCGGAGGTGCGCCCGCGGTTGTGGCTGAGGATGGCGTGCGACACCGCGGGGGTGGGCGTGTAGCCGTCCGCGCTGTCGATGAGCACGGTCACCTCGTTGGCCGCGAACACCTCCAGGGCCGTGACCCGTGCGGGCTCGGACAGGGCGTGGGTGTCGGCGCCCAGGAAGAGCGGGCCGTCGGTGCCCTGCTCGGCGCGGTACTCGCAGATCGCCTGGCTGGTCGCGGCGATGTGGTCGTCGTTGAACGCGGTCGCCAGGGACGATCCGCGGTGTCCTGACGTGCCGAACGCCACCCGCTGGCCCGGATCGGCCGGGTCCGGGTGCAGCGCGTAGTACGCGGTGACCAGCCGGGCGACGTCGACGAGGTCCTCGGGGCGTGCCGGGCTGCCCGCTCGCTCGTGCTGCATGTGCCCGCTCCTCCACATCGGTTGACCAAAACGCTTGCCGCTCCATCTTCCCCGTCTTGGCGGCGGCCAGCGAGAGCGGGTCAGTGCTTGGAACGTGTCAGCAGCGCGCAGACGAAGTTCTCCTGGACGGCCCGCAGTCGGCTGAGCAGCGCCGGTGTCTGGGACTTGTTGATCTGTGTGGTGACGGAGAAGGTCAGGGAGCGGCGGCCGTCGGGGGTGGCGGCGATGAGCTGGGTGTAGCCGGGGAAGTTGCCGGTGTGTCCGAGGACGACGCCGCAGCGGGTCGCGTAGCGGAAGATGGCGAGGCCCGCCATGTTCCGGCCGGGGCCCGCGGGTTCCGACGCGCCGGCGATCCAGCGCCGTTGCTCGCGCACGACGTCACTGCCGTAGAGCGCGCCGCCCGCGTAACCGCGGATGAAGCGGGTCATGTCGGCGGGCGTGGAGATGATGCCGCCCGACGCCCAGGAGCCGGAGGCGCCGAGGAGCTCGCTGACGTCCTCCGGGGGCGGCGGACCGGTCACGTCGTAGCCGTGCAGATAGGGCTCGGGGATCAGGTAGCCCTGGGGAAGGGTCGTGTCGCGCAGACCCAACGGCCGGTAGACCAGCATCCGCAGCAGCAGCTCGTACCGGTCTCCGGTCGCCGCCTCCGCCATCAGGGCGACGGCGATGTTGTCGGAGTTGGAGTAGCGGTACTGACTGCCCGGGCGGAACTCGAGGGGCTGGTCGGCGACGAAGTCGAGCAGACGGCGGGAGTCGAAGTGGTGGTGCGGGTCGGCGGCGAGGATGCTGCGGAACTCGGGGGCCGCGCTGAAGTCCGGCAGGCCGCTGGTGTGGTTGAGCAGTTGCCGGAGCGTGACGCGGTGCCAGGCCTTGGGCAGTTGCGGCAGCCGTTCGCCGAGTGTCTCGTTCAGGCGCAGGGCGTGCCGGTCGACCAGCGACAGGGCCACGGCTCCGCTGAAGGCCTTCGCGGTGCTGGCGATGCGCATGTGGTCGTTCTGGCCCGGGCGACGGCCGGTGGCGAGGTCCGCGACACCTGCCCGTACGACCTGGGTGTGTCCGTCCCTGCGCAGCACGGCGATGACGCCGGGCGGTCCGCCGGGGGCGTGCACGAGCTGCTCGATCTGGTTCTGCAGGTCGCTGCCGCGCGCTGCGGGAGCGGCGGCGGTGCTCGCGGGGGCCTGGCAGAGGGCTGCCAGGCAGGCCGCGGCGACACCGGTCGCCCGCAGCCGGGTCCGGAGCGGGAAGGGACGGGCCGGAGTGGCGCGAAGTGGCATCAGGTCTCCCGGGGCGGGCCGTAGGTGCAGGCCAAGCCTGTCCCTGTGCCCGGGGTGCGGCTCTTCCGGCTGCTGCATACGGCCCAACGGTTCATCCGTCGGCCGGCACCACCTCCGGCACCTTTCCCTGGGGCTGGCCGGCTCATGGCCGGTGGCGTGCTCGTCGCCGAGGCAGACCTCGAAGGCCGCGGGTCGTCCGGCCGCCACCGCACCGTGGCGGGCCTATCTCAGTCGGCGGCTCCGACCAGCGTACGGACCTCGAACTCCTCGTAGACGCCCGGGACTTCGGGACGGCCCAGGACGGTGCCCAGCCAACCGAGGAGGAAGCCGGCCGGGATCGAGACGATGCCGGGGTTCTGCAGTGGGAACCAGGCGAAGTCGGCGTCCGGGTAGAGCGAGGCGGGCGTGGAGGAGACGACGGGTGAGAACACGACGAGGAGTACGGAGCACAACAGGCCGCCGCAGAGGCTGAGCAGGGCGCCCGTCGCGGTGAAACGCCGCCAGAACAGGGTGTAGACGAGGGTGGGCAGCAGGGCGGAGGCGGCGATGGCGAAGGCGAGGAAGGCCAGGGTGGCGGTGTTGGCGCCCCAGGACACCAGGGCCAGGAGCATGGCTAGGACGCCGATGACGGCGGCGGCGAGCCGAGCGACCAGAAGTTCCTCGGTCTGTTTGGCCCGTCCCTTGCGGATGACCTCTCCGTAGAGGTCGTGGGCGGCGGAGGAGGCCGCGGCGAGGGTGAGTCCGGCGGCCACGGCGAGGAGCGTGACGAAGGCCAGACAGGACAGCAGGGCTGTGAGGACGCCGCCGCCGAGTGCGTGCGCGAGCAGCAGCACGGCCGCGTCGCCCTTGTGGTCCATGCGTGCGATGGTGTCCCGGCCCACGACGGCGGTGGCCCCGAGGCCCAGTACGCCGGCCGCCAGACAGATGAGGCCCACCAGGCCCATCGCCCAGACGACCGAGCTGCGCAGCACGTTGGTGGAGCGGGGGGCGAGCAGCCGCATCATGACGTGCGGGAGGGCCGCGAGGCCCAGCACGATGGCCAGTTGCAGGCTGAGGAAGTCGAGTTTGCTGGTGGTGCTGGCGCCGTAGCGAAGTCCGGGCTCCAGGAAGCGTGTTCCCATGCCGCTGTTGTCGGCGGCGGCGGTCAGCAGGGCGTCGATGTTCCAGTGGAAGTGGTGGAGCACCATCACGGCGGTCACGGTGACGCCGGAGATGAGCATCACGGCCTTGACGATCTGGATGAAGGTGGCGCCCGGCATGCCGCCGAGTGCCGCGTACACGACGACGATGGTGCCGATGACGACCACGCACAGGGTGCGGGTGGCTGCGCTGGGTTCGCCGGTGAACTGGGTCAACAGGGCGACACTGCCGACGAGTTGGGCCACGAGGTAGAGGGTGGTGACGACCAGGGTGCACAGGGAGAGGGCGAGCCGGACCGGGCGTTGCCGGGCCGGCATGCGCAGGGCGATGGTGTCGCCGAGGGTGAACCGGCCCGCGTTGCGCAGGGGTTCGGCGATCAGCAGGAGGACCATCATCCAGGCCACCGCGGTGCCGCCGAGGTAGAGGAGTCCGTCGTATCCGGTGAGGGCGACCAGGCCGGTGCTGCCCAGGAGGGTGGCGGCGGAGAGGTAGTCGCCGCACATCGCCAGTCCGTTGCGCAGCGGCGACATGGTGCGGCTGCCGAGATAGAACTCGCCGATCTCGTCGCGCTGCGGAGCCGTCAGCAGCGCGGTGAACAGGGTGACGACGACCACGGAGAGAAAGAGCAGGAACGTCAGCTGCAGGCTGAAACGGTCCACGACGGCGGCCGCGGTCGTCACCATGTGCGGTACCCCCCGGTGTGGCGGGAGGCGGGTGACTGGGCGGGCGGGCCCGGCTGTTCGGGCTGCCGGCGGTGGGTCTGGGTGCGGAAGCCGCGGGCGATGGGGTCGACGTTCGTGCGCATGTGCACGAGGTGGCGTCGCGCGATCAGGGCCATCACCACGAACTGCCCCAGGCCGAGGGCCAGTCCGAGGGTGAGGTGACCGTGCAGTGGAGCGTTCATGAGGTCGGGCGCGAAACTCGACAACAGGACATACAGCAGGAACCCGCCGACGGCGACGGCCGTCATCCGCACTCCGGATCGCCGCTGCGCACGGCGCAGCAGCTGGAATTCAGGACTGTTGGATATCTCGCGTCGTTTCGCCTGCTCGACATTCACGCGGGCACACCTTCTCCACTTCCTGGTGCCGCACGCATGCCGGAAAAAGTGTGCCGGAGTAGACCACCGTGCGGACTTTGTGGGGGGTTCGTGAATCCGGAATCGCCGCTTCCCGGATTCCTTCGGTCCCGCCATTGGGTGGGGCGGGACCGGGAGCCGGAGTATTCCAGCGCGCCCGTTGAACTATCAACCGCACGGAAGAGTGAATTTTCGAAGCTGACTCATTCACGCACCTGACCTTGCTTTCATGGGCACCGCACAGCCCATGAAAGCAAGGCGTACGAGAATAGTCCGTACCTTTTCTACGGGAAGGCTGTCTCAAATGCAGTACACAAGGACTGCCGTTGCCGGTCAGGTGCTCGGCGTCATCCGAACATGCCCGGCTGGTAGTCGCCGGCGGGCTGCTGGACGATGACGTTGAAGCGGTTGTACATGTTGATCACGGCGATGGTGGCGACCAGGGCGGCGAGCTGGTCCTCGTCGAAGTGCTTGGCCGCGATCGCCCAGGCCTCGTCCGTGACCCCGCCGGCCGCATCCGCGATGCGGGTGCCCTGCTCCGCCAGCTCCAGGGCGGCACGCTCGGCGTCGGTGAACACCTTGGCCTCCCTCCAGGCCGCGACCAGATGGAGACGCTGCGGGTCCTCCCCCGCGGCCAGGGCGTCCTTGACGTGCATGTCGGTGCACATGCCGCAGCCGTTGATCTGGCTGGCGCGGAGCTTGACCAACTCCTGCGTCGCGAGCGGCAGCGCCGAGTCCGAGACGACCTTGCCCGCCGAGTTGAGGTGCCGGAAGAGCTTGGCCGCGACCGGGTTCTCGAAAAGGTTGAGACGAGCTTCCATGGTGTGCTCCTGTGCCGTTGTGGGTGGTTACACCTCTTTGACGGCACGGCCCGGCAGGTTGTGACACACCCAAATGTGACCTGCGTCTCCCTCACTCACCCGGTTCGGGTTCAGCCGAGCAGTCCCGCGGCGAGCGTCGCGCCCAGCTCCCAGCAGGCCTCCACGTCGGTCCTGGCGGGCTCCCCGGTGACCGTGACGGGCTTCGCCGTGCGGCGCCAGCCCAGGCCGGTCGTGATCGTCTCGATCCCCCGTACCGCGCCCGTGACGTCGCTCCCGCCGTGCACGTAGTAGCTGAAGGGCCTGCCCTGCGTCGCATCCAGGCACGGGTAGTAGATCTGGTCGAAGAAATGCTTGAGGGCTCCGGACATGTAGCCGATGTTGGCCGGAGTGCCGAGCAGGTATGCGTCGGCCGCCAGTACGTCGGAGGCCGTGGCCGCCAGCGCCGCCCGCCGCACGACCTCGACGCCCTCGATCTCGGGCGCGGTGGCGCCGGAGAGGACGGCCTCCAGCATCGTCTGGCAGTTGGGCGAGGGCGTGTGATGCACGATCAGCAGGGTGGGCACACCCGCACCCTAGTTCAGCGCTCAGCACAGCACCCGCAGCGCTCCCGGCAGCACTCTGAGGGTGACGGGCAGGACGGCCTCGACCTCCCCGTCGGCGCCGTAGGGCACGTCGCGGTCCGCGGAGATGGTGATCTCCCGGCCGCGCAGGATGCACACCTGTGGCCGGTGGAGGTGGCTGCCCGTCTTGAGGTCGTTCATCAGGGCGAAGAACAGCCGCCGGGGCGCCTCGCCGATCATCACCACGTCCAGGAGGCCGTCGTCCTCCCGGGCGTCGGGGGCGATGAGACGACCGGAGCCGTAGTAGCCGGAGTTGGCGGCCACCACCGTGTAACCGCTGTGCCGGTGTTCCTCGCCGTCGACGACGACTCGGTAGCGGGCCGGCCGCCAGGTGGTGACGGCCCGGAGGCCGCCGGCGTAGTAGGAGGCCGCGCCCCGCAGGAGTTTCGCCTGGTTGGCATGGCGGTTGGCGAGGGCGTCCACACCCGCGTACACACTGCCGAGCACGACGGTGCGGTCGTGGACGGCCGACTCGACCTCGATGGTGTCGACCGCGCGCGGCTCGTGGTGCAGCAGTACCTCGGCCAACTCCGAGGGTCCCGTGGGGAGTTCGAGTGCCCGGGCGAAGTCGTTGCCGCGGCCGGCCGGGACCAGGCCGAGTACGGCTCCGGTGCCGCTGAGGGCGCCGCCGATGCCGCCGGCCATGCCGTCCCCGCCGACGGCGAGCACCACCCGGCCCCGGCTGCCCGCCTGCCGGGCGAGTTCCTGGGCGTGGGCCAGGCTGCGGCTGTACTCGGTCTGCAGCTCGGCGCCCGCCTCCCGCAGCAGCCGGGCCACCGCGAGCAGCGCGGCGGCGCCGGTGGATCCGCCCGCGGTGGGGTTGACGACGGCGGTGAACTGTCGCATCGGTGTGCCTCCGAGGGCGGCCGGGTCGGTACTGCCGGACAGGGGGTGACGGTCAGTCGTCGAGGGGCAGGAGGACCCCGGGGTTGAGGAGTCCGGCCGGGTCCAGTCGCCGCTTCACGGCGCGCAGCGCCGCGACGGCCAGCGGGCCGGCCTCGCGGACGTACCAGTCCCGGTGGTCGGTGCCCACGCCGTGGTGGTGGGTGATGGTGCCGCCGGCGGCGAGGATCGCCTCGTTGGCGGCGTGCTTGGCCCGCGTCCAGTGCGCGACGGGGTCCTCGCCCTGGGCGGAGACGACCGTGAAGTACAGCGAGGCGCCGTTCTCGTAGACGTGCGAGATGTGGCACATGACCAGGGGCGGGGTGCCGGCCTCGGTGAGCGTGGTGGTGAGCGCCTCGCGTACGGCCGAGTACAGCTCCGGGATGCGGGACCAGAAGGTCGCGGTCTCGAGCGTCTCGGCGAAGGCGCCCGCGTCGAGCAGGGCGTCGCGCAGATAGGGGGCCGAGTAACGGCCGTGGGCCCAGCGCTCGCCGGGCTCCTCGCCGAGCGGTGTGCCACCGCACTCGCGCAGGACGGCCGCGGCATGCTCCTGACGGTACGAGACGTCCTGCGCCGTGCCCTCGTAGCCCGCGATCGCCGTGCATCCGGCGGCCGCCTGGGCGTCGGAGGAGCCGATCGCGTCCGGCTGGGCGAGGCCGATCAGGGTCTCGGTCTCGTCGGACAGGCGCAGCACGGTCGGGCGCGGCCCGTCCTGAGCGAGGCGCCGTAGTGCGGCGGCGCCTTCCTCGAAGGAGGGGAAGCGCCAGCCCTCGTGGATACGGGTCTGCGGGACCGGGCGGATGCGGACCGTCACGGACGTGATCACGCCGAACGCTCCCTCCGAGCCGAGGACGAGCTGGCGCACATCGGGTCCGGCGGCGGAGCGCGGAGCCCGGCCCGTGTCGATGGTGCCCTCGGGGGTGGCAAGGGTGAGGCCGAGGACCATCTCGTCGAAGCGGCCGTAACCGGCCGACGCCTGACCGCTGGAGCGGGTGGCGGCGAAACCGCCGATGGTGGCCCACTCGTAGGACTGCGGGAAGTGGCCGAGGGTGAAGCCGTGTTCGGCGAGCAGCGCCTCGGCCTGCGGGGCGCGCAGGCCGGGTTGCAGGGTGGCGGTGCGGGAGACCGGGTCGAGGGCGAGCAGGCCGTCCATGCGCCGTAGATCCAGGGCTACGAAGGTGCTCCGCCGCCCGGGGGCGAGTCCGCCGACGACGGAGGTGCCGCCGCCGAACGGGACGAGCGCCAGGCCGTGTTCGGCACACGCACGCAGCACGGCGAGCACCTCGTCGTGAGCGGCCGGGAGCAGCACCGCCGCCGGGGTGTCGTCGACGTCGCCCTCCCGGATGCGCAGCAGATCGGGGGTGGACTTGCCTCGGGTGTGCCGGACGCGGGTCTCCGCGTCGGTGCGCACGTACTCCTCGCCGCCCACGGCCGCCGCGAGGGCCTGATGCGCCGCAGGCTCCAACTGCCCGTCCGGAACGGCGATGTCCGCCAGGCCGACCGGCTCGGCGCTGCGCGGCTTGACGCCGAGCAGATCGCGCAACAGTCCGATCACCGTGTCGGGCAGCGGCGTCGCTCTGGCCGGGTCGCCCCAGCCGCTCCACAGCATGTCCATGACTGTCGTCCTCACCGGTCGATTCGAGCGATTCCGTTCGAGCTGCTCCGTCCTCGACGACCCCTGCAGGGCGTCGAGGCGTTACACTGTGACACATGACGCCTATTCGTCACAACAGCTCGGACAGTGATGCGGTGCTCGACGCGGTGCGGGACTGCGTCCTGGCCGTCGGGGTCCGCCGTACGACACTCACCGACGTCGCCCGCCGTGCGGGGGTCTCCCGGATGACGCTGTACCGGCGCTGGCCCGATGTGCGCACGCTGGTCGGAGACCTGATGACCCGTGAGTGGGTCGACGTGGCCACGCGGGCGATACCCGAGCGCAGACCGGAGGCCGCCGCGCGCAGCCTGCTGGTGGAGGGGCTGGTGGCGGGGGTGGAGTCCTTCCGCGCCCACCCCCTCTTCCGCAAGATCGTCGACGTCGATCCCGAGCTGCTCCTGCCCTATGTGCTGGACCGTCGCGGCGCCAGCCAGATCGCGCTCCTGGAACTGCTGGCCGACGGCCTCAAGGAAGGGCACGCCGACGGGTCGGTCCGCGTCGGCCACCCCGAGCGCCAGGCCCGCTCCCTGCTGCTGATCGTCCAGTCCTTCACCCTGTCCCTGCGGACCATGACCGACGAGGACGACGCCGAACTGTCCTCCGCGGCCTTCCTCGCCGAGCTGCGCTCCATCCTGGAGAGGACCCTGACGCCATGAGCCCCAGCCCTGCCACCCCCGGATCGTCCCTGTCCATCGCCCGGCGCTCGCGCGAACTGGCCGAGACCGTCGGCGGCCCCGCCGTGGACGTCCTCGTCGTCGGGCTCGGCGCCACCGGTGCCGGAGCCGCCCTGGACGCCGCGGCGCGCGGCCTGAGCGTCGCCGCGGTCGACGCCCACGACCTGGCCTTCGGCACCTCCCGCTGGAGCAGCAAGCTCATCCACGGCGGGCTGCGCTATCTCGCCTCCGGCCAGCTCGACGTCGCCCACGAGAGCGCGGTCGAGCGGGGCGTGCTGATGGAGCGCACGGCACCCCACCTGGTCCGCGCGCAGCCGTTCGTCCTGCCCCTGACCCCGCTGGTCTCCCGCGGTCAGGCGGCGCTCTCCTGGGCCGGCTTCCGGGCCGGCGACACCCTGCGCCTGACGGCCCGCACCGCCCGGGCCACCCTGCCCGCGCCGCGCCGGCTCTCCGCCCTGGAGACCCGCCATCTGGCGCCCGCGCTGCGCACCGACGGGCTGCGCGGCGGCCTGCTGTCCTGGGACGGCCGCCTGGTCGACGACGCCCGCCTGGTGACCGCCGTCGCCCGCACCGCGGCCGCACACGGGGCACGGATCCTGACCCGCGTCAGGGCGCTGGCACTGACCGCCTCCGGCGCCCGCGTCCGCGACGAACTCACCGGCGAGGAGGGCGAGATCAGGGCCCGCGCGGTGATCAACGCCTCCGGAGTCTGGGCTGGCGGCCTGGTGGACGGCATCCGCATCCGCCCCTCCCGCGGCACCCACCTGATCCTGCGCTCGGACCACCTCGGCCCGCTCCCGGCCGGTCTGCACATCCCCATACCCGGAGAGACGAGCCGCTTCGTCCTCGTCCTGCCCCAGGGCGACGGCCGCGTCTACATCGGCCTCACCGACGAACCCGTGGAGGGCGACATCCCCGATGTGCCCGAGGCACCCGAGACGGACATCGGCTTCCTCCTCGACGTCCTGGGCTCGGTCCTCGACGTCCCGGTCCGGCGCGAGGATGTCATCGGTGCCTTCGCGGGACTGCGCCCCCTGCTGGACACCGCACCGGAGGCCGGGTCCGGCGCCGTGGCCAGGACGGCCGACGTCTCCCGCCGGCACGCGGTGCTCACCTCGTCCGAGGGTGTGATCACCGTGGTCGGCGGCAAGCTCACCACATACCGGCGCATGGCCGAGGACGCCGTGGACGCCGCCGTCGCCGCCCGCCGCCTGGCCGCCGGCCCCTCCCCCACGGCCTCCCTCCCGCTCGTCGGCGCCGCATCCCCTCGGGCGCTCGACGCGGTGCAGGCACCTCGCCATCTGGTACGGCGCTACGGCACCGAGGCACCGGCCGTCCTCGCACTCGGCGCGGACGACCCCCGCCTGAGCGAGCAGGTACTGCCGGGCCATCCGGTCACCGCCGCCGAACTGCTCTGGGCGGTACGGCATGAGGGTGCCCTCGACGAGTCGGACGTCCTCGACCGCCGTACCCGGATCGGCATCGTGCCGGCGGACCGAGCCGCGGCGCTGGACACAACGCGGGAACTGCTCGGCGAGGCCTTGACCGGGAACAGGTGAGGACCCGCGGCCTGCCGCCGGTCCGCTCGACCCGGCGGCGCCGGCCGGGGCACACCGGCTCGGCGCGCGCGATGGCAAATGTGCGCTTATGCTCCATTTGCGTGACACATACCTTCGACGAGCTGGTCGAGAAACAGCGCGCAGCCGACGAGGCGCACCTCCGTGTCGAGGAACTGCAGCACTCGTACGGCCCGGTTGCCCAGCCCGGTGGCTGGAGCGGACAGCAGGCCGACACCTACGAGACCGCCCGCCGCGCCTGGCGCGACCTGGCCCGTGAGGCGCGGACGTCGGTCACCGAGTACGCGAAGGAGTCCGGCAAGCCTCGTACCGAGGTCGAGGCGGAGGTCGAGCAGGCAGTGCGGCAGTCCAAGCAGAGGAGCTGACCGGCCACTGACCGAGAGGCTGTCCCGGCCGGGCCGCCGCCTGCTATGATCTTGCGGGTTTCCGGAACCTCATCGCTCACGGTCCGCCTCCACGGACGTCGCGGGCCACCGTCGGATCGGCGGGTTCCGTCTCGAGAAACCAGCTTCCACGTATCGCTCGACGGCTGCAGTCGTATCGACCGGTACACCCGCAGCACAGTTCACATGACACCCCATCAGCACCTGCTGATGGGGTGTCTCGCGTTTTGCGCCCCCTCCTGTTGAAAGCGCCGCACGACCACCTCACCGAAAGGACCCACCGTCCGCGATGACCTCCCTGCCGCACAAAGACACAGGCCACCAAACCCCCGAGACACCGCACCTCCCGCTGTACCGTGTCCCCGACTTCCGCTGGTTCTGGCTGTCGCGCGTGGTCTCCGGGCTGGGATCCGCCGTCACCACGGTGGCCCTGCCCGTGCTGACCTTCCAGGAGACCGGCTCGCCGCTGATGGTCTCCCTGGTGGCGGCCTCGGCGACCCTGCCCTACGTGGTCTTCGGGCTGATCGCGGGCGCCGTCGCGGACCGGACCGACCGGCGCCGCCTGATGGTCCTCACCGACTGGCTCAACGCCGCCTGTATCGCCTCCGTCCCGGCCGCCTCCGCCCTGGGCATCCTGACCGGCGGCCAGGTTCTTGTCGTGGCCTTCGCCTCGGCCGCCCTCGGTCTCTTCTTCGACGCGGGCGTGTACGGCTTCGTCCCCGACATCGTCGGCAAGGACAAGCTCACCGAGGCAAACAGCGCCGTCTACGGAGCGCAGACCGTCGTACGCATCGCCGGGAACGCGGTGGCTGGAGGCCTGATCGTCCTGTTCCGCCCGGCCGGCACGCTGGCGCTGGACGCCCTGTCCTTCGCTGCCTCCGCTCTGCTCCTCAAGGCGGTCACAGACGCCTCCCGGTCCGACAAGCCGGCGGTGGAGCGGCCGGGGTTCAGGGAGTCCGTCCGGGAAGGACTCCGCTTCCTCCGCCACCACTCGACGCTGCGCCTGATGACCGTGGTCGGCACCCTGCAGTCCTTCTCCGGCGGAGCCGTCATCGGCCAGCTAGTCGTCTTCGCCGACCGTGTGCTGGGCATCCACGACTCCGACGGGCGGATCGGCCTGCTGTACATGGGGTGGAGTGCAGGTGGCATCGGCGGGTCTTTCCTGCTGCCCCGGCTGCGGCGCCGTTTCGAGGCGTTCCACCTTCTCCTGGGGGTGCTGCCCGCCGGCGCCCTGCTCGGGCTGGTGGTCGTCCTCAGTTCGGACTGGCGGGTCACCCTGGTTGCCCTGACCGTGTGGGGGTCGGCCTACCTCGTCGTCCTGGTGAACACGATGACCTACTCCCAGGAGGTGACGCCGCCCGAGCTCCAGGGCCGGGTCAACACCACGCGCCGGATGCTCTCCTCGGGTCTGGGTGTGCCGCTCGGCGCCCTGGTCGCCGGCACCCTCACCGTGCGGGTCGGCGTCCAGGCCGGGATGTCGACGGCCGTCGTGTCGATCGCTCTGGCGGCCCTGCTGGTCTGGGGTGTCCAGGTGCGCAGGCAGGTCCGGCCCGGGACCCGGGCTTAGCACCACTGCGGTGTCCGTCCCGCGCATCGAGCGGTGCCGGGGCGGCTGGAGCACCGGCAGGGGCCGCCGCCGGATCGGCGGCGGCCCCTGCCGCTCGTGCCTCTGTACCGTGCCCCAGGCGTCAGCGCCCGTAATTGCGCCGTGTACGGGTGAGCAGGAAAAGCCCTGCGAGCAGCAGCACGGTGCCCGCCGTGGCGGGCCACAGGGTCGTGCCGGTCTCGGCCAACGCGCCGTCCTGGACGCCCTGCGGTTCGGTCTGGCTGCCTGCGGCAGGGGCGTTTCCGCCCGTGGCCTGGGGCCGGGCCGAGTGGTCACCCGCGTTGGTGCCGTCGTTCGCCGCGGCGGCCGCGGCGCTGCGCGAGGCCTTGGAGGTCGCGTAGACCCTGGGTTGAGTCGTGCTGGAGATCGTGGGCTTGTCGTCGTTCGCCGGCTGTCCGGTCTCCGGAGCGGTGGTCGTGGGCTGCGCGTTCTGGTCACCGGATCCGCTGCCGGAGTTGCCCGTGCCGGACCCGTCGCCCGAGTTGCCGTTGTCGTCGCCGGCGGGCGGCGTGGTCGGGTCGTCGGTGGGCTGGGGGGTCGGTTCCTGGGTGGGCTGGTCGGTGGCCGTGGGCTGGTCGGTCGGCTGCTCGCTGGGCTGGTCCGTCGGCTTCTCGGTCGGCTGCTGGGTGGCTCCGCCGCCCGAGCCCGGGTCCTCTCCGGTGCCCGCGCCGCATGCACGGCCGCCGTTGATGCAGGACACGACCTCCTTCATGAGGCCGTCGTCGAAGACGTTGATGAAGTCGCCGTGGTCGGTGACCGGCTTGTGCAGCTGCTCGGGGAAGGAGTCCACCGCGAACAGCGGGGTCGTACGGCCGCCGTCCTGCAGGCTCGGCGCCTTCACGTCGTAGACGATGCGCTGCACCAGCTGCGGGATGGCCTGGAAGCCGTTCGGGCAGTTGCCGGAGGCGTCGGCGAAGGCCACATGGGTGCGGTGGTTGGCGCTGTCGATGTTGCGGCCGTCCCAGCAGCTCTGGAACCGGAAGGTGCGGACCACGTCGCTGCCCTGCGGGCACAGCGGGTACTTGTCCTTCAGCTGCCGGTCCTCGAACCCGGTGCAGCTCCAGGAGGCGTTGGCGTTGGCAGTGCCGTTGACGAACGCCTTGGCGTCTCCGGTGATGATGCGCAGCAGGCGGGGCATCTCCGTGACCTGGCTGCGCGGGCTGCCGATGAACGTCATCGTGACCTGCTTGGGCGTCACGATCTGGCCCGCGTTGCCCTCGATGCCGCCGCCGGGCGAGTTCGCGTCCTTGTCCTGGGTGCCGTTCTGCAGCCGTACCACCGGCCAGTAGTACGTGGACTTGTCGCCCGGGTTCTCGCAGCTGGTCTGGGCGTTCGCGAGGTCGTCGTCGCTGGCGAAGGCGTTGTTGGACTGGTTGCCGACGTAGTCGTGGAAGTGGTGGGCGCCGTTGGTGACGCCCGGGGCGACGATCACGTTGTCGGAGTTGCGCAGGCCGTTCGCGTTCACACCGCAGCTGGTGGTGAAGGTGCCCTTGGAGACGAAGGAGTTCAGGTTCGGTGCCGGGGAGTTGGGCTGGACGGTGTTGATGTCCTGGTAGTCCCCCACGGACGGCCCGTTGCCCGCCTGGCCTCCGTTGCCGCCCTGCTCAGCGCCGCCGTTCTGCTGGCCGCCGTTCTGCTGGTCTCCCTGCCCCTGCTGCTGGCCGCCCTCCGAACCCTGTCCGCCGTTCTGGTCGTTCCAGGTGCGCATCGAGCAGTCCGCCATGGAGTCCAGCCCGTCGGGACGCTGCCCGGCCCGGTCCATAACGTCGCCGATCCGGCCGAGGGAGTCGCTGCGCTTCTCCTTCAGCGGCTTCATGACCTGGTCGGCGGTGTAGCCGCTGTCCTGGCGCTGTTCCGGCGTCGCCGCCTGCAGCCGCTGGTAGGCCTCCGCTATCTGCTGGTCCATGGAGGCGAGTTCCTTGTCGACGTCGCCCCGCGCCTGGTCCGGCACCTGCGTCAACTTGCTGCCGACGTCGGGGCAGTCGATCGTGCCGGCCGCGGCACTGCGCGTCTGTGCCCCGTCCGTGTCCGAACCGCCTTCCGTCGCCGAGGCGTAGACATTGACCGCCACCAGCCCGCCTCCGCCCAGCATCAGCGCGAATGCCGCAAAGGTTGCGCGGCGCGGGCCTGTTGGGCGTCTGCGCGAATTGCGTCCCACGAGAGTTCTCCTACGGATCACGGCGGTCGGGCATGGAAATCCCTCGCCACATACGGACGGCGGAACCAGCGTGTTCAAGCACCCCACAGATTCATAGGAACCTCTCAGAAAGCGCGTGCCCCCACATCCCCACACGTGGCGCAAACCGGGACAGCACGGCGCAGTGGGAAGGTGACCGGGCAGGACTTCGGCGTGTGGTCCGCCGGGGACACCTACGAGCGGCACATGGGGCGGTGGAGCCGCCTGGTGGCCGACGAGTTCGTGTCCTGGCCGGCGTGTGCGCCCGGAGCCCGGTGGCTGGACGTCGGCTGTGGTTCGGGTGCGTTGCGTCGACCGTGGCGCGCCGGTGCCGGCCCCGGGCGCTGCTCGGCGTGGAGCGGTCCGACGGGTTCGTGGCCGCGGCCCGGGCGCACGGGTCTCCTCCCGGGCTCTTCGCCAGGGCCGACGCACAAGCCTTTCCCGTGGGCGGGGCCGCGGTGGACGTGGCCGTCAGCGGACTGGTCCTCAACTTCCTCCCCGAGCCCGGTGCCGCGGTCGCCGAGGCCGCGCGCGTGGTGGTGCCCGGCGGCTGGTCGCCGCGTATGCGCGGGACTACGCCGAAGTCATGGGGTTGCTGCGGCACTTCTGGGACGCCGTGACCGCCGCCGATCCCACGTCGGCGGCGGAGCTGGACGAGGGCCGCCGGTTCCGCTGCGCAGGCCGGACCCACTGCGGCGGTCGTGGAGCAAGGCCGCGCTGGTCGAGGTGGAGGTCGTGCGCCTCGAAGTCCCCGCCCCCTTCGCCGACTTCGCCGAACTGTGGGATCCGTTCCTGGCCGGACAGGGCCCCGCCCCCGGTTGTGTCGCCTCACTCGCACCGGACGCCAAGGAGCAGCTGCGGGAAGCGCTGCGGGCGCGGGTGCCGGCTAGCCCGGACGGGTCGATCGCGCTCCGGGCGCGCGCTTGGGGCGTGCGGGGCCGTAGGGCGGGGGCCGTCGCCCCCTGACGCGCGCAACGCGCCTTCAGGCACGGGAGAAGGGGACGGCCTTGTCCGCGGTTGTCCGTCCCAGTCGGCCGCGAACCGCCCCGCGCTCCCGCATGGACCACCTTCTACGCCTCCAGCCAGAACCCGGTGCGGGACAGCCAGAGTCGGAGCAGTGCCGTGTCGCCTCGGGTCTCGACTGCGGGAGCGGGTCGCCGGTAGAGGAACAGCAGCAGGTCCGTCACCGGTCCGCGCACGGTCGTCGCGGCCGCAGCGCGACCGGCGTGCCACACGGGCCGGTCGCCGCCGAGGTCGACGTGCCACTCTCCGGCGCCGGTCGCCTCGAACTGGAGCGTACGACCGGGGCCGAGCAGTCCGGGTGCTCCCTGCCGGGGCTCGTACGCCTCGGGGACCGTCGCGAACTCCATCCACTCCTGCACCGCGTCCGCCGCGAGGGTGCCGTCGAGCCTGAAGGCGGAACCGGTCGCCAGTGCGGCATCGGCCCGGTGCACGACGGTCTCGTGCGTCATCCTCCTGGCCCAGAAGAAGGACGTGTTCCGCTCGTGGGCCGGCGTCCACACCTGGGCGTCGGGCCCGGCATCCCGCAGGGTGGCGCTGAGTTCCGCAGCGCCCTCGGCCAGCCAGCCGCCCAGTGCGCCGCCGTCCACATGGGCGTACACGGCGGGGTCGTCGACGGGGTCGCCGGGAACGGGCTCGCGGGCTCGTGTCCGGACCACCTCCTCGGCCCATCGGTGGTCCCCGCCCACGTGCCGCAGTAACCGGCCGAGATCCCAGCCGGGGCAAGTGGAAACCGGGGTGCTCGTGTCCGCCCCTGCGATCTGTGCTCTGAGCAGGTCGGTCTGGGTGACGATTTCGCGACAGCAGCGGTCGAAGGTCAGCGAAGTCATCCGCTCATCATGGGCGAACCGGCTCCCTCGCGGCACTCGGATTCTGCGTGCACTCATTTCTTGAAGAGACAACGCGGACTCGTGTCACCGTTACTTCACCTCTTGACGTGTTTGGTTCAGACCTTTAGGTTCCCGGTCACACAGCTTCACGAGTGCGCCCCAAGTTCATGCACGTGAACTCCCTTGTACTGCCGGCCTCTTCCCCCACCGTCCCTGCCGACGAAAGGCTGTGACCCCCACTCATGAATGCCCAACCCCCCACCCATGGCACGGCGTTGCCCGCCTGCATCGCCATGGCCCTGTCGGCACTCTCCGCCGCAGCCCTCACCGCCGCTCCCGCCGACGCCGCCCCGACCGCCGCCCCCATGGCCGTCGCGCCGTACCTCTACAACGGCTGGGGCAGCCCGCCCGACCCGGCCACCATCACCAACGCCACCGGCGTCAAGTGGTTCACCCTCGCCTTCGTGCTCAGCAACGGCCACTGCAATCCGCAGTGGGACGGCAGCCGCCCGCTCACCGGCGGCGTGGACCAGCGGACCGTCAACACGGTGCGCGCGGGCGGCGGTGACGTCATCCCCTCCTTCGGCGGGTACAGCGGCAACAAGCTGGAGAGCTCCTGCTCCAATGCCGGGGAACTGGCCGCCGCGTACCAGAAGGTCATAGGCGCCTACCGACTCAAGGCGATCGACATCGACATCGAGGCCGATGCCTACAGCAACCCGACCGTGCAGCAGCGCACGGTGGACGCACTGAAGACCGTGAAGGCGAACAACCCTGGCCTGAAGGTGTACATCACCATCGGCACCGACCAGAGCGGGCCCGACACCAGCCTGATCAAACGGGCGGCCGCGTCCCGTCTGTCGGTGGACGCCTGGGCCATCATGCCGTTCGACTTCGGCGGTGCCGGCAAGAACATGGGGACGCTGACCCTGAAGGCGGCCGAGGGCCTCAAGTCCGCGCTCAAGAGCGCCTACGGCTACGGCGACGACCAGGCCTACCGGAGGATGGGCATCTCCTCCATGAACGGCATCACGGACCAGAACGAGAAAGTCACCGTCGCCGACTTCCGCACCATCCTCGGCTACGCCCGGCAGCACCACCTCGCCCGGCTCACCTTCTGGTCCGCCAACCGCGACCGCCCCTGCACCGGTGGTGGCGCGGACAGCTGCTCCGGCGTCGGCCAGCAGGCCTGGGACTACACGCGCGTCTTGGCCCAGTACACGGGCTGAACTCCCCTGTCCCCACACAGAGCCATCGACGTGGCCCGTCTCCTCAACCACCCCTGACTGGAGGGGAGTTCATCCGATGCACGCTATCCGAACCGGTGCCGTACGCATCCTCGTGCTTCTTGCGATCCTGCTGACGGCCCTGTCCGCGCCGCGCGCCCAGGCCGCCTCCCAGCCGTTCAAGGTGCTCGCCCTCTACAACGGCACCTGGGACGCGGCCCACATCAGCTTCGTCCACGAAGCCAACGACTGGTTCCCGAAGCGGGCCGCGCAGAACGGCTTCACCTACACGGCGAGCAACAACTGGGATCTGCTCGCCAACGGCGGAGTCAGTGGCTACCAGGTCGTGCTGTTCCTCGACGACCTGCCTCAGTCCGCCGCCCAACGCACCGGATTCGAACGCTACATGCGGGGCGGGGGCGCCTGGTTGGGCTTCCACGTCTCGGCCTTCACCACCGACGCACGGAGCTGGCCCTGGTACCACAACCAGTTCCTCGGCAGCGGCAACTTCAAGTCCAACACCTGGGGGCCGACGACCGCGGTCCTGCGCGTCGAGGACCGTACGCATCCGTCGACGAAGAGCCTGCCGGCGACCTTCACCTCGTCCGTGAGCGAGTGGTACAGCTGGTCGAACGACCTGCGGCGCAACCCCGACATCAAGATCCTCGCCTCGGTCGACCCCAGCAGCTTCCCGCTCGGCACCGACCCCGACCAGAGCTGGTACAGCGGCTACTACCCGATCCTGTGGACCAACACCAAGTACCGGATGCTGTACGCCAACTTCGGCCACAACGCGATGGACTACGACACCAACACCACCCTGTCGTCGACGTTCGCGAGCGAGACGCAGAACCGCTTCCTGCTCGACGGACTGAAGTGGCTGGGCGGCAGGGCGAGTTCGCACCTGCACGCGCACTCCTGAGCCGGTGCGCGAAGGGCCCCGACCGCCGCGCGGGTGCGGTCGGGGCCCTGCACCACGCCGCACCCACGGGCGCCGAACCCGAACCGCACTGGCGTTCCCTACGATGACCCGGTGACGAGTGACACCCCCACACGGACCGACGCCGGCGAAGACACCCGCGCGACCGCCGCGCCGGAGGCGACCCCCTGGGCGCAGCGGCTGCGGCGGTTCGGGTACGCGGCGGGCCGGCGGACCGACACCCGGGCCGTGCTGGTGCCGCCCTTCCCCGAACCGGCCACGAGAGTCTGGGAGTTGGCGGGCCTGGCCCCTCGAACGGCTCGCCGTCTCGCACACTCCATGAGCTGGCTGGGACCGGTCCTCGTCGCCGTGCTGGCCGGCGCGCTCCGGTTCTGGCGGCTGGGGCAGCCACGGGCCGTCGTCTTCGACGAGACGTACTACGCCAAGGACGCCTGGGCGATGCTGCGGCTCGGCTACGAGGGCAGCTGGCCGGACCGCAAGATCGCCGACCCGCAGATCCTGGCGCATCCCCAGGTGATCCCGCTCTCCGACACGGGCAGCTTCGTCGCGCATCCGCCGATGGGCAAGTGGGTGATCGCCCTCGGGGAGGGAGTGTTCGGACTCGACCCGTTGGGCTGGCGGTTCATGACGGCGGCACTGGGCACATTGTCGGTGCTCATGCTGTGCCGAATAGGGCGCCGTCTGTTCCGTTCGACGCTGCTCGGCTGTCTCGCCGGTGCGCTGCTGGCGGTGGACGGTCTGCACTTCGTGATGAGCCGCACCGCCCTGCTCGACCTCATCGTGATGTTCTTCGCGCTGGCGGCGTTCGGCTGCCTGCTGGTCGACCGGGACAAGGCGCGAGCCCGGCTGGCCACGGCCCTGCCCGTCGGCGACGACGGCTTCGCCCGTCCCGACGCGTACACGGGCGAACAGGTCGGCACGGGCCCTCGTCCGTGGCGGCTCGCGGCCGGCGTCCTCCTGGGACTGGCCGCCGCGAGCAAGTGGAACGGCCTCTACTTCCTCGTCTTCTTCACCGCCCTGACCGTCCTGTGGGACGTGGGCTCCCGCCGCGTGGCCGGGGCGGGCCACCCCTACCGGGCGGTGCTGCGCAAGGATCTCGGCTGGTCGGTGCTCTCCCTGGTCCCGGTCGCCGTAGTGACGTATCTGGCGACCTGGACCGGATGGTTCCTGTCCGACAACGGCTACAACCGGCACTGGGCGGACGGACGCGGCGGCACCTGGTCCTGGATCCCGGCGCCGCTGCGCAGCCTGTGGCACTACGAACACGCCGTCTACCAGTTCAACATCGGCCTCCACTCCCCGCACCGCTACCAGTCCAACCCGTGGAGCTGGCTGGTCCAGGGGCGCCCCGTGGCGTTCTACTACCAGTCGCCGAAGGCCGGACAGCAGGGCTGTCACGCCGCCACCGGCTGCTCGCAGGAGATCCTGGGCCTGGGCACCCCGCTGCTGTGGTGGGCGGCCTGCGCCGCGCTGCTCTACCTGCTGTTCCGCTGGGCGCTGCGCCGCGACTGGCGCGCGGGGGCGGTCCTGTGCGCGGTCGGCGCCGGGTACCTTCCGTGGTTCAACTACCAGGACCGTACGGTCTTCTCCTTCTACGCCGTCGCGTTCGTGCCCTACCTGTGCCTGGCCGTCGCCATGATGGTCGGCGCCCTGCTCGGGCCGTCGGGAGCGAACGAGTGGCGCCGGTTGATCGGCGCAGTGAGCGCGGGCGTGCTGGTGCTGCTCATCGCATGGAACTTCATCTACTTCTACCCGCTGTACACCGGCACGACGATCCCGTACGGCGACTGGCGGGCCCGGATGTGGCTGGACACCTGGATATGAGGCCGGTCCACATGCCCGTCACGGCGTGTCCGACTCCCCTGTCGAACGCCCTAGATAAGTGACCGGGCCCGGGTCCGGCACGTCGATCCGGTGGAAACCCAGGCGGTCGTAGAAAGCTCTGGCCGGGGTGTTCGCCGTGACCATGGACAGGTGCACGGCGGCGACGCCCCGGTCGTGCAGCGCCCGCAGGAAGGCCCGCATCAGCTCGCGGCCGTGCCCCTGGCCCTGCCATGCGGGGAGCAGGTCGATGTGCAGATGGGCCGGGTACGCGGCGACCTCGGGGACGAGCATCCGCTCCGGGTGGTGCAGGAGGGGGATCATCTCCTCGTCCGGGGTCGTCGACGGCCCGCTCGGCTCCGGGTAGCGGTCCGCGACCAGGGGCAGCCACTTCGTACGGAAGGCCTCCACGAAGCGGTGTGTGTCCGCGGTGCCGAGGATGTAGCCGACCGCCTGGCCCCGGCCGTCGTCCAGGACGAAGGCCAGGTCCGGCTCGAGGTGGACGTAGGGAGCCGCGAAGATCACCGGGAAGATCCCGGGATCCGCGTAGACGGGCCGACTGTCCTGGCCGTTGTGCGCGGTGCGGATGCAGATGTCGTCGAGGGCCGGGCGGTCCTCGGGGCGGTAGGGGCGGATGGCGGGCGACGAGGTCATCACAGCATCCTGCACAGTTGGGAGCGCTCCCACAAGCTTGTCCGCGAAGGCCCGTGCGTCGTGGGCCCGGGCCCTCAGGCGCAGCTCACGCGTGCGGGCGGCGGTCCCTTTCCTGCGTGCTGCGAACCGTTCTTGGGCGGCTCGGCGGCGACGGCCTTCTGAATGCTCCGAGGGAGGGGGGAAAGGGCCACGGCACCGCCCAGCGCGCACGCGGGCCCAGGAGTCCACGACTGTCAACTCGACCATGATGGCGCCTTGTTGAGCGAGACAAGCTCTCCGGAGTGACGGTCGGCCCGGCGGAGCGGCCGGACCGCCGATCACTCCCCGCTCCACACGACGAGGCACTTCAGGGGCGGGCGACGGACCTGTGGCCGACGTGCGGTGGGCCAGTCGGCCAAGCCATGACCGGCGATGGTCGGCCGCTGCATGGAGTTTGCCCGGCGCTGGAAGACGGAGGGCCGACCCGCGCACGGGGGCGCTCGACCGACCGGTCAGCCGGCCGAGTCCGAATGGAACTCCATGGCCAGGGCGTCGGGTTTGACCGTGATCACGGCCTGGGCACGCGGTGGACGGGAGGTCACCTTGAACCGGGGCCAGATCTGGAGGACGGTCGCGAGGATGATCTGGAGCTCGACCCACGCGAAGTTCTCTCCGATGCACTTGCGGCGGCCGTCGCCGAATGCGAGGAAGGACCCTCGGGTGGCCGCTACGCGATCCGCCTCCCAACGGTCCGGGTCGAAGGTGTCCGGGTCGGGGAAATAGGAGGAGTCGTGCTGGTGCAGATAGGGACTCCACACGACATCGGCGCCCTCGGGTATGAGGTGCCCGCCGAGGACGACGTCGCGCGTGACCGTCCGCGTCACCATCCAGGACACCCCGTACTTCCTGATGGCCTCCTGCAGAACCCGTCGGCCGTACGGGAGTTGGTCGAGGTCGTCGTAGCGCAGCGGCCGGTCCCCGCACACCGAGGCCAGTTCCTCGCGAAGGCGTCGTTCGACGGCGGGATTGCCGGCGATCTCGTACAGCGCCCAGGCGAGTGTGGTGCCGGTGGTCTCGATCGCTCCGGCCAGGAGGGTGATGGCCTCGTCCTGGAGTTGCCGGCGGCCGAGCTGGTCTTCAACACCGAGCAGGGTCTCGAACAGACCCCCCTGCTGCCGGTGCGCCTCGGACGCATGCGGGCACGCCTCGGCGCCGGACGCACCGTCCGCCGAAGCGGAGCCGGACGCGGTGATGTCGATGTGATGGTCGATGGCCTGGTCGATGAGGGCGCGCAGGCGGGCGACACGGTCGGCGTGCGCGCGGTTGGCGGGCAGCGGCAGCCTTGTGATCCAGGGCGGAAGAATGACCTGCCGAATCGTTCCTTTCATGATCTCGGGCATGAGGGCGGTGAACTCGCCCTCCAGGTGTGCCGGCAGACCCGCGCCGAACACGGCGACGAGGAACGTGGAAAGGGTGATCTTGTTCATGTCGGCGAACACGTCGCGCGACACGGCCGCGGGCCAGGCGCCGACCGTCGTCCGCACCTGGTCGATCATGGCGTTGCCGCGCTCGCCGATATGCGCCTTGCTGAACATGGGCTGCATCAGACGGCGGTGGCGCAGATGGGTCTCGCCGTCCGCGACGGTCGCGATTCCGTCACCGAGGAAGACCCGCAGCGCGTCGTAGTACGTGCCGCCCTTGGTGAAGTGGGCGGCGTCGGTCACCAGGACACGTCGGGTCAGTGCGGGGTCCGTGACCACGTAGGCGGGTGTGGGGCCGATGCGTATGCGCACCACGCTGCCGTGTTCGCGCAGCGAGGTGATGAACGGCAGCGGGTCGCGGGCGAGGCGGAGTCCGTGCCCGATCAGCGGCAGTCCGCCGGGGGCTGTGGGGGTGGGGATGGGTGCCTGGGTGGGGGCGCTCATCAGTGATCACTCCTCGTGGGGGTGGGGACAAACGCCCGAATGCATGCCCATTACAGCTTCACCCGATGCACCGGAGCGCAGACCTTCACGTCACATCCCGGTCTGTCCGACGTCTCGCTCCGCCCAGGTGCGCCGGGGCCCCGCAGTGGCGCATTCTTGTCGTGTCGCCCGCTGGACGGCGTACGGACGAGGTAGAGCCGATGACTCGCGCGGAGTACGCACACCGGACGCCCGGGCAGCTGGCCGCGCTGCTGATCGACGCCTCGACGGAGGCGATCGGCGCGGCCGGCGGGCACTCGGGCGCGGTCTATCTGCGCTCCGGCACGCCCGGGCTGCTGCGGCTTGCGGTGCTCGCGGGGCTGCCGGGCCCGCTGTTCCGGCCCTGGTGGCGGCTGCATGTGGACCGCCCGTTCCCGGTGGCAGACGCCTACCGGCTCGGCGTGCAGGTGGTCCTGCCGAACGCCACGGAGACGATGCGCCGCTATCCCCAGTTCGCGGCCGGGCTGCCGTTCCAGTTCGGGTCGATGTACGTACCGATCGGGTGCGGGTCGACGACGTTCGGTGTGCTGACCGTGCTGCGGCACTCCACCGCGGACGCCACCGAGCTGCTCCACCACCGCGATCGCATGGTGCGGCTGGCCGAGGACCTGGGCACGGCCCTGCGACGGCTGGAGGACGGCGGCAGGTCGTCGGTCGCCTGGGACGGGGAGCCCGTGTGCGTACGGCCGCCCGGCACCCGCCCGCCCGCGGGGCGTGCCGGAGGTTTCGCCTGGGATCCGGTGACGGACGTCGTGACCGTGGACGAACGCCTGCCCGCCCTGCTGGGGGTGCCGATCGACGCGTTCGCCACGTCCGTGGAGGCCCTCGCGGACGCCGTGGCCCCGGCCGAGACACAGCGGGTCCTGGCCGCGCTGCGGGAGACAGCGGCGGGCAGACCGCCGCCCCTGCCGCTGTACGTGCGGGCCGAGGACGGCGCGCTGCGCCTGGTGGAGCTGTGGAGCCCGTACGCGGCCCCCGCCCCGCCCGGCACACCGTCCGGCGCACATCCGGTCCGGGGTTTCGTCGTCGATCCCGGTCCCGGGGCGGCGGCCGACGCCGCCGCCGATCTGCTGCCCGACGGAGTGCTCTGCCTGGACCGGCTGGGGCTGGTCCTCTACGCCAACCCGCGCGCCGGACAGCTGCTGCACTCCTCCCGGACACAGTTGCTGAGCCGTCCCCTGTGGGAGGTCGTGCCGTGGCTGAACCAGCCCGCTTTCGAGGACCATCTGCGCAGCGCGCTGCTGTCCCCGGACCCGGTGCGCTTCCATGTCGGGCGGCCCCGCGCGGACGGTTCGGAGGGGGACGGCACGTCGTACGAGAGCGCCTGGCTCGATGTCTGTGTCTATCCGGGTCCGGACGTGCTGACCTGTACGTTCCGTCCGGCGAACCGGGTGGCGGACGCGGCTGCCGACCTCACGCGGGAGCCGTCGGCCGCCGCCGCGCCCGGCGTCCCGTCGATGGCTCCGCTGTACCGCCCCATCGTTCTCGCCATCGCGCTGACGGAGGCGGTCACCGCACGGCAGGTGGCAGCCGTGGTCATGCGGGAGCTGCTGCCCGCGTTCGGCGGCCGCCGCCTCGCCATCTATCTGCTGCAGGACCGGCACTTGTATCTGGCCTGGGAGAACGGCTTCCCCCAAGGGTTCCTCAGCCCCTTCGAGGGCGTGGACCTGGACGCCCATCTGCCCGGTGTCGAGACCCTCACCAGCGGCCGGCCGATCTTCTTCGACTCGATGGAGCAGCTGGCCGCCGCCTACCCGGGCATTCCGCTGGACGCGGACGAGGGGGCCCGTGCCTTTCTGCCGCTGATCGCCTCCGGGCGTCCGGTGGGCTCCTGCATCCTGGGCTTCGACGGCACGCGCAGCTTCAGCACCGAGGAGCGCACGGTGCTCACCGCGCTCGCCGGGCTGATCGCCCATGCCATGGAGAAGGCGAAGCGCTACGAGAGCGAGGCGGCGCTCGCACGCGGGCTGCAGCAGGCCCTGCTCCCCCGCCGGCTCTCGGCCCACCCGCAGGTGGAGACCACCGGCCGCTATCTGCCCGGCACACAAGGCATGGAGGTGGGCGGCGACTGGTACGACGTCGTCGAGGCGGGCGACGGTCTGGCACTGGTCATCGGCGATGTACAGGGTCACGGCGTGCAGGCCGCAGCCACCATGGGCCAACTGCGCAGTGCGGTGAGGGCGTTCGCGCTCGGTGACCGGCCGCCCGACGAGGTGATGAGCGGCACGAACCATCTGCTGATCGACCTCGATCCCGGACAGTTCGCGAGCTGCTGCTACATCCGGCTGGATCCGGCCTCGGGCCTGGCGCGGGCGGCCCGGGCCGGGCACCCGCCGCCGCTGCTGCGTCACCCGGACGGCCACACCGAGGTGCTGGATCTGCCCGGCGGCGTGGTGCTCGGGGTGGATCCGCACGCGCAGTACCCCGTCGCCGAGCTGCGGATCGAGCCCGGCGCCGTCCTCGCGCTGTACACGGACGGGCTGGTCGAGCGGCCCGGTCTCGACATCGACGAGGGCATCACGGCCCTGCGGGTCGCCCTGGCGAAGGTCGGCGCGCCCGCCGTACGCCCGGGCCGCCGTCCGCTCGCCGGGATCGCCGACCGCCTCACCGCGACGGCACGGCACTCCGCGGACCGGCCCGACGACATCGCGCTGCTCCTCGCCACGCGCCGTGCGGCGCACGGGAACCAGCGCTGACACCGTCTCCCGCCCGTGACATCGGCATGCGGACAGGGGGCGATCTCCGTCACTCGCTGTGACGCCTCTCGCCTCACGCGGCCCGGCAGTGTAGACATGGGCACATGGTCCGACTTCCGGACCGCTCCGGGACCCGGTCGCACCGCCGTCCCGGCGGTCCCCGTGCCCGCCGCGCGACCGATCGCGCCCACGCAACGCACGGGCGGCACACGACGCGGACGACGGGCAGTGCGCCCGCCCGCCGGACAGGGCACACGGGCGAGACGGAACCGGGCCGCATCACGGCGTTGCGCTCCGTGCTGACCAAGCGCAGCATCGCCCGGCAGGTGTTCGTCCTGCAGGTGGTGATCGTGCTGCTGCTGGTGGTCGCCGCGGTGGTGGCGCTGTATCTGCAGGTCCGGCACGACAGCACACAGGAGGCCCGCAACCGGTCGGTCGCCGTCGCCCAGGCGTTCGCCAATGCGCCGGGCACCCGCGAGGCGCTCGACAGCCCCGATCCCACGAAGATCCTGCAGCCGCGGGCGGAGGCCGCCCGCAAGGCGACCGGCGTCGACTTCATCGTCGTCATGAACACCGACGGCATCCGCTACACCCACCCCAAACCGAACCGCATCGGCAAGAAGTTCGTGGGGACGATCGAGCCGGCGCTGGCCGGCGGGACGGTGGTCGAGGAGATCAACGGGACGATCGGACGGCTGGTGCAGGCGGTCGTGCCGATCAAGGATCCGGACGGCAAGGTCGTGGGCCTGGTCTCGGCGGGCATCACGACCGCGACCGTGGGCGGCACCGCCGACCGGCAGCTGCCCCTCGTCCTGTTCGCCGCGGCCGGGGGACTCGCCCTGGCCACCGGCGGCACCGCGCTGGTGAGCAGACGGCTGCTGCGCCAGACGCACGGCCTGGGCCCGCACGAGATGACCCGCATGTACGAGCACCACGACGCGGTGCTGCATGCCGTGCGGGAGGGCGTGCTCATCGTCAGCGGCGAGGGCCGGCTGCTGCTCGCCAACGACGAGGCGCACCGTCTGCTCGACCTGCCCGCGGACGCCGAGGGCCGGCATGTCCTCGACCTGGGCCTCGCGCCGGACACGGCGGAGCTGCTGGCCTCCGGGCGCGTCGCCACCGACGAGGTGCACCTGGTCAAGGACCGGCTCCTGGCGGTCAACCAGCGGCCCACGGACGTCCAGGGCGGCCCGCCGGGCAGCGTCGCCACGCTGCGCGACTCGACCGAGCTGCGGGCCCTGTCCGGCCGCGCGGAGACGGCCCGGGAACGCCTCAACATGCTGTACGACGCCGGGGTGGGCATCGGCACCAGTCTGGACGTCGCCCGCACCGCCGAGGAGCTGGCGGAGCTCGCCGTGCCGCGGTTCGCCGATTTCGCCACGGTCGACCTGTTCGACGCCGTCCTGGACGGGGGCCAGCCGGAGGCGGTGACCTCCTTGCGCCGTACCGCGTCGAGCGGGGTGCGTGAGGACGCCCCGCTGTACAAGGTGGGCCGCCAGATCAAGTTCGTCGACTCCTCGCCGCAGGCCCGTAGCCTGCACTCCGGGCAGGCCGCGCTGGAGCCGGACCTCGGCGCGGCTCCGGGCTGGCACGCCCAGGATCTGGAGCGCACCGCGCAGGTCGTCGAGTACGGGATCCACTCGCTGATCACCGTGCCGCTGCGCGCCGGAGCCCTGGTGCTCGGGGTGGTCAGCTTCTGGCGCTCCGAAAAGCCCGAGCCCTTCGACGCCGACGAACTGGCCCTCGCCGAGGAACTGGTGGCCCGCGCCGCGGTCTCCATCGACAACGCCCGCCGCTACACGCGCGAGCACAACATGGCCGTGACCCTGCAGCGCAGCCTGCTGCCCCGCAGGCTGCCCGAGCAGACCGCCCTGGACATCGCCTACCGCTATCTGCCCGCGCAGGCCGGGGTCGGCGGGGACTGGTTCGACGTACTGCCCCTGTCGGGCGCCCGGGTCGCCCTCGTCGTCGGCGACGTCGTCGGGCACGGGCTGCATGCCGCGGCCACCATGGGGCGGCTGCGCACGGCGGTCCACAACTTCTCCGCCCTCGACCTGCCGCCCGACGAACTCCTCGCCCTGCTCGACGAGTTGGTCGGCCGCATCGACCAGGACGAGACGGCGGACGGCGGCAGCGCCCCGGTCACCGGCGCCACCTGCCTGTACGCGATCTACGACCCGGTGTCGCGGAAGTGCACCATCGCCCGGGCCGGCCACCCGCCGCCGGCCCTCATCCGGCCCGACGGCGGGGTGGAGTTCCCCGACGTGCCCGCCGGTCCCCCGCTCGGCCTCGGCGGACTGCCGTTCGAGACGGCCGACCTCGTGCTGGAGGAGGGCAGCCGTCTCGTCCTCTACACGGACGGACTGGTCGAGGACCGGGAGCGGGACATCGACGAGGGTCTCGCGCTCCTGCGGGGCGCGCTGGAGCGCGCGGGTGAGTCGCCGGAGGACACCTGCCGGGTGGTGCTCGAATCACAGCTGCCGGCCCGGCCGAGCGACGACGTCGCCCTGATCGTGGCCCGCACCCGGGGACTCGACGCCGACCGGATCGCCGAGTGGCAGGTGCCGAACGACCCGGCGGCCGTCGGGGAGGTTCGTGCCTCCGTCAGCCGCAGGCTCACCGGGTGGGGGCTCGACGAGCTCACGTTCACCACGGAGCTCATCCTGAGCGAGCTGGTCACCAACGCGATCCGCTACGGCGCCGACCCGATCCATGTGCGCGTGCTGTTCGACCGCACCCTGATCTGCGAGGTCTTCGACAGCAGCAGCACATCGCCGCACCTTCGGTATGCGGCGATGACGGACGAGGGCGGCCGCGGGCTGTTCCTGGTGGCCCAGCTCGCCGATCGCTGGGGCACCAGGTACACCCCCGAGGGGAAGGTCATCTGGGCGGAACAGCCGCTGCCCTGACTCACCCCCTTTTGGTCCGTACCTGGTTCGTACATCCCTACGAACTTCTGCCGCGACGGGTGTGCGCCACGCTCCTCCTCTGATAGGAAACCTTCCTATCAGTGTCAGGCACGGCCAACTCCCCACCCCCCACCACCACTTGGAGCCCCCGTGAGGCACCCCTCCAGCGCCCCTGCACATCCCGCACGCATCTCGCGCCGCACTGTCCTCGTCGCGGCCGGCGCATCCCTGGCCGCGGCACCCTTCCTGCGGCCCTCGCACGCCTCGGCCACCCCGGCCGCGGCGGGCTGCGTGGGCCTCGACGACCCGGCGAAGAAGGAGATCGCCATGAAACTGGTGTCGAGCGCGGAGAACTCCTCGCTCGACTGGAAGGCGCAGTACAAGTACATCGAGGACATCGGCGACGGCCGCGGTTACACCGCCGGGATCATCGGCTTCTGCTCGGGCACGGGCGACATGCTCGACCTGGTCCAGCTCTACACCGACCGCAAGCCAGGCAACGTTCTTTCCAAATACCTCCCGGCGCTGCGCGCGGTGAACGGCTCCGACTCGCACGAGGGGCTGGACCCGAACTTCCCCCGTGACTGGCGCAAGGCCGCCCAGGACACCGCGTTCCAGCAGGCACAGAACGACGAGCGCGACCGCGTGTACTTCAACCCGGCCGTCCAGCAGGGCAAGGCGGACCGGATCGGGACGCTGGGGCAGTTCGCGTACTACGACGCCATCGTCATGCACGGCGACGGCGACGACCCCACCAGCTTCCGCAACATACGCAAGCGCGCCCTGAACAAGGCGAAGCCGCCCGCGCAGGGCGGTGACGAGGTGGCGTACCTGAACGCCTTCCTCGACGCCCGGGTGTGGGCCATGAAGCAGGAGGAGGCGCACAGCGACACCAGCCGGGTCGACACGGAGCAGCGGGTGTTCCTGCGCAACGGCAACCTGTGCCTCGCCACCCCGCTCAACTGGAAGGTGTACGGGGACAGTTACCACATCGGCTGACCGGTACGCGGGTTGCCGTACCGCCCCGCGCGGTACGGCAACCCGCCCGGTTCCAGGGGTGCGAGCTCCCCTTCCCCGCTCATAAATTCGATTTATGAGCTCATAGAGCGGACCCGCGTACCGACTTAGGCATGCCTTAGCTTAGGCTTCCCGTTCGAGTCGCCTGTCATCGCTCGAAGGGAACCTGATCATGCCGCGCCCCCTGCGGGTAGCCATCGTCGGAGCCGGCCCCGCCGGGATCTACGCCGCCGACGCCCTGCTCAAGTCCGAGGTGGCCGCCGACCCCGGTGTGTCCATCGACCTCTTCGAGCGGATGCCCGCCCCGTTCGGCCTGATCCGCTACGGCGTCGCCCCCGACCACCCCCGCATCAAGGGCATCATCACGGCCCTGCACCAGGTGCTCGACAAGCCCCAGATACGCCTCTTCGGCAACGTCGACTACCCGACCGACATCAGCCTGGACGACCTGCGCGCCTTCTACGACGCCGTGATCTTCTCCACGGGTGCGACGGCCGATCGTGCACTGCCCATCCCCGGCATCGACCTCGACGGCTCCTACGGCGCCGCCGACTTCGTGTCCTGGTACGACGGCCACCCGGACGTGCCGCGCACCTGGCCCCTGGAGGCGGAGAAGGTCGCCGTGCTCGGCGTCGGAAACGTGGCGCTCGACGTGGCCCGGATCCTCGCCAAGACCGCGGACGAGTTGCTCCCGACGGAGATCCCGCCGAACGTCTACGACGGCCTGAAGGCGAACAAGGCGCTGGAGGTCCACGTGTTCGGCCGGCGCGGCCCGGCGCAGGCGAAGTTCTCCCCGATGGAGCTGCGGGAGCTGGACCACTCCCCCAACATCGAGGTCATCGTCGACCCCGAGGACATCGACTACGACGCGGGCTCGATCGAGACCCGGCGCGGCAACAAGCAGGCCGACATGGTCGCCAAGACCCTGGAGAACTGGGCGATCCGCGACGTCGGCGACCGCCCGCACAAGCTGTTCCTGCACTTCTTCGAGTCACCCACCGAGATCCTCGGCGAGGACGGCAAGGTCGTCGGCCTGCGCACCGAGCGCACCGCCCTGGACGGCACCGGCAATGTCAAGGGCACCGGCGAGTTCAAGGACTGGGACGTCACCGCCGTCTACCGTGCGGTCGGATACCTGTCGGACAAGCTCCCCAAGCTGCCCTGGGACCTCGACTCCGGCACCGTCCCGGACGAGGGCGGACGGGTCGTCCAGGAGTCCGGCGAGCACCTGCAGTCGACGTATGTGACCGGCTGGATCCGCCGCGGCCCGGTGGGCCTGATCGGCCACACCAAGGGCGACGCCAACGAGACGGTGGCCAACCTGCTGGACGACCATGCGAACGGCCGTCTGCAGACGCCGGGTTCACCCGAGCCCGAGGCCGTGGACGCGTTCCTCGCCGAGCGGGGCGTGCGCTTCACCACCTGGGAGGGCTGGTACAAGCTGGACGCCGCGGAGAAGGCGCTGGGCGAACCGCAGGGCCGCGAGCGCGTGAAGATCGTCGAGCGTGAGGACATGCTCGGGGCGAGCGGCGCCTGACCCGGACGAACGCCGGTCGTGCCACGCCCCGCAACCGCGTGGCACGACGGGCGGCGACCGGGCACGGAACCCGTGAAGTCGCTCATGCGTTCCCTCCTGTGTGCGTGCGACCGCGGGGGCCGCACGGATACGAGCGGGGTGGGACGTGGCACGCATACTGGTCATCGGCGGCGGCACAGCCGGCACGGCGACGGCTCTGGCCCTGCGCAAAGCGGGCTTCGAGGTCACCGTGCACGAGGCACATCCCGGCTCGGCCGAGGACCTGGGCGCGTTCCTCACCCTTGCGAGCAACGGCATGCGCGCTCTCGCACAGATCGACGCCTCTGCCGCGGTCACGGCGGTGGGCTTTCCGCTGACCTCGATGCGGGTCCTGGACGATGCAGGAGCCGAGCTGGCACAAGTGCCCCTGGGCGAAGCCGCCGACCCCCGTCTGCAGTACCGCTGCCTGCGCCGCGGCGACCTCACCGCGGCCCTGCAGGCGGAGGCCGCTCGCCGGGACATCGTGATCCGGCACGGCGCCCGCCTCGCCTCCGTCCAGGAGGGCCCCGACGGCGTCACCGCGCACTTCGCCGACGGGAGCACCGCAACCGGCGACCTGCTGATCGGCGCCGACGGCCTGAACTCCACGGTCCGCCGGCAGATCACCCCGGACACGCAGCCGTGCTACGCCGGCCAGCGGGTCTTCTACGGCTACACCGGCGCCGCAGCCCGGTCCGGACCGGAGGCGCGCATCACCATGGTGCGCGGCAGCACGGCCGCCTTCGGCTACGCCGTCTCGCCCGACGGGGAGACGTACTGGTTCGCACGCGTGTCCGGCGAGCCACTGGACGCCGACGAGATCGCGGACGGCTCGCCCGCCGACTGGCGCGAACTGCTCGTTCCGCTTCTGCGCAAGGACAGCACACCCGCCGCGGACATCGTCGCGGCCGCCGGCGACGACGTCATGGTCACCAACGCCACCGAGATACCCGCCGGCACACCCTGGCGCTCCGGCCGGCTCCTGCTCATCGGCGACGCGGCCCACGCGGCCTCCCCCGCAACCGGTCAGGGCGCGTCCATGGCGCTGGAGGACGCGGTGATCCTCGCGAAGTGCCTGCGCGACGCACCGGACACCGATATGGCGCTCACCCTGTACGAGGACCTGCGCCGCCCGCGCGTCGAACACAACATCACGGTGAGCGGGAACATCTCCCGGGGCACGCACTCGCCGTCTTCCACCGGGCGTCCGGGTACGCCTTCCGCACGGCCCGGGGAGGACGGACTGATACGTCTGCTGGAGTGGGAGTCCGACATCCGGGAAGGACAGCCGGACCGGAACGCGTGAGCATGCCGGACGTCGGCCGACAGCCTGAAAAGGCGCAGGCCTGACATCCTCTCAGCCTGTTACCGTCCCCCGGTGTTCTCCCTCACAGAGCCCCCCTTCTTCACACGTCTCCGCGATGCCCGGCGCGTTCTCGTCGCCGGCGCGGGCGGCGGCTTCGACGTGTACGCCGGCCTCCCGCTGGCCCTCGCGCTGCGCTCGGCGGGCAAAGAGGTCCATCTGGCCAACCTGTCCTTCGCCGACCTGTACGGGCTGGACACGGACGTGTGGCTGGAGCCGGACGTCGCGGCCGTCGGGCCCGACACCGAGGCGCGAGGTGACTACTTCCCGGAGCGCACGCTGGCCCGGTGGCTGGCGGAGCAGGGCCTGCCGGCCAGGGTGTACGCGTTCCCCCAGACCGGGGTCCAGCCGTTGCGCGCCGCGTATCGCGCACTCGTCGACCATCTCGGCGGTGTGGACGCCGTGGTGCTGGTGGACGGGGGGACCGACATCCTCATGCGGGGTGACGAGCACGGGCTGGGCACGCCGGAGGAGGACATGGCGAGCCTCGCCGCCGTGAACGGGCTGGACGAGATACCCCAGCGGCTCGTCGCCTGCCTGGGCTTCGGGGTGGACGCCCACCACGGGGTCAACCACTCCCTGGTGCTGGAGAACCTGGCCGCGCTGGACCGGGACGGCGCCTATCTGGGCACGTTCTCGCTGCCACGCGAGAGCCGGGAAGGCGCGCTCTACCTCGACGCGGTCGCCCAGGCCCAGCGCGCCACGCCCGAGTACCCGAGCATCGTCAACGGCTCCGTGGCGGCGGCCGTACGCGGCGACTTCGGCGACGTCCGCTTCACACGGCGCACGAAGGACAGCGAACTGTTCATCAACCCGCTGATGTCCCTGTACTTCTGCGTGGACGCACCCGGCCTCGCCCGGCGCAACCTCTACCTGGACCGACTGGAGAACACCGCGCTCATGCGCCAGATCAGCTCTGTCATCGAGGACTTCCGCGCCGGCCTGGCGCGTCAGCGTCCCCCGCGCGCCTACCCGCACTGAGCACGGACGGGCAACCGGACGACCTGACGATCAAGAACCGCTCGTCCGGCACGACCGTGAACCTCAGGGGTTACGTGGTGAAGGACAAGGCGGGCAACACGTTCACGTTCAGCGCGCGGCGAGATCGCGCCTGGCCACGACCGCCAGCGCCACGGTCAGCAGCGTGAGCGCGGCCACCTGGCCCAGCGCGCCGCCGACATAGGCGGCGGGGAGGGGAAGGCCGAGCCACGGATACAGCACGGCGACCCGCACCGCCAGCAGCAGCAGACCGAGCGCGGCCAGGGCCACGGCAGCGCAGGCCGCACTCTGGTCCGTACCGCGACGGCGCAGCAGCAGCCAGCCGAGCGCTCCGACGACGAAGCACGTGGCCGGCCCCCAGAGCGCGTCGGGCAGGGCGGGCACCGCGACCACCGACGCACCCATCACCACGCTGCAGGCCGCAAAAGCGAGGCCGGGGGTACCGAAGGGCAGCACCGCCGCGGGGGCGTCCCTGTGATGGGCGGCGCACAGGGCGAGCGCAGGCAGCCAGGCGAAGAGCGCCCCTGCGGTGGCGAACCACGGGTCCCAGAACTCCAGTTCACTCACCAGCGGACCGACGAACGGCCACAGCGTGGGCAGTGCGGCAAGCAGCACGGACACCTGGGCGAGGCGCCTGCGGTCGTGCAGGAGCGCGAAGTAGCCGACCGTCCACAGCAGCGGAAGCACCCATGCGGCGACCTCGACGACGGTCCCCAGCGGACCGTTGCCGTGGAATCCCGACAGGAACATGTCCCAGTCGCGGCCTCCGTGCGTGGCTGCCCAGGTCAGGCCCAGGACGCGGTCGACGACCGCGGCGGCGGCCTGCAGCAGCACGGCGAACAGGGCGAAGTGACGGACGGCCGACCCGAGCAGGACGTACGGCCGTGGCGCTCCGGTGGCGGCCAGCCTGCTGCGCACGGCGAGGGCGGCGACGCTCGCCACCTCGCCCAGCGTGGGCCTGCTCTGGTCCTGGGTGTCCTGGTCGAGGTCCCACAGGTACACCTCGACCATCTCCTCCTCCCGGTCGCGCCGGTAGTAGGCGGGGAGCATGCGCAGCACCGTGCGGTAGCGCGTCTCGAGCAGTGTCGTCATGCCACACCTCCTGCGAGTCCGGGGCCTGCCGACGGCTTCGCGACCGCGCCGGGGGCCTTGCGTCCCTCGGCGATGCGCGACTTGGCGGCGCTGGCGCCGGCCGCCATGCGCTCCGCCTCCGCGCCGAGGGCCTGTATCCCCTCGTCGGTCAGGCGGTAGTAGCGCCGCAGCCGGCCCTCGTGCACCTCCTCGCGGTCCAGGACGATCAGCCCGTCCGCGGTGAGCCGGTCCAGTACGCCGTACAAAGTGCCGACGCGCAACTGCACGGCCCCGTCGGAGACTTCCTCGACCTCCCGCAGAATCCCGTAGCCGTGCCGGGGCTGGTCGGCCAGGGCGGTGAGGACGAAGAACGCAGCCTGGGTCATGTTCCTCGATGCCATGCAGCCATGATATCTCGGACTCCGATATATAGCGCAAGGGTGAGTCATACGGCGGGGTGAGACGCGAACAGGACCCACCCCTAAGCGGATGGTGGGTGGGCCCTGTTCGCGGGCGCCATTGTGGCGGGCCCGGTGCGCCGGGGATACGGGTGAACCGGGTGTCCTGGAGTGGACTGCTCGCACCCCGAGTGCGCCGCGCGCCTCCCCGTGCGACCACCCCCGGGCGAACGCCGCCGACGCGCGGCGACGATACTGGTGCCTGCACGTGCCCCCGCCCTCAGATGGACTCATGCGTACTTCGCCTTCCGTCCGCCCGACCCCGTCCCCCACGCTGTGGCTGGCCCGCGGCTGCCATACCGCACCCGATGCCGAAGACGTCGTGCGCCGGACGCTGCACCGGCTCAAGGACGAAGGGACAATCGACGATCATCTCGAAGTGGCTGTCTCCGAGGTCTCCGCGAGCGCTGCGGACTGCGCTTTCGAGGCGCGGTGGACGGTCTCCGAGTCAGTGACCGTGCGAGCCCGGCTGGAGCTGACGCGCGATGCCGATGCCGGCGTGGAGTGGGTGCTCGCGGCGGAGGCGGAACGGCCGTGGGAGCAGGGGTGGCCGTCCCCCGCCACCATGTTCTGGCCGACGGATCCGGACGCGTCCTGGGACCACCAGCCCGTCACGGGCCTGCGCCTGCGGGAGGCCAACCGTCTGCCCGCGGACGACAAGGACATCCGGCGCCTGCTCCGCAACTCCGTGCGCGGAGGCTGGCACATCAACCTCGTCGTGCACGAGGCGATGACGCCCGACGAGCGCGGCCGGCGGCCGATCGGCCCGCTGCTGCCGCCGAGCCTGCGTCATCGTGTGCTGGAGCACCGTGCCGCTCCGGACCAGCTGCGGATCGTCAACCGGGTCCTGCGCGAGTTCGGGGTGCAGGTCCCGCGCGGCGGTGCCGTCCTGCTGCCCACCACGCCGGCTCCGGAAGGCTTCGACGCGGACGACTTCTCCGTACGCACCGTCTTCCTCGACGGCTCACGGCCCGCGCAACTCGTCGACGCCCTGACCCGTTTCGCCGCACTGCCGCTTCCGCTGCCGGACGGCGCAGAGGAGACCGTCACCGCTCTGCGGGACGACTGGCAGCTGAGGACGCTCGAGGAGGAACTCGCCCACGCACGCGGGCTCGTGGCCATGTACGCCGAGGCGCTCGAGGCCATGACCAAGTCCCGGGATCTGTACCGCGAGGCCGCCGAGCGCGCACACGAGGCGCTGGCCATCTACCGCGAGAACGGCGACGGCCTGCCCGCCCGGACGCAGCCGCCCGTCCCGCCCCAGGGCTCCCCCTTCCAGCAGCTGACCCGGAGGCTGGAGCGGCTCAAGGACAGTGCCAAGGCCCTTCGCCCCGCGTCCGCCCCAGGCAGCGGGCGGGAGACGGACGGCGCAGTCGAACGGCCGGACTCCTCCGGCAGCTGAGCGCCTGTGTACCAGCCTCGCCTGCGCGGGGTGTGGTCCACAGGCGCCGAAGCGCCCGCGGTCAGGAGAACCGCGGGCGCGGGGCCACGACGCCGTGCGGGCGTCGGGAACGCGGCACATCAGTCCAGACGCCGCGCTGTGGCCAGGGGACGGGCAGGAGCACCCCCCAGGGCGGGAGGGCGCGCTGCTGCGCGCAGGACCAGGGCCGTCACTGCCGTCAGTGCCGCGATCACGGCGACCAGGCCGGCGAGCCAGCCCGGGGCGAGCGTGAGGTCGAGCGCCCGGAACAGCGACCGCGAGCGGAACCCGCGGTACAGCTCGGCCGCGGCGAGCATCGCCGGCAGCACGGCCGCGACCACGAGCACGGCCCGGACGGGCCGCAGAGTCACCAGTACGGCCAGCAAGGCGTACAGGATCGACACTGCGATGCCGGAGGCGTACACGTCGACGGACGTACCCGCCTTGTACATCGGGAACCAGAGCAGCGCGCACAGGAAGAGTGCGGCCGCGACGAGCAGGCCCGCCCACTGCGGGCGCTCGGCGGCGCGGTGCGGCGGACCGACCGGCTGCCCCGGCTGCCGCGTCCTGGGGTCGCCGGCATAGGAAGGCAGGACCGTGGGGAAGGGCGGAAGGCCGGTGCCTGTGCCTTCCTGCCGCCAGTCCGCCTCTCCGGGCTGCGGAGGCGGCGGCTCTGTCTTCGGCGGGGCGGGATGGGCGCCGCGTTCTGTGCTCAGCCGGCCGATGAGTTCCACGAGGTCCTCCACGGACCGTGCCGCGGCGACCGCTCGTGCGGCCTCCTGCCCGAAGCGGGGCTCCGTCGACGGCAGGTGCAGCAGCGCCATCAGCCGGGTCACCTCCTCCACCGGACGGTTCTCGGCCGCCGCCCGGATGACCTCATCCGCACTGGAAGGGTCGCGCGGTGGCTGGGTCAGCAGGGTGACCAGACGGGTGACGTCCTCCACCGAGCGGTCCGTGCCGACCGCGCGCAGCGCGTCGATGGTGGCCCTCGCATACTCCGGGGACTGCTCCAGCATGGTGATCAGGTTGGCGACTTCCTCCAATGGCCTGTCCGCGATGGCGGCGTGCACCAGGGCGCTGGCCGGGTCGTCGTGCGCGCCGACTATGGAGGGGTCGTAGGGACGGGGTGATGAAGAGCGGATGCTCATGACTCTCCTCCATGGAATAGACGGACCGGTTCACCTGCTCTCGCATCTCCCGGCGCGTTTCACGACGTGTCGATGCAGTGCCATTACTAAGTGCCGCTTCCGGTCCGTGCCAGTCGGGATGGGCCACAGGTGTGAGGCCCCGTCGCGCTTCTGACGGGGTGACGGAGGACGTACGAACGCCGGAAGGGGGAATCCGAGACAAGGGGCGCGCCGTTCGGCACGCCGGATGGAGGAGGACCGTGAAATGGACCACAGCGGCGATCGTGGTCGCCGTTGCCCTCGCGGCGCTCGCCCTCACCGTGGCCGTCGTCCTGTTGGTGCGACTGGTGCGGGCGCGGCGCGACCTCAGGCGTGCCGGGCTTCCGACCGGGCGGCGCTGGGTCTTCTGGGGAGCCGTCCTGTACTTCGTGCTGCCGACCGACCTGTTGCCCGACCCTGTCTACCTGGACGACATCGGCGTCCTTCTCCTCGCTCTGCGCAGCCTGCGCGGCCCGCTGGACGGGCCGAATCGTCACGAATCCTCCCTGTGACTACGCAGAGTAAGGAAACCAATCACTCGTTCGATTCGTATAAGTGACTGGAAGGGCAATGCAGTCGGCGGGCCGGGCGTCGCCGCGGGGAGCGGACCGCCGGGTCGGTGCTGCACTGACGAGGGAGACACGATGCAACCGTTCGCGCTCAACTACGCACGTCCGGCGGTGGAGTTGGAAGCCACGACTCCGTACGTCTACGACTCCGGGCTGCAGTTGAACGTGCTCATGGACGGCCGGGTCGCCGCCGGTGACCTCGCGCTGCTCAGAGAGTTGGGGACCACCACGTCCACCGCGGGCTCCAAGACTCACTTCGACGACTGAACGCGGAACCGCCCACGATGACCGTGCTGATCCTGACCTGTGAAGAGGACGTGACCGCCGACATGGTGGTCGTGCACCTGAACGCGTCCGGGGTCCCGGTGGTCCGCCTGGACCCCGCCGACCTCCCGGGCGGTGTCGCGCTGTCCGGTGAGTACGTGCACGGCCGCTTCCGCGGCCACCTCCAGTCCGCGGGCCGCCTGGTGAGCATCGCCGGGCTGCGGTCGGTCTGGGTACGCAGGCCGGGGGATGCGGCCGCGCGAGCGGCCCAGCCCTCCGGGTGGCTGACCGAGGAGTCCGCCCAGGCGCTCTACGGCATGCTGCGCGGCTCGGACGCCCGCTGGATGAACCACCCCGACGCGGCTCGCCGGGCCCGGCACAAGCCGTGGCAGCTACGGCTCGCCCAGCGCTGCGGACTGCCGGTGCCGGCCACTTTGATCACGACGTTTCCGCAGGCGGCCCGGGAGTTCGCCGACCGCTATCCGGATCTGGTGGTCAAGCCGGTCTCCGGGGCGCATCCGCTGGATCCGCCCCGGGCGGTGCCGACCAGCCGGGTGGCACCGGACACGGACTTCTCCGCCGTGGCCTTCGGGCCGACGCTGCTGCAGCGGCGGGTGGGCAAGCGGGCCGACATCCGGCTGACGGTGGTGGGCGAGCGGCTGCTGGCGGCCCGCAAGGCGACTGCCGACGATACGGATCCGGACGATCCCGGTGCGGTGGACGTACGCTTCGCCTCGGCCGACATACCGTGGCGTGCCACCGATGTCCCGCCGCGCATCGCCGAAGCCGTCCGCTCGTATCTGCGTGAGGCCGAACTGGCCTACGGCGCCTTCGACTTCGCCGAGGACGCCGACGGGACCTGGTGGTTCCTGGAGTGCAATCAGTCGGGGCAGTTCGGCTTCGTCGAGGTGGAGACGGGTCTGCCGATCGCGCGGACCATAGCGGAGTGGCTGGCCCATCCCGGGCCGGAGCCGCAGACACGAGTCAACGGCTCCAGTACCAGGGTGTGTTGAGGGCAGCGGTCAGTGGGGCAGCGAGCCGGGCAGCAGCGCGGTCCGCTGCCACCCCGCGCCCGGGGAGGCCTGACGGTCGGGGGCGGGTACGGCGCCGAAGGACTGCAGCGGCCGCATGGCGTACTCCAGTTCCCGGCTCACGCGCTCGGCCTCGCGGCGAGCCTGAGTGGGGACGTCGCCGCGCTCGGCGACGAGTCGGTCGTAGATCGGGGAGTCCTGGAACACCGACGCGCCTTTCGTGTGGTGGCCCATGCGCATGGGCCAGGCTGTCGAGTGTATGCGCCCCGGGGTACCTGGGTGTGAATTCACCAGGAGCACTTGACGTCGGCACGAAGGCTGTGACCGGCCAGATGTGATGTGCGCCATGCGTCGCGAAGCCGACGTCACGTCAGACGGCCAGTGACAGGCCGCCGTCCCCGCCCGCGGCCCTTCGCGAGGCGATGAGCAGGGCGTCCGCCTTCACGATCGCCTCCTCGACACCCGAGACTCCCATCAGGGCGCACAGCGCGCGGCTGACATCCACCAACTCCCGTGCCGTCTGCGGCTTCTCACGCTCCGCCTGCGCGATGCGCAGCGACGCGTATCTGGTGAGCAACGTTCTGACGACCTTCGGGTCCGGAACGAGCACGAAGCGCCCCTCTCTTTGGTTTTCGCCTCGCCTTCCCGGTCAGGCCCGGACCAATCGCATCTTCCGCGCCCCGGGCCCCAATTGACGCAAAACCGCCGTCCGACCCGATTCCCAGCGCGCCGCGAGGCGTTGAACAGAGGGTAACCCCCTCAGCACGAACGGTGAAGCCAATGAACCGCTCCGGCCGCCTCCTCTGCACCCTCTACCTCACCACCAGCGCCGAACTCGCCTGGACCACGGTCCTCGAATTCCTCCACGGCCCCCGGTGGGCCGCATGTCTGTTCGCCGCGGCGAGCCTGGTCCCGGTCATCGCCGTCGTCCGCGAGACCCTGATCCGCGACCTGCGCAGGGCCGCGGTCGTGGCGCGCCACCCCGCGCGCACGGCCGCCGACGAGATCGTGCGCGGCGAGCTGAACGCCGCCTGCTGCGAACGGTGGTGGACCAGCCTCGGCATTCACCACGACTCGACCTGCCCGCACGGGATGCGCCGCAGCAGCGCCGCCTGAGGAGCTGCCGCGGGGCGGACGCACGGCGGCCCAGGCACCCGTCCGCCGTGCAGCTGCGTGTACGCCCCGCCGCCGCGCAGGAGTTCCTCGTGCGTCCCCATCGCCACGATCCGGTCGGCCCCGCGCACGGTGGACGGCCGGTGGGCCACCACGAAGGTGGTCCGCCCGCGCAGCAGCCGGGCCGCGCCTGCTGGAACAGGGCCTCCGAGCGGGTGTCCAGGGCCGAGGTCGCCTCGTCCAGGATCAGCACCTCGGCGTCGCGGATCAGGGCCGGTCGACGAACTCCAGCGCGTTGGCGTGCGCAGGGCCACGCGCACCGTTTCCTCGTCGGCCTCGTCCATGCCGTAGGCCATGTTCTCGCGCACGGTGCCGTCGAGCAGGATCCGGCCCGAGGTGGGGCGGATGAACCCGATGACGAGGTTGAGCACCGTGGACTTGCCCGCGCCGGACGGGTCGACGAGGGCGATGGTCTCGCCCTCCGTCACGGAGAGGGCGAAGTCGCGTACGGCGGGCCGGCCGCTGTCGTCGTACGCGTGCCCGACACCCTCGAAGGCCGCCCAGGACGAGCACGCCGACCACGTTGAGGACGACCCAGGCCAGCGACCCGAACCGGCCGTTGACGAGGTCGAGGCGCATGCCGGAGGTCAGCAGGCTGCGCAGGGTGCCGTCCGTGCGGCGAAGGCGCCTTGCGGGACGAGAGGCTCTCCACCTCGTGGCGGAAGTGCTCGTTGGGGGTGCGCAGCCGGGCCCGGAGGCGGGCCACGACGAGCGTGGCAGCGGGGACGACGACCAGGAAGAGGGGAACGAACTCCGGTGTGCGCACGGCGATGATGACAAGTTCGCCGAGGAGCACGGTGATCGCTCTGAGGCCGTTCTCGGCGGTCTGCTGCACCATCTGCTCGACCGTCTCCACGTCGCGGACCGCGCCCATGCGGCGCGCACAGCCGTACAGGAGACGTACACAGAGCAGGTGCAGGGGGTAGTTGACCAGCAGGATGAGCAGGATGATCCCGGTGCTCAGCCAGAGCCGCTCGACCGGCTGGTGCTGGACCACGGTGTCGCTGATGGACGCGGTGATCAGTGGTAGCAGCCAGATCGAGCTGTGCTTGACGGTGAACACGCCGACCGCCGCGATCAGGTGGCGGCGGTCGGCGCGGAACGGGTACCCGAGGGTGCGGACCGGGTGTTCCGGCGGGGTCCTCCGTGGTGACCGGGGGGTCTCAGACGGCGTCGAGCTGCGCGAGTTCCTCGGCGTCGAGCTTGAGTTCGGTCGCGGCAAGGGAGTCGAGGATGGTCTCCGGGCGGCTGGAGCCGGGGATGGGGACGACCACCGGCGACTTGGCGAGCATCCAGGCCAGGCACACACGCTGCGGGCTGACCCCGTGGGCCTCGGCGATCCGCGCGAACGGCGCATAGGCGGAGCCCAGTTCACGGGCCCGGGAGATGCCGCCGAGCGGGCTCCAGGGCAGGAAGGCGATGCCGAGTTCGTCGCACAGTTCCAGTTCCCGCTCGCTGGAGCGGAAGGCCGGGGAGAACTGGTTCTGCACGGAGACCAGCCGGCCGCCGAGGATGTCGTTCGCCTGCCTGATCTGGTCGGGGTCGGCGTTGGAGATGCCCGCCAAGCGGATCTTGCCCTCGTCCAGCAGGTCCCGGATCGCACCGACGGACTCGGCGTACGGCACCCTCGGGTCGGGGCGGTGGAACTGGTAGAGCCCGATGGCCTCCACTCCGAGCCGGCGCAGCGACGCCTCGCAGGCCTCCTTGAGGTGGCGGGGGCTGCCGTCGAGGGTCCAGCTGCCGTCGCCGGGGCGCAGATGGCCGCCCTTGGTGGCGACCAGGACGTCGCGGCCGCGGTCGTGGGAGGCGAGGGCCTTGGCGATCAGGGTCTCGTTGTGGCCGACCTCGTGGGCGTCCCGGTGATAGGCGTCCGCGGTGTCGATCAGGGTCACGCCGGCGTCGAGGGCGGCGTGGATCGTGGCGAGGGAGCGCGCCTCGTCCGGCCGTCCCTCGATCGACATGGGCATCCCGCCCAGGCCGATCGCGCTGACTTCGACGTCACCGATGCGGCGGGTGTGCATGGGGCTCCTGACCTCTTCCGGTTGTCGCGCGGTACCGAATGATGTTCGGCTCACCGCACATGAGGGGCGGACGGCCGAAACGGATTCCAGCCTGACCCGCCCACGGGCCGCAGGTCCAATAGAGGAAAGAGAACGCATTCAGCAGCCGCACCACTGAATCGCCACCTCCGTCGGATCTGCTTGCGCGGTCGGCCGGTCGGTGTGCGACGCTCGCTGGCGACCAGTCGTCACAGGGGCGGCAACGTGGAGAGGCGGCGGCATGCGCACAGGACTTCTCGGTACCGGCCCCTGGGCGGGGATGGCGCACGCCCCCGCCCTGCACGAGCACTCGGAGCTGGAGTTCGTGGGGGTGTGGGGCCGCCGTACGGAGGCCGCGAAGCAACTCGCCGACCGCTTCGGCATACGTGCCTACGACGACGTCGAGGCACTGTTCGCCGAGGTGGACACGGTCGCGGTCGCCCTGCCGCCGGCCGTGCAGGCGGAGCTCGCGGTGCGGGCCGCCAGGGCGGGGTGCCATCTGCTGCTGGACAAGCCCCTCGCCACGACGGTCGAGCAGGGGCGGGCCGTCGTCGACGCGGTCCGGGAGGCTCAGGTCGCCTCGGTCGTCTTCTTCACCAGCCGCTTCCTGCCCGAGACCGAGGCGTGGATCACCGAACAGGCGGGGGTGGGGGGCTGGTTCACGGCGCACGCCCAGTGGCTCGGGGCACTGTTCGGCGGTGACAGCGACAGCCCGTTCGCCGACTCGCCGTGGCGGCGGGAGAAGGGCGCGCTGTGGGACGTGGGTCCGCATGCCCTGTCCGCGCTGCTGCCGGTCCTCGGTGACGCCCGGCGCGTGGCGGCCGCGGCGCCCGGTCCCGGGGACACGGTCCATCTGGTCCTCGACCATGTCGGCGGCGCGTCGAGCACCCTGACTCTCAGTCTGTCGGCCCCGTCCGCGGCGGCCGGCGCGGCTGTCGAACTCCGGGGCGCGGCGGGGCTGTCGGTGCTGCCGCAAAGCGCCGAGGGGGCCGTCGCCGCACTCGGGCACGCCGCTGACGCGCTGCTCGAAGCCGCCCGCACCGGGCGACCGCACGCATGCGACGCCGCCTTCGGTCAGCGGGTCACGGAGATCCTCGTCGAGGCCCAGGCCCTGCTGGAGGGTGCCGCCGACTGACACGGCGTCACGATCTGCCCACCGCACCCTCCTTCACCACCGCGACAAGAACCGAGTCGACCACCGCGCCAACGGTCCGCCCGACTGCGACGTGAACGCACTCAAGACCCAAGCCCTGTTGGAAAGTGCCACCGGCTGACGCGGCGTCACGATCCGTCCGCCGCACCCTGCTTCGCCACCGCGGCCAGGACCGCGTCGACCAGCGCGGCGACGGTACGGTCGGCCCCGGCGTCGATGCGGTCGAGGCCCAACTCGTCGAGGGCCTTGACCATCAGACTCTGGTAACGCTCCGTGCGAGCCAGGAAGCTGTCCATCAGCGCCCGTTCCTCGTCCGTCGCCGCGTCGTACCGTCCGCCCGTGTGCACCCGGGCGCGCAGCACGGCTTCGTCGGCCGTCAGCCACACGGCGGCCGTGCGCGGTACGTCCAGTGCGGCGACGCGGACGGGCCAGAGCGCCGAGCCCTCCAGGACGAGGCCCGCGCCCGCCCCGTCCTGGGCCGCATGGGTCGCGATCAGCGCCCGGATACGGGGCCACAGCCGTTCGTAGTGGGCGAGAACGGACGTGATCAGCTCGTCGACCGTGAGCGATGCGTAATGCTCGGCGACATGCGCCGGCACCTCGCGTTCCGGGGTTCTCCACGGCCGCCCGGGGTGACGGGCGAGCAGGTCCGTCGACCGATACGCGAACCCGAGGCGCTCCGCCACCGCTCGTCCGACCGTCGACTTGCCCACGTTCGACGTGCCCCCGATCAGCACCACCCGCACGTCGGACACCCCTGGCCCCCTACGCACGCTCGAATGGTTCGTCGCTCCAGCGGAACCACGCCCGGTCGCCCTCGATGTGCAGCAGGAACGCGGGAACGGGTCCGTCCGGCGACGACAGGGACACCCGTCTGGTGATCTCGTCGTAGGCCGCTTCCCACTCCTGCCGGTGCTCCTCGTCGTCCGGCTCCATCAGGGCGAGTTCACGGGCGAACAGATCCCGGACCGCATCGAAGGCAGGACCGGCGGTGAAGCGGCCCGACAGCCACGGAAAGTCGGCGTCGTCGACCAGGATCTCGCCGACCGGCTCCTCGCCGCTGCGCACTCGCCACACCTCGCCCACGAACCCCATGCCGCCTCCCCTTCCAGCTGCCGATCACGCCATTGATCAGCATGTCACCCGGCACTGACAAGGGGCCCGGCGTGCGGGCGGCGTCCCGCCGTAGGAGCGTGGTGCTGTGGGAAAGGTGCACCTCCTGTCACCACGGCGGCGGGACCACGACCGGCGGGGCTGGCTGCGGGGCGCGCCACCGCCCCGGCTGGTGCGGGCGCTCCCGCTCGGCCTGATCGTGGGCGTCTGTGCGGCCACCCTGACCAGCGACGAACCCCTCGACATCGGTTTTCTGCTGGGCGCCATCCCGCCGCTGGCCGTCCTCTCCTACGGGCCACTGGCGACCGCGGTCCTCGGCGGTGCTGTCGTCGCCATGCTCAACATCCCGGCCTTCCAGCTCGACCACCCGGGCAACACGGACCTGTTGACCATCTCGTTCGTCTCCGTGCTGAGCGTGTTCGTGTCCTATGTGCGCAGCCGCCGCGATGCTCAGCTGGATCTGGAGCGCACGGTCGCCGAGGCCGCACAGCGCGCCGTCGTCCCTCCGCTACCCGAGCGGGTGGGCCCGGTCCGCTGTGTCGGCCTGTACCGGGCCGCGCAGCGGGGCACGCTGGTGGGCGGCGACTTCTTCGACGTACGCGAGGGGCCGCACGGGGTGCGGGCCGTGATGGGCGACGTCCAGGGGCACGGGCTGGCGGCGGTCGCCACGGTCGCCTCCCTGCTGGGTGCCTTCCGGGAGGCGGCTCTGGACCAGCCGGACCTGGAGTCGGTCGCCGCCCGGCTCGACCGCAGGCTGGAGCTGGACTCGGCGTCGTCCCGGTACGCCGAGCTCTTCGCGACGGCCGTACTGCTGGAGTTCTCACCGGACGCCCGGTCGGTCCGGATGGTGTCCTGCGGGCATCCCGCGCCCTTGCTGCTGCGCGGCCGGCAGGCCACCGAGATCGAGCTCGCCGCGTGGACGCCGCTCGGTCTCGGCCTGTCCGACGGCGGCCCGCACGGCGGCCTCACGCTGCGGCTGGAGCCCGGCCACAGCCTGTTCCTGGCCTCGGACGGCGTGAGCGAGGCCCGCGACCCCTCCGGCGCCTTCTACCCGCTGACCGACCGGCTGTCCGCGCTGGCCGACGACGACCCGGCCGTGCTTGCGGACCGGGTGTGGGCGGATCTCGTACGGTACTGCCCTGCCGTCGTCGACGACGTGACGATGCTCGTCCTCACGCCCGCGTCGCCGGACGCCGGCTGACGTCCGACGTGGGGCTCTCCACCTGGTCGCCCTCGGCGTCGATGTGCGGCATGATCCGGTCGAGCCAGCGGGGCGTCCACCAGGCGTGCGGCCCCAGCAGCGTCATCACGGCCGGAACCATCAGCAGCCGTACGACGGTCGCGTCGATGAGCACGCTCACCGCGAGCCCCAGACCGAGCATCTTGACCACGATGTTGTCGCTGACGATGAAGGCCGCGAAGACGCTCACCATGATCAGGGCGGCGCAGGTGATGACCCGGGCGGTGATCTCCAGCGCGTGGGCGACCGAGGCCTTGGCGTCGCCGGTGCGCAGCCAGGCCTCGTGGACTCGGGAGAGCAGGAAGATCTCGTAGTCCATGCTCAGACCGAAGATGATCGCGAACATCATCATCGGCACATAGCTCTCGATGGGCACCTTGCCGTGCACGCCCAGCGCGGGTCCGCCCCAGCCCCATTGGAAGACGGCCACCACCACGCCGTACGAGGCACCGATCGACAGCACGTTGAGGACGGCCGCCTTGACCGCGACGAGCAGGCCGCGGAAGACCGCCAGAATGATCAGGAAAGCGAGGCCGACCACGACGCCGATGATCAGGGGCAGCCGGCTCGCGACGATGTCACGGAAGTCGACCTGGGCGGCCGTCGTGCCGGTGACGTACCCCTTGGCGGATGTGCCGGAGACCGCGTCCGGGAGGGTGTGGTGGACCAGCCGGTTGGTCAGGTCCGTGGTGGTGGCGCTCTGCGGGGACTGCTTCGAGTAGACCGTGCCGACCAGCACGTCCCCGTCCTTGGTGGGGGTCAGGGGCGTGACGGTGGAGGCGCCGGCCACCGCGTTGAGGGTCTTCTGGGCCTGGGAGGAGAGGGTGGAGCGCTGGGAGGACGGTACGGAGGTCTGGTCGATGACGACGGTGAGCGGGCCGTTGGAGCCGGGGCCGAACGCGTTCGTCATCAGGTCGAAGGCGCGGCGGTCGGTGAAGGAGGTGGGGTCGGCGCCGTCTCCGATGTGGCCGAGCTGGATGGAGAACAGCGGGATGGCCAGGACGACGACGGTCGTGACGCCTGCCGCGAGGAACTGCCAGGGCCTGCGCTCCACACGTTGGGCGTAGCGGTGCCATGTGCCCGTAGGCTCGGTTCCGGGTTCGGCGTCGGTCTCGGCGACGGGACGCCGCACGTGGTAGCGGTCGATGCGTCTGCCGATCAGCCCGAGCATGGCCGGGAGCAGCGTCAGGGCGCCGATGACGGCCGAGACGACCGTCGTGGCGGCGGCCAGACCGAGTTTCCCGATGAAGCTCACGCCGGACGCATACAGGCCGCAGAGGGCGATGATCACGGTGCAGCCGGAGACGAGCACGGCCCGCCCGCTGGTGGCGGTGGCATGGCCCGCTGCACGTACCGGACTCGCCCCGTTCATGAGGTTCTGGCGGTGCCGGGTGAGCTGGAACAGGGCGTAGTCGATGCCGACGCCGAGGCCGATCATGGTCGCCAGGGTCGGCGAGACGGTCGCGAACGTGAACGCCGCCGCGAGCAGTCCGAGGATGGCGAGCCCGCCGACGGCGCTGACCAGTGCCGTGAACAGGGGCAGGCCGGCGGCGATCACGCTGCCGAAGCCGATCAGTAGGACGACGATCGCGACGCCGAAGCCGATCAGTTCGCTCACCCGGTCGTCGGCGGCGGGCCGGCCCAGTTCGCCGAGCGGTCCGCCGTACTCGACCTGGGCGCCGGCCGAGCGCAGCGGCTGGACCGCCTTGTCCACGCCGTTCAGGTAGTTGTCGCCCAGGGTCGAGGGCTGCACGTCGAAGCGGACGGTGATGTAGCCGGTCTTCCCGTCGGAGGCGAGGGGGCCGACCTTCGAGGCCGGGGCGGACAGCGGGTTCTGGGCCGACAGGACGTGCGGCAGTTTCTGCACGTCGCCGATCGTGGTGGACATCTGCGAGCTCAGCGCGGTGAGCGACTTCTGTCCGTCGTGCAGGACGATCTGGCTGCTGTAGCCGCCCGCCGCGGGATCGTGCTTCTTCAGGACGTCAAGGCCCTGCTGGGACTGCACGCCGGGCAGGGAGAAGTTGTCGGAGTACTCCCCGCCGAAGGACCGGTTGAGGGTCTGCAGCGCCACGAGCGCCACCAGCCAGGCCAGGATGACGATCACGAAGTGCCTGGCGCACCACTCCCCCAGACGTCGCAGCACCCCTCCGGTGACAGCCCCCGCGCCCCCCTTGTCGGCGTGGGTAGATGACATGCTCTCGGTCTTCTCTGCCGGTCGGGACGGTCGTCGTCTCTCATTAGACGCCCGCCCTGTCACTCCGGCATCTCGAGCCGCTTGCGTTCGCCTCCGGATGCACGCCGGGCTCCCGCGATGAATGGTGTTAGCAGTAGCGATCCGGACTCGAGGAGCAGAGATCATGCCGACGTCACAGCCCGACGTGTCCGGGCCGTCCGAGGACCGCATCACCCCGGACGACCTGCTCCACACCCGCACCGGCACCGATGTGTCGCCGGAGGACCTCGTCCTTGCCACGGGCAGGGACATCACCCCGCACAACCTCGAATGGGCCAGGCGCAAGCTGGAGGCGGAGGGCCCGGCCGCCCTGGAGAAACTGCTGCCGTAGAGCCGTACCCGTTCCCGTACGCCCGCCTGGAGGCCGGTGCCGGTTCAGTCCGTGTCGCCGGGCTCCAGGCACAGCACCGGCACCCGCTGGACGAGGTTGTTGGTGAAACCGCCGCGGTTCCAGTGCTGGTCCAGCGGCTGGGTGTGTCCTTCGGCGTCGGTGGCCCGCGCGCTCAGCACATGCTCGCCGGGGGTCGCCGTCCAGTCGAGGTGCCAGCGGCGCCACGCCCACCGGCGTCCGCCGTCGGGCTCCAGTTCGGCCGCCTGCCAGGTGCGCCCGGCGTCCGTGCTCACCTCGGCCCGCGCGAGCGGTGCCCGCCCCGACCAGGCACGGCCCTCCAGCGTCACCGGGCCCGGCCGCACCACGCGGGAGCGGGACATGAAGTCCGGGAAGCCGGGCGGGATCAGCAGGGCGCGCGGTTCGATCCGGGTGACCGGCCGGCCCTCGTCGGCGGGGTCCTGGCGGAGCCGGTAGGCCACGGCCTGCTGGAATCCCGCGAAGGGTGTGTCGGTGACGGTGATGTCGCGCAGCCACTTCACATGGGCCATGCCGTACCAGCCGGGCACGATCAGGCGCAGCGGCCGGCCGTGCTGAGGCAGCAGCGGGGCGCCGTTCATCGCGTACGCCACCAGCACCTCGGGCTCGCTGCCCGTGGCCACCTCCACCGGCAGGGAGCGCTGGTAGTCCTGCTCGACACCGCGTTCCACGCCGTGGTCGGCGCCGGTGAACACCACGTCGACGGCGTCGGGTTCCACGCCGGCCTCGGCGAGCAGCAGCCGCAGCGGTACGCCCGTCCACTCGGCGGTGCCGACCGCCTCGACGAGCCAGGGCTGGCTGACCGGACGGGGCGTCAGCAGGGCCCGGCCGTTGCCCGCGCACTCCATGGTCACGCGCGTGGTGACCTGGGGGCGGGTGCGCAGTTCGGCCGGGTCCAGCTGCAGCGGACGGCGGACCCGGCCCCCGATGCTCAGCGGCCAGGGCGTGTCGTCGGGGACGTACGGGATGTCGTAGTGCGTCAGCAGGTAGTGCAGGCCCGGCGGGGTGACGTCGTAGCGCAGCGCCTCCAGCGGGAGGCCGTGGTTGCGGGTGGCGAGCGCCAGTTCGTCCCGGCCGATGCCCTCGTCGGGAGCGGCCAGCCGGGCGGGGGTGCTCGCGTCGGCGAGTCGGTGGCCCATATCGGCATTATCGCTCCGCTGGGTTGTGCGGCGATGGGATGTGCCGCGATGTGCCGTCGGTTGTCTGCGGGTTCATCGTGGTTGATCGCGCCCACGCGGCGGAGCCGCATATCGATGCAGCCCCGCGCCCCTTACGGGGCTTCCGCCCCGTCACCTCGTCGGCGATCGTTGCCCGTTCAGTCTTTCGAAGCGGGGCCCGGGGCTGACAGACTCCGGAGGTGCCCGACTTCGACTTGCTTGTCATCGGATCCGGCCCGGGTGGCCAGAAGGCCGCCATCGCCGCGGCCAAGCTCGGCCGCCGGGTCGCCGTCGTCGACCGCCCCGACATGGTCGGCGGGGTCTCCATCCACACCGGCACCATCCCCTCCAAGACCCTGCGCGAGGCGGTGCTGTACCTGACCGGTCTCACCCAGCGGGATCTGTACGGGCAGAGCTACCGGCTGAAGGAGGACATCACCGTCTCCGACCTGACCTCGCGCACCCAGCACGTGGTCGGCCGGGAGGTCGACGTCATCCGCAACCAGCTCTCCCGCAACCACGTCTCCCTCTTCGCCGGCACCGGCAGTTTCGTCGACCCGCACACCATCGCGCTGCGCGAGGTCACCGGCAACGAACGGCTGCTCAGCGCGGAGCACATCGTCATCGCCACCGGTACCCGGCCGGCCCGGCCGGACAGCGTCGAGTTCGACGGCCGTACGATCATGGACTCCGACAACGTGCTGGCGCTGGAACGCGTCCCGCGCTCCATGGTCATCGTGGGCGCCGGGGTCATCGGCATGGAGTACGCCTCGATGTTCGCCGCGCTCGGCAGCAAGGTGACGGTCGTCGAGAAGCGTGCCGGGATGCTCGACATGTGCGACGTCGAGGTCATCGAGTCGCTCAAGTACCACCTGCGGGACCTCGCCGTGACGTTCCGGTTCGGCGAGACCGTCGCCGCGGTGGAGCGGCATGCGCGGGGCACGCTGACCGTCCTGGAGAGCGGCAAGAAGATACCGGCCGACGCCGTGATGTACTCGGCGGGCCGGCAGGGCCTGACCGACGAACTCGACCTGGACAAGGCCGGACTGTCCGCGGACAGGCGTGGCCGGATCACCGTCGACGAGCACTACCGCACCGAGGTGCCGCACATCTACGCCGTCGGCGACGTGATCGGCTTTCCCGCGCTGGCCGCGACGTCGATGGAGCAGGGGCGGGCGGCCGCCTACCACGCCTGCGGCGAACCGGTCGGCCAGATGCACAACCTGCAGCCCATCGGCATCTACACCATCCCGGAGATCAGCTTCGTCGGCCGGACCGAGGACCAACTGACCGAGGACTGCGTGCCGTTCGAGGTCGGCATCTCCCGCTACCGCGAGCTCGCCCGCGGCCAGATCATCGGCGACTCGCACGGCATGCTGAAGCTGCTGGTCTCCCCCGAGGACCGCACCCTGCTCGGCGTGCACTGCTTCGGCACCGGCGCCACCGAGCTCATCCACATCGGCCAGTCGGTGATGGGCTGCGGCGGCACCGTCGACTATCTGGTCGACGCGGTCTTCAACTACCCGACGCTGGCGGAGTCCTACAAGGTCGCGGCGCTCGACGCCACGAACAAGCTCCGGCAGATCGACCGGATCGGCGACTGACGGGCCGGCGTCAGTGGTCCTGCTCGGCGTCGGGCAGCCGCGTCTCGTCCTCGACTACGTGGACGGCGGCCTCCTCGGCGCCGGCGGCACCGCCGTCGATGCCCACGTCGGCGGCGACCGTCTCCTTGGTCCTGTCGGGGTGGGCGCCCTCGTCCGGAGCGACCAGGCGGCCCGCGCGCTCCGTACCGGCCTCGGGGTCGACGGGTTCGCCCTCGCCCCCGGGGAGGTCGCCGATCTCGTCACCGGCGGGCACGGCGGCGTCCGGGACCTCCTCGGCGAGCCGTTCGTCGAGGCTCTCGCCGGTGCGCTGTTCGGCGGCCGTCGTGCCGTGTTTGGTGACGCCGAGCGGCTTCTCCGGTGGGGAGTAGCCCTCGTCGAGGATGTCGTCGTAGGTGCGTTCGTCGAGGGCGTCCTGGAGGTCGAGCGGTGCCGCGTCCTCCTGCTCCTCGTTGGTGGCGGTGGGCTGGTAGGCGTCGTCGGCCATCGGTTCGCTGCCCATGAGTGCCTCCCTCGCGCGCTGCGGCGGGTCGTTTCTGTACGGTGTCCCGATCCGCGTTTCCCGTTGCGCGCCGTCCAACCACGGCCGCCTCCGGCGGCGCAGGAGGTTACTTCTTGGTCAATCTTGAAAGGTCAAGGAGTAGGGCTATCATCACTCGCACACACGGTGTGACCGAACGACAACACAGGCAGCCGTGCGCTCTCCACCACCCCTTTTTGTTTCGCTGCCCTTGATCTGCTCCGAGGCCAACCCTCGGTGGTCCGGGGCGGGTTCACCACCCCCCACCTCCCCCTACGCCGTCGGGGCGGGTCGCCCTCGCGTCGTGCAAGACGGAAAGCAGCGCAACCATGAGCAACAGCAGGGGCAGAGGGCTGCAGGCCAATGCCCTCGGTACGTTCGACACCGTGGTGATGGCCGTCGCGGGCAGCGCTCCGGCGTACTCGATCGCCGCGACCACCGCGGTCCTCGTCGGCGCGGTGGGCCTGGCCAGCCCGGCCGCGCTGCTGTACTGCGCCATACCCATGCTGGGCATCGCGCTGGCGTTCAGCTATCTCGGCCGTATCGACGTGAACGCGGGCGCCAGCTACTCCTGGGTGGGGCGCACCCTCCATCCCTTTCTCGGGTTCATCAGCGGCTGGGCGCTGGTCATCTCGGCGACCATCTTCATGGTGGCCGGCTCGCTGCCCGCGGGGTCGATGACCCTGGCCCTGTTCGACGAGGGCCTCGCCGACAACACGGCGCTGTCGACGGTGGTCGGTGCGGGCTGGTTCATCATCATGCTGCTCGTGGTGCTCGGCGGCGCCCGGCTCACGGTCCGTGCCCAGCTCGTCATGTCCGGCGTCGAGCTGGCGATACTGGCGCTGTTCGCGGTGCTCGCCCTGTTCCACACCGGCAACGCCCGCGCGTTCGACTGGTCCTGGCTCGGCTTCTCCCACTTCGACGGGGTGTCGGGCTTCGCATCGGGCGCCCTCGTCGCCGCCTTCTACTACTGGGGCTGGGACGTCACCAGCAACCTGAGCGAGGAGACCCGCAACAGCCGCCGTACGACGGGACTCGCCGGCCTGATCGGGGTGGGCGTCGTCTTCCTGCTCTTCGAGGTGTTCACCATCGCGGTGAACGTCATCCTGTCCTCGAAGCAGATCGAGGCGAACGACGCGAACGTGCTGGGTGTGCTGGGTGAGGAGATCTGGCCGGGCTGGGGCGGCAAGCTGCTGATCGTGGCGGTGATGCTGTCGACCATCGCCACCCTGGAGACCACCCTCATCCAGGTCACGCGCTCGCTGTTCGCGATGGGCCGTGACCGTACGATGCCCTCCGCGCTCGGCCGTGTGCACCGCACCTGGAACACCCCGTGGGTGGCCATCACGGTGGTCGGCACGGTGGCGCTGGCGATGTTCATCGCCTCCAACGCGCTGGGCTCGGTGGGCGAGATCCTCTCCGACGCGATCTCGGCGATCGGTCTGCAGATCGCCGTGTACTACGGTCTCGCGGGCCTCGCGGTGGTTGTGGCCTATCGCAGGATGCTGCTGAAGTCGGCCGCCAACCTCCTGCTCGGCGGGCTGTGGCCGCTGTTCGGCGCCCTGTTCATGTTCTGGATCTTCGCCGAATCGCTGAGCGAGCTCGACAGCGCGGCGATCGCGATCGGCATCGGCGGGCTCGCCGTCGGGCTGGTCCCGATGTTCTGGTACTGGAGGCAGGGCAGCGACTACTACCGGCCCGCCCGCCTGGACGCCAGCCGCACCGTCGAGGCGGAGTACGTCCCCGACGAACTGTCCATCACGAACTCCCGTGTCCACGAAGGTCTCTCCACCGACTTCTGAGGCAGACCCCGATGGCGAGAGACCGATTCACTCCCGACTACGACCCCGACTGCGGGGACGCACCCCTGACCAACGCTCGTCACGACATCGTCATCGGCCGCTGGCAGGGCCTCAGGGACCTGCTGCGGACGACCGGCCCGGACTGGCTCGCGCGCGGCCACCGGGTCCGGCAGCTCGCGCAGGCCTGCGCGGGCAGTTCGACGGTGGAGTCGTGGCTGGCGGCCGAGCCCCACAGCGGTGACGCGCTGGTGCTGCGGGCGGCGACGGAGACGGCCCGCGCGTTCAACCTGGCCATCGCCGCGGGCCGGGGCGTGCCGATCGACCAGCACCGCATCGACTCCGCGGTGACGGCGTGTCTGCAGGCCGCGGAGGCATACCTGGACGACCCGACGCCGTGGATCTCCCTGATCTCGGTGGCCCGGCTGTACTCCTCGGGGGTGCGCCGGCAGGAACTGTCGCGCTGGTGGGACGAGTTGCACCAGCGCGACCCGTACAGCGTGGAGGGTCATCTGCAGGTCCTGCACTACTACTCGGCACGCTGGCACGGCAGCCACGGCCTCATGTACGACTTCGCCCGCGACGCGGCCGGAGTGGCACCCACGGGCTGCGCGCTGCCGGTCCTGGTGCAGTACGCGCGGGTGGAGGAGTACCGCTACGCCCAGGACGCGGCACAGGGCAGCCAGTCCGCGGTGGGCCTCGGGCAGCACTGGAACCACGACGGCGCGGTCAGCGACGTACGCCGCACCTGGCAGCGCTGGATCATGGGCCGCACGGACCGCGGCATCGCCCCCGGGGAACTGCGCGACCTCAACTACCTGGCACACGCAGCCTGCAACGCACGCCTCCCGGACGTCGCCGCCACCCTGCTGCGGATGCTGGGGCGCCGGGCCACGCGGACTCCCTGGTCCTACACCGGAGATCCGGACCAGCAGTTCGTCAGATGGCGCAAGGAGCTGAAACTGCGGGGCTGAGCGCCCGAAGGGGCGGCGGGCCTAGTCCGCGCGCTGCTGCGCGGGCCGGGACAGGCCCGCCGTCCACTTCTCCTCGATACGGCCCAGCTTCCACACCAGCAGAGCCACGATCCAGGTGGCGAAGAAGACGCCGACGATGGCGAAGCCGACAATGTTGAGGTCGAGACCGGCGATCCACTCCCAGAACGCGCCGTGCAGATCGAGCTTCTCGGCGAGCAGGCCGAGGAGTTCGACGGTGCCGATGAGCAGGGCGACGGCGACCGAGAGGCCGGTGATGGTGAGGTTGTAGTAGACCTTGCGGACCGGCTTGGAGAAGGCCCAGTCGTAGGCGAAGTTCATGAACGAGCCGTCGATGGTGTCGAGCAGCGACATACCGGCGGCGAACAGGACCGGCAGGCACAGGATCGCGTACCAGGGAAGTCCCGAGGCGGCGCCGGAGCCGGCCAGCACGAGCAGGGCGATCTCGGTGGCGGTGTCGAAGCCGAGGCCGAAGAGCAGGCCCAGCGGGTACATGTGCCAGGGCTTGGTGACCGACTTCATCACACGGCCCAGCAGCCGGTTCATGAAGCCGCGGTTGTCCAGCTGCTCCTCCAGGGCCGCCTCGTCGAAGTCGCCGGAACGCATCCGCCGGAAGACCTTCCAGATCCCCGCCATGATCACGAGGTTGATGATCGCGATGAGGTAGAGGAAGGTCCCCGAGACGGTCGTGCCGATCAGGCCGGTGATGTCGTGGAGCCGGGAGTTGTCGTCGCGGACCGGTCCGGCCACGGCCTTGACGCCGAAGGAGAGCAGCAGCGCCAGGACGAAGACGACGCTGGAGTGCCCGAGCGAGAACCAGAAACCGACCGACAGGGGCCGTTGCCCCTCGCCCATCAGCTTGCGGGTGGTGTTGTCGATCGCGGCGATGTGGTCCGCGTCGAAGGCGTGCCGCATGCCGAGGGTGTACGCGGTGATGCCGATGCCGACACCGAAGGAGGTCTTGCCGACGCTGTAGTGCTCGGGTGCCACGATCCCGACGAGCGTGAACCAGCCGACGAGGTGCAGGCCGAGGACGAAGGCGGCCATCCCGCCGATCCTGGTCCACTCATCCCGTGTCATGGAGGTGCGGACACGGTGCCAGGCGGAGGCCTTGGCGGCGAGCGGCGGAGCGGTGTCGGGGGCGGCCGTCATACGGGGAGGTCTTCCTTCGGGTGCACGGTGGCTGCGGCCTGCAACCTTGCGCCATCATCCTGTACTTGCAAATGATGTGCAGCAAAGGCCGCGGCAGCTCTTCCCCATGGAAAGGAAAAGACGAAAGAGCGAAGCCCGCGCTCAGGGAGCGGCGGTCGGCCCGTCCGGCCGGCTGCGGCGCTGCTCGACCATCTCGCGGCTCAGCTCCTCCGTCTCGGGCTCCGACAGCCGCTCGAAACCCTCCTCGGTGATCACCGACACGATGGGGAAGATACGGCGGTTGATGTCCGGGCCGCCGGTCGCGGAGTCGTCGTCGGCCGCGTCGTAGAGCGCCTGCAGGGCGGCGAGGGCCGCCTCCCGCCGGTCCATGCCCTTGCGGAACAGCTTCTTGAGCGCGCCCCGGGCGTACGGCGATCCGGAGCCCTCGGCGTGGAAGTCCGTCTTCTCGTACAGGCCGCCGGCGACGTCGAAGCTGAAGATGCGGCCCTTCTCTCCCTCCGGGGCCGCCTCGTCGTAGCCCGTCAGGAGCGGTACGACGGCCAGGCCCTGCATGGCCTGGCCGAGGTTCTGCCGGATCATCCCGGCCAGGCGCCTCGCCTTCGCGTTGAGGGTCATCGGGATGCCCTCGATCTTCTCGAAGTGCGTCAGCTCGACCTGGTACAGCTTCACCATGTCCAGGGCGAGTCCGACGGAGCCGGCGAAGGCCACGGCGGTGTAGTCGTCCGCGGGGTGCACCTTCTCCAGGTCGCGCTGTGCGATGAGGTTGCCCATGGTGGCGCGGCGGTCGCCGGCGATCAGCACGCCGTCGCGGTAGGCGAGGGCCAGCACGGTGGTGCCGTGCGGGAACCGGCCGGGCTCGGCGCGGACGCCGTCGGCGAAGGGGGGCCGGGTGGGCAGCAGTTCGGGGCGGTGGGCGGCCAGGAACTCGGTGAAGGACGCGGTTCCCGGAGTGAAGAACTCCTCCCCCAACCGGCCGTCCGTGTCACTCGCGGTCATGCCACTCCCCCTCCTGATCGGCCCGACATCCGACTCCTACCAGAACGGGGCCCGGGGGAAACGCTTGCCCGGCCGTCAGTCGTGGGGGAACGAGTGGTGTTCGTGCGCCACCAGCCAGCGGTCCCGTTCCTTACGCAGGCCCAGCGTCAACCGCAGGCGGAGCGTGGGGTGTTCGGCCAGCTCCTCAGGTGTCGCACAGCGCAGGAGTGCGTGCGCGTAGGCGACGTCGGTGCCGGCGGTGACGTCCAGGGACTCGATGTCGAAGCAGGCGCCCTGGGCCTGCCAGGCGAAGAACGGCGGCCAGGTCGCGCGGTAGGCGGCAAGGCCGTGCAGGCCCTGGTGCGGCGGCGGGACGTCGTACATCACGATGTCTTCGGCGTGGTCGGCCAGGACACCGTCGAGATCGCCGCGGTGGACGGCCTCGGCCCATTTCTCGATCAGTGTGCGGATCTGCGCTGCGTCGTCGGCCACGGCACCGGCTCCCTTCCTCGTCACGGACGTGTCCCCCGTACTCAAAGACGACTCCCCGCGGCGCCGCAGTTCATCGCACCGCCGCCCGGGTGACAGACTCTGCCGTGTGCCGCTGACCTTCGACGATCTGCTGACCCGTGCCCGCGCTCTCCCCCGCGGCGGGCGTCGCGCCGTCCTGGGCATCACCGGCAGCCCGGGCGCGGGCAAGTCGACCCTCGCGGAGAGCCTGGTGCGGGAGCTGAACGGGGCGGCGGAGCAGCCGTGGGTCGCGCATGTCCCCATGGACGGCTTCCACCTCGCCGACGTCGAGCTGGAGCGGCTGGGCCGCCGGGACCGCAAGGGAGCGCCCGACACCTTCGACGCGGCCGGGTATGCGGCCCTGCTGGCCCGCCTGCGCGAGAGCGAAGAAGGCGACGTCGTGTACGCGCCGGGGTTCGAGCGGGAGCTGGAGCAGCCCATCGCGGGCGCCGTCGCGGTGCCGCCGACGGCCCGCCTGGTGGTGACCGAGGGCAACTACCTGCTGCTGGACACGGGAGCCTGGCCCCGCGTGCGCAGCCGGCTCGACGAAGTGTGGTTCTGCGAACTGGACGAAGAAGAGCGCCTGCGCCGGCTGATCGCCCGGCACGAGGAGTTCGGCAAGGGGCACGAGGAAGCGGTGGCCTGGGTGCTGCGCAGCGACCAGCACAATGCGGAGCTGGTCGCCGCGACCCGCGACCGGGCGGACCTGGTGGTCGCGGTGGGCGAACTCGCCCTCAAGAACTGACCGCGCGCAGCGTCAGCTCCGGCTCCCCCCGCTCGTCGTCGGCACCGATGACCACGGTGAAGGCGGAGGTTGCGATGCGCAGCCCTTCGCCCTCCCGTTCCACCGACACCGTGAGGGGCCCCTCGGAGCCGTACCGTACGGCGAACACATGCAGGTCATCCGGGGCACCCGCGATCGGGCCCGCTTCCAGGGCGGTGGAGCTCACCAGGTGGCGCCAGCCGTCGTCGGGGTTGCCGTAGCCGCGCGGGTCGGCGGCGAGCGCGAACGCCGCCTGTTCCTGGGTGAGTTCCGCGCGGGCGTCGAAGTGCTCCGCGCCCGGAGCCTGCGGGTGGGTCAGCCGGAGGGTGCCCGCCGATGCCACCGCGCCCTCGGCCGTCCGGCGCACCCGGTCGCCGTCGTCGGCGGCGTAGGGCAGGCCCGCGAGCAGATACGGCTCTCCGGGCAGGCGTTCCACGGCGACTGTCGTCCACAGGCTCGTGCCGTCGGTGACGTAGAGGGACCGGACGTGCCGCAGGACGTGGTCGCGGCCGACCACCGGCTTGGTGACCAGCTTCGCCGCCAGACCGTCGGTGCGCACGTCCCGCACCCGGACCTCGCCCATGGGACGGCAGAACACGAATCCGTCCAGTACCGGGCCGAAGCCGTGCTGACGGTTCACGGCCGCAGGCAGGTAGTAGGTGCCACCCGCCTCGACGACCGACGGGGTCATACGGTCGTCGAAGGCCACCGACACGGTGCCCGCCCGCAGCTGGTGGCGCACGGGCTCGGTCGAGGGCGTGCGGTGCCAGCGCGTGGAGTCCTGGATCTGCCAGACCAGCATCCACGCGAAGTGCCCGTCGACGGCGCCGTCGGGCCCCGCCGCGTGCCGGCCCCAGCGGGTGTCGCCCCGGTAGCGGCCCAGGTCGGAGCCGATCCGGCGGCTGAAGTAGCGCAGGCCGAGGACCGATTCGAAGCCGGAGTGCTGCTCGCTGTAGCGGGGGCCGCCGTTGTCGAAGCCGCCGCCGGTGAGGCGGGCGTCGATGTAGCGGGCCAGCGCGTCGCCGTCCTCCGCGAAGATCTCCTCACCGCTGACCCGGTGCGCCTGGGCGAGGAAGGAGAGGGAGATCGGGCCGTAGTTGTTGTCGTAGGCGCCGCCGTGCTCGGGAGGCAGCAGGGCGCCCCGGTCGCGTACCCGGTGGGCGCGGATCTTCTCGGTGTACAGGCCGATCGCGCGGGCGCGGACCGGCTCTCCTTCCTCCGGCGGGAGATGGCGTGCCAGCATCAGGCCGCCGACCACGCAGCCGATGGCCTGGTTGCCGGCTTCCTGCGGGTTGAAGAAGGTCACCTCGGTCAGCCAGCGCCAGTAACCCCGTGCCACGTCAAGCAGTTGGGCGCGCCGGCCGGCGTCGATCAGGCCGTCCGGTGCGCCGAGGATGTTGACCGCCTGGAGCAGCGCCCAGACCGTGCTCGGCCAGTCGCCGATGGGATGGGCGCCCGCCTCCAGGACGTAACGGGCGTACGGGAAGCCCGAGTTGCGGATCCTCAGGTTCGGGTATCCGGGGTTGTCCTCGGTGTAGACGCGCTCGTTCAGGTGGAAGGCGAGGCTGCGGTGCACCGCCTCCGGCAGCCTCGGGTCCTCGGTGCGCTGCAGGGCGAGCACCAGCAGGGACGTGATGCCGAGCGAGGTGTCGCCGATGTCGTCGACGCAGTCGGGGCGTTCGAGGCTGCCCTCCGGCGTCATCCGCCGCAGAGCCTGCTCGACCACGTCGGCGAGGACCGCGTCGTAGGCCTCCGGGGTGTCGGGGAGGTCGTGCAGGGGGCTGCGCTGGTGGAGGAGGTGCACGGGGATCAGCCCTTCATGCCTGAGGTGGCCATGGCGTGGGTCGTCGGGGTCACACGACTGGTTCGGCTCGGCGGGCGCGCAGTGCGACCGTCAGGGTCTGCGGGCCCTGGCCACCGAGGTAGACGCGGTTCCCGGTCGTCGCGTCTGTGCCGCCGACAACGGTGTAGTCCTGCCCCGGGTCGTAGCGCAGTACGTCGCTCCGGTCCGGCCCGGCGAGCGGTTCGCCCGTCTCGACGGCGGCCTCGACCCGGATCTCGTCGTCGCCGACGCGGTAGGTCAACGGCTCGGTCGTCAGGCACCAGCGTCCGTCGCCGAGCGGTACGGCACCCTGCGGCTCGCCGCCCGGCCGGAAGGTCAGTTCGAGGGCCCAGGGAACCGATGGGCCGCTGATGTCGATCCGCAGGTCGGCCCCGTCCTCCCGCAGGTCGACCTCGACTCGGGTCGTGTGGGAGACCTCGTCCTGAGGGCGGTCGGGGAAGGCCATCGCCGCGGAGAAGCGGCCCTCGTCCACCAGACGGTAGGCGCCGTCGTCGCGCCTGAGGTCCTTCGGGAGCGGCTGGTAATAGGCGGTGGTGAGGGTTTGGGTGAGCCGGTACCGGTTGTCGGCGAGCTGCTCCATGTCGGCGGCGCGGAACGGGCCCAGGTCGAAGAACACCCGCGAGAGGCGGACCGCGTCGAGGACGGCGGCACCGGCGAACAGGCGCAGGAAGGTGGGGTTGCAGGCGAGGCCCGAGCGGACGCGCCGGTGCTCGGGCACGTCGGAGCCGCCGTACACCACGGTGTGCGCGGTGGCCGAGACATGTGCGGCGAGGCGTGCGGTGGGGAGGTACCGGTCGCGCGGGAGCTTCTCGGCGTCCGGGGCCGGCAGGGCGCGGCACAGATCCGGGGTGAGGAGGGTCTGGGCGAGCAGGTCGGGGTCCTTGATGCCGTCGGCGGCCGCCAGGCGGGCCGCGCGGGCGAAGTCGCCCCGGCCGGTGCGGATCGCGAGCAGCCGGTAGTGCGGCAGATAGGGCCAGAGCGCGAACGACAGCCTCTGGTCCTGGCGGCGCGAGTGGACGGTCTCCACCGTGCCATCCGGCCTGATCAGGTCCAGGGTCGCGGCGAGGTTGCGTTCGACGGCGTCCAGCAGGTCGGTGCGCCCGAGCACCTCGGCCAGCAACAGCAGCGAAGGGTTGGTGACGATGGACGCGTAGACGGCGCTGCGTTCCGAGTACAGGCCCTCCGTGTCGATGTCGACGCCCTCGGCGAGCCACTCCTCGACGCGGGCGAGCAGCCTGGTGTCGGGGAACGAGCGGTGCAGCCGGGCCAGCGCCGCGGACAGCTCCCAGCGGTGGTTCGGGGTGTGCACCCCGCCGGTCAGGAGAGGGCCGGTGGCGGCGCCCGCGATGTCGGCGAGCGCCGCCGTGACGTCGGCCAGTGCCGGCCCCGCGCCCGCAGCGAGGACGTGCGCGTCGCACACGTCGTTGACGGTGAACGCGGAGTCCGGCGGCGACTGCACGTTGTCCCCGCCCGCGAAGAGGCCGGAGGCCGTCTGCAGGGACCGCAGGGCACGGAGGTGGATCAGCGCGGCGGCGACGGCCCGCTCGCTGCCGTGCAGGGCCGACTCCGGCGAGCGGTACGCCGCGACCAGGGTCTTCACCCGCCGGGCCAGGGCGCGGTGCGGCCCGATGAATTCCGCCGACGGGTCGGCCTCGAGCAGGCCGGCCGACCCGTCGGCGGCGAGCGCCGCTGCGCGGACGAACTCGTGGTCGAGCAGGGCGGTCAAGGTCAGTCCTTCAGTCCGGCATTGATGTCGGCGCCCATGACGTAGCGCTGGAAGACCAGGAAGATCACGATCAGCGGGATCATGGAGATGACCGATGCGCCGAGCAGCACCGACCAGTTGATGTTCTGCGCGCCGACGATGCTCTGGATGCCGATCTGCACGGTGAACTTGTTGGGGTCGTTGAGCATCAGCAGCGGCCAGATGTAGTCGTTCCACCGCCACTGGAAGGACAGGATCGCGAGGGTCAGCATGATGGGCCGGGAGAGCGGCACCATGATCCGCAGGAAGATCGACAGTTCGCGGGCGCCGTCGATGCGAGCGGCTTCCACGAGTTCGTCGGGAACCGTCAGGAAGAACTGGCGGAACATGAAGCAGCCGGTCGCGGTGAGCACCGCCGGGAGGATGATGCCGGCGAACGAGTTGTAGAGGCCGAGGTTGCGGACCACCAGGAACTCCGGGGCCAGCATGACCTCGCCCGGCAGCATCGTGGTGGCCAGAATGCAGAGGAAGAACGCCTTGAGCCACTTGTTGTCGTACTTGGCCAGCGCGTACCCGGTGCAGCAGCTCACTCCCACCGTGAGGATCGTCGTGATCACGCACACGATGGCGGTGTTGATGAAGAACTGGGAGAAGTTGGCACTGCGCCAGGCCGTCAGATAGCCCGACAGGGTGGGGTGGTGCGGAACCAGCGACAGCGGATAGGAGAACAGGTCGCTGGCCGGCTTGAGGGAGCTGAGGATGAACCACAGCACCGGCAGCCCGTAGAGGCACGCGAGGATCCACAGCAGTGTCGTCGCGGACACCGCCTGCCGGATCCCACCCCTTGCCGCGCCGCCGGGCCGCTTCTTGGAGACGGCCCGCCCGGGACCGGCGTCGACCTTGCGAGGCATGTCTGTGGTTGTCATCGGTTCTCCACCCGCCGGTTGACGATCAGCTGGATGATCGCGACGGCCATCAGGATGAGCATGAGCACGAACGAAGCGGCGCTCGCGTAGCCGATCTGGCCCCGTTGGAAGCCGGTCTGGTAGATGTACTGGACAAGGAGGTTGTTCGACGTTCCGGGTCCGCCGTTGTTGAGGGCGACGAACACCGGGTATTCCTTCATCGCGTTGATCGTGTTGAGCAGGACGACGATGAACGAGGTGGGTGCGATGCTCGGCAGCGTGATGTTAAAGAACTGGCGCCACGGTCCGGCGCCGTCGAGCGAGGCCGCCTCGTAGTACGACACCGGTACGTTCTTGATCGCCGCGATGAACAGCAGCATCGTGAATCCCGTCCACATCCAGGACGCCGCCATCACCACCACGAGCAGCGACAGGTCCGCGTTCGACTGCCATGGGACGGCACTTCCGCCGAGCTTCTCGATGATGTAGTTGACCAGTCCGAAGTTCTCTCCGAACAGCCACCGCCACAGGACACCCACGACGATGGGCGACAGCAGCCATGGGATGAAGAAGATGACGCGGGCGACCGACGTGCCCTTGGCGTGCTTGCTCACCACCAGGTTGGCGGCGAGCAGCGAGAGCGCGAAGTTCAGCGGCACGAAGAACACGGTGTACAGCACCGTCCGGGTCAGCGCGTCGTAGAACGTGGAGTCCCCGAACAGGTTGTGGTAGTTGTCCAGTCCGATGAACTGGAACGCGCCCACGCCCGTGTAGTTCGTGAAGGAGTAGACGAGCCCGATCACCGCCGGCCAGACGAAGAACAGCGAGAAGAGCACGACATTGGCCGCGATGAGGACGAGCGGCGCAAGGGTGTACTTACTGCGTCTCCTGGGCGGGCTCGCGGACACGTCCGAGGCGCCTTTTGTCATCTTCCTGACTCCGTGCTGGTGGAATGGATTGCGGTGGGTTCACGCCATGAGCCCGGCATCGTGGGGGCGTAAAGGGCCGGGGGGCGCTGTCGAGACACCGCCCCCCGGCCCTATGGCTTACGATCCGCCGCCGACCTGCTGGTTGTAGCCGGCCACGATGTTCTCCAGGGCCTTGTCGGACGACTGCTGGCCGTTGACCGCCTTGCCGAGCTCCGTCTTGGTCGGATCGGTGGTGATGCTCTTGCCCTTCAGCGCCCATTCCGTCTGCGCGCCGTTGAAGTAGCCGGAGATCGGGGCGTAGAGCGGGATCTCCTCGTTGTACAGCTTGAACGCCGCCTGCGCCGCGTCGGACTTGAAGGGGTAGTTCGGGGTCAGACCGCTCTCGACCGGGAGGAACCCGGAGCTCTCGACCAGTTCGGTGTACTGCTTCGGGTCGTACACCCACGTCATGAACTTCTTCGCGGCGGTGGCCGCGGCGCCGTTGTTGTTGAAGCCCACCATCAGGCCGCCGGCGTTGACGTCGCTGGCCTGCACGGGCTGGGCGGGGGTCGGGACGCTCGCCCAGTCGAACTTCTTGATGCTGTCCGAGAAGGCGGCGACCTGCCACACGCCGGACCAGTAGGCGACCACGTCACCGCTCTGGAACATCGCGGACGGGTCGGCGCCGCTGGTCCACACCGACTTCGGCATGGTCTTGTCGTCGTTCCATCCGACGAAGGTCTTCACGGCCTTCTTGGTCGCGGCGTCCACCGAGAACTTGCCGGAGGAGTCCGCGTGGACGTACTTTCCGCCCATCTCGTACACCATGGCGCGCAGTCGCGACGGCGACTGGTCGAAGGCCAGGGAGTACTTGGCGCCGGTCTTCTCCCGGACCTTGTTCGCGGCCGCGATGAAGTCGGTCCAGGTCCAGGTCTTCGAGGGCGAGGTGGGGAAGGAGACGCCGGCCTTCTTGAAGAGCGTCTTGTTGATGAACAGACCGGACGCGGTGACGTCCGAGGGGATGGCCAGCACCTTGCCGGACGAGTCCTTCGCCAGGAAGTTGGCGTTGATGTTGTAGCTCTTGTTGCCGGCGATGGAGCTCAGGTCGATCAGCTTGTTCGACCAGATCGGGTCCAGCGCCGGCACGGCCGCCACGTCGGGCAGGGCATTCGCCTGCGCGGAGTTGTGCAGCTTCGTCGTGTAGCCGTCGTAGGGGATGTTGACGAGCTTGACGTCGACGCCGGCTTCCTTCTTGTACTGCGCCACCAGCTTCTTCCAGCCCGCGTCCTGCCCCGGAACCGTGGAGATCCAGAACGTCAGGGACTTGGAGTTCCCGCCGGAGCCGGACCCCGACCCGCCGCAGGCGGTGAGCAGAAGGGCACCTGCCGTGGCCACGGCAGCGAGGGGAACCACGCGACGTATGCCGCCGCGGCCGAGTCGGCGGGAGCGCCGCACACCCACACTGGTCATTTTCATCCCTTTTCGTCGTACTGGACGGAGCACGGCGCCAGCCGAGGCGGCACGGGTGCATTTTGCAGGAAATATCGCTTTCCGGGGGCACGGCCTCGCCCGGCCGCGTCGCCTGGAGCGGGTGGCGTCCCCGGCCATGAGGGCCGTCGTCGCACGAGCACGCCCTCGTGCGACTGCCGTACTTCGTGTACGGGCGGGAGGCTCACCCGGAGTCGGCATCCCGGCCGACCTAGAAAGCGCTTGTCCGGACATTGGCAGATCGAGTCGGAGGCCGTCAATCCTTAGCCCCCGCGGCCTCGGTCACGGTTTGGACTCCTCGCGACACCGCGAGCCGGGCGGCGCCCACGACCGTGCCGAGATCGCCGACCGTGCTGCTGACCACCTCGGTGGGCCAGCTCAGCCGCGCCAGCTCGGCCCGCACACCGGGCAGTATCTGCGGGTCCGCGCCGGTGCTGCCGCCCAGGACGATCAGTCCCGGGTCCAGTACGGCGGTCACGGCGGCGGCGAGACGGCCGACGTCGGTGGCATGGCGGCCGATCACGGCGCGGGCCGCCGCCCGGCCCTGACCGGCCAGGGCGAAGAGCTGCTCGGCGGTGCGCGGGCACGGGCCGTCCTCGTCCGGCCAGGCCTCGGCCGCCCGCCGCAGCAGCGAGCGGGCGCCGATGTACTCCTCCAGGGCCTCGTGGCGCGGCTCGCGGCCGTCGTCCCAGGGGTAGGGCAGCCGGGCCAGCTCACCCGCGGCGCCGTTGGCTCCGCGCAGCACCTGCCCGCCGACCACGATGCCGAGGCCGATACCGACGCCGATCCGCAGATAGCCGAAGGTGTGCCGGCCGCGCGCGGCGCCCTCGTGCAGTTCGGCGAGGGCGGCGCAGTTGACGTTGTTCTCGAGGTGGACGGGGACTCCGGGCGGCAGCGCGACGGCCATGGCGTCGAAGACCGGGCCCGCCTTGGCCGTCGCGGGACGCATGCGGGCGCCCTCCTTCTCCCGCGCGGTGACATCGCCGACGGCGACGACGACGGTGCGCAGCGGGGCCCCGGCGGGCAGCGCGGCAAGTGCTTCGCGCACCACGTCGGCGGCCTCCTCCCGGGTCCCGGTGGCCTGGGCGAGCAGCGTGCCGTCCAGGGCGCAGCCGCGCACCCTGGTCAGGGCGGGGCCCAGATCGACGGCGAGCACGGCCCCGGCGGCCGGGCCGAGACCGTAGACGGCGGCGGAACGGCCCGTGCCGCCGGAGGCGGTGCCGGAGTGGGCCGCGAGCCGCGCGCTCTCCAGCTCCGCGACGGCGGAGGACACGGTCGGCTTGGACAGACCCGCCAGACTCGCCAGCTGCGGCCGCGTCGCGCTACCCGCCTGGGCGAGCACGGCAAATACGGCGCTTGCGCTCTCGGTCAGACGGGGGGCTTCCGCCACGTCGTGTATCACAGTTCTCCCACGGGTCACGGGCCGCTCAGTGGTCAAGTGCGCGATGCCTCTTGACGCACTGTACTTCGTTAGTTAACTTCCTAACGAACTTCACGGTACTCGCCTGCCGTGTCCGCCAGAAGCCTGTCCCGGGGCTTCCCTAGTTCACCAACTCCCGTAATCTCAGGCACGGTTCGCCCAACCGTCGCGCCCCGCGCAACGACGAAAAAGAGGTTCCGTGCAGGACTCCACGCCCCTCGTGGTCGGCATCGACGTGGGTGGCACCAAGACACATCTGCGTGCCTACGCCGATACGGAGCTTGTCGCCGACCATGTCCGGACGAGCAGCGGCTGGCGGCCGCACGACCCCGTGGCCGCCGCCGGCTGGCTGGCCGCGCTGGTCGCCGACGCGCTGCCGACGGGTGCACGCCCGGCGGCCGTCGCCGTGGGCGGCCACGCCTGTGAGACTCCGCGCCAGTGCGCCCAGATACGTACCGCCCTGCAACTCCACTTCGACGCGCCCGCACTGGTCGTGGGCGACGCCGAACTGCTGGTGCCTGCCGCGGGGCTGGAGAAGGGGGTCGGCCTGGTCGCCGGCACCGGATCCGTCGCGGTGGGCCGGCTCGCCGACGGGACCTCCGTGCAGGTCGGCGGCTGGGGCGCGGTCCTCGGTGACGAGGGCGGCGCGGCCGGTCTCGTCCGCGAGGCCGCACGGGCCGCATGGGCGGCGCACGACCGCGGTGAGCAGCCCGACGAACTCGCCCGGGGTCTCCTCGCATCCTTCGGCGTCTCCGAGGTACCGGCGCTCGGAGCCGCGTTGGAGAGCGCCACGGACGTCTCCGCCGAGTGGGGCCGGCATGCGCCGGTCGTGTTCTCGGCGGCCGAGGCGGGCTCGCCGCTCGCCCGGGCGGTGATCACCGAGGCCGGCCGTGCGCTGGCCGCGCTCGTGGAGCGGCTCGCCGCGCGCGGGGTCGTGGTGGACGACGTGGTGGTCGCGGGCAGCACCGTCCTCTCCCAGGCCGCCCTGTACGGCGCGTTCGCCACAGCGCTCGCGCGGTCCGTGCCGGGAGCACGTCCGCAGCCGCTGCGGGAGCCACCCGTGGAAGGTGCCGTGACCCTGGCGCGTTCGCTCTTGTGAGCAGGACGCCGCCAGGCGCCGCGCCGGAGTGCTACGACCGGCCTTCGCATCGGCTGCGGCGCCGTCGTGGCCGATCGCGCCCGGCGGCGGAGCCGCTGATGTCACAGCCCCGCGCCCCTTGAAGGGCCCTGCCGGACCGCTTAGTTCACCTGCACGACACGTCACGGCCGCCGGGCAACCGCCGACGGGACAGGACCCGGCCGTAGATCTTCGCTCAAAGCTTCACGGGACGCACCGGATTCGCACATCTCATGCGTCCCGCGAAACTCCTCTGATCGCACGATCTCCTCCCCGGCCGCAGGGCCGCAGAACTGAAGAGAGGCACACGCATGCCGTCACCTGCCGGGCACCGCTCCTCCTCGAAGGCCGGTCGGCTCACCGTCAACAGGCGGGGGTTCCTCAAGACCTCGCTGGGCGCCTCGGCCGGTGTGCTGGCCGCGCCCACCTTCGTGATGTGGCTGGGCGCCGCCGACGCCAAGGCCGCCACGGCTCCCGCGGCCTTCGTCGACGACTACAGGACCAACCTCCCGACGAACCTCACGCCCGAGACCAACGCGGTCGTCCGCGTGCTCGGCGGCTTCGCGCAGATATGGAAGACCGGCAGCGCCTGGAACACCGGCACGCCCCTGCGGCCCGAGATACTGCGCGCCAACATGTGTTACTGCGCCCGCGTCACCGGAGCGCGCACGGACGCGCAGGCGAAGGAGGCCTTCCTCTACGACCGCCAGCACCAGAGCTACGCGATGATCGCGGGCCTGGGGCCGCTGGCCGACCTGTACAAGGCGGGCGCCAAGGCGGTCACGTCGATCACCAGCGCCCCCGACGGCACACCGCCCGCCAAGATCGACGACGCGGTCCCCGCGGACGCCCCGGCCGGCTCCGCGCTCGGCGCCGGCTCGCACGACTCGGCGCTGGGCAAGGTGGCCGAGCTGGTGGACACGCTGCGCGGCAACTGGGCCTCGGGCAACCCGTCCAAGTACGCCTACCAGTACCCGCGTCCCTGGCGCATGAACGAGGACAGCGAGGTCGTCGACACCGGGGCGAAGGACGCGCTCGGCTACCCCGTGTACGACTCGAAGGTGGTCGTCGCGCCCCAGCTGCTGCGTCAGCGCAACATGTCCCCGACGGACGACGGCGGCTTCCCCAGCGGCCACACCAACGCCTTCCACCTGGCGGGCCTGGCCTACGCGTACGCCGTGCCGGAGCGTTTCCAGGAGCTGGTGACGCGGGCCTTCGAGCTCGCCCACACCCGGATCATGTCGGGCATGCACTCCCCCGTCGACGTCATGGGCGGCCGCATCATGGCCACCGCCCTGGCCGCCGCCACCCTGGCCGACCCGGCGAACGCCGCCCTCAAGGCCGCGGCCCGCGCCCAGGCCCTGGCCTACTTCGAAGCGCAGACCGGCACCACAGCCGACACCCTGTACGCCTACGCGCACTCGGACGACACCGACCCGTACGCGGACCGGGACGCCAACGCCCGCGCGGTCCGGCGCCGGCTGACGTACGTACTGACCCGTCACGGCCGCAGCGAGCCGCTGACCGTGCCGAAGGGTGCGGAGGTGCTGCTGGAGACGCGGCTGCCGTACCTGGACGCGGACCAGCGGCGCGAGGTGCTGCGCACGACCGCGCTGCCCTCCGGGTATGTGCTGCTGGACGGCTTCGAGCAGTGGGGCCGGCTGAACCTGTTCGCCGCGGCGGACGGTTACGGCACCTTCGAGTCCGAGGTGACCGTCACGCTCGACGCGGCGGCGGGCGGCTTCGGTGCGGCCGACAGCTGGCGCAACGACATCTGCGGCGACGGCGGCCTGACCAAGCAGGGCAGCGGCACGCTCACCCTGACCGGCCACAACAAGTACACGGGCGGCACCGTCGTGAAGGACGGTGTGCTGGTCGCCGCCTCGTCCCACGCGCTGGGCCACGGCCAGGTCCGGGTGTCGGGCGGCACGCTGCGGCTGCATCGGTCCGCGCAGGTGCACGGCGTGTACGCGCAGGAGTCGGGCGCGCTGGAGGTCACTCTCCGGTCGGGCCAGCAGCCCGCCCTGAAGGTCACGCGCCGGGCGGTGCTGGGCATGGGGAGCGTCCTGACGCTGCACCTCGACGCCGACCGGCCGCCGGCCGCGGGCAGCACGGTGCGGGTCCTGTCCGCTGCTGGGCTGCGCGGCCAGTTCGAGCGCATCGAGCTGAACTCCGACCGACTGCGGGCCGTACCCGTCTACACGACGGAAGGTCTGTCGGTACGACTCCTGAAGCGGTAACGCCCGGGAGGCGGGAGCTGATGCGAAAGTAGGGCCCATGGGATGGGCCCGGATCGCTCCCGTCCCCTCGCGGTCCGTGTCACCGCGGGGCGGATGATGGCGCACGAACAGCACTCGGTCCTCGAACCGGGCACACACGACGACGAGGAACACCCGCCGCCGCGGGCGACGACCCCCGAGCGGTCGCCCCGCCCGCGCAGGCGGTGGCTGGTGCCGCTCCTCGTCGTCGTGCTGCTGGCCCAGATGGCCGCGGCGATGGTCACCACCGCCGTGCAGCAGACCCCGACGATCGACGAACCCGTCTACGTCGCCACGGCCGCGGACTATCTGCACGAGCACCGGGTGCGTCTCAACCCCGAGCACCCGCCGCTCGGCAAGCTGGTCATCGCCGCCGGGGTGGCGATCGCCGCTCCGCACGTCGACACCTCGTACCAAGGCGATCAGGGGCAGTTCGGACGGCATCTGCTGTACGAGTCCGGCAACGATCCGTGGCGGCTGATGTTCTGGGCGCGCCTCCCGATGATCGTGCTGACGCTGCTGTTCGGGCTTGTCGTGTTCGCCTTCGCCCGTGAACTCGCGGGCTCCGCGGCCGGGTTGGCGGCCCTCGCCCTGTACGCCTTCTCCCCCGACCTGATCGCACACGGCTCGCTGGCCACGCTCGACGTACCGGCGGCAGGGTTCGTGCTGACCTCGGCCTGGCTGCTGTGGCGGGCACGTCGGCGGCCCCGGCTGTACGTCCCCCTGACCGGAGTGGCGCTCGGCGCCGGACTGGCGACCAAGATGAGCGTGCTCCCGGCGGTTCCGGTGCTGCTGGCGCTGGCCGCCTGGTCGCTGTGGCAGGCGCAGTCCCGGGACCGGCGCACGGCAGCGGGGCGAGCGGCCCTCGGCGCCGGCGTGGTGGCGGTGGCCGCCGTCGCCGTCGTATGGGCGTCGTATCTGGTGGTCGACCCGCGGCTGCGGTGGACGCCGGAGCAGCCCGTGCCCGCGGTGCACGGGCTGAAGGGGCTGCTCGTGCGGCTGCTGCCGTTGCCGGCCTCCTACCGGGACGGGATGCGCATCCAGTTCGGTCTGGAGAACTACCCGTGGCAGGGCTTCCTGTTCGGGCATCTGTACACCGGGTCCCGCTGGTACTACCTGCCGGCCGCGCTGCTGGTGAAGACGCCGCTCGGCATGCTCGCCCTGTGGGCCGCCGGTGCCGTGGCGCTGGTGGCGGTACGGCGGCTGCGGCCCGCGGCGCCGTACGTGCTGGTGCCCGCCGGTGTGCTGCTGGCCGCTGCGATGACCGGGTCGCGGGACTTCGGGACCCGGTACGCGATTTTCGTGCCGATGTTCCTGGCGGTGGCCGCCGGTTGTGTGCTCGCCGTGCGGTGGCGGTGGGCGCCGCTCGCGACGGGAGCGCTGGTGCTGTTCGTCGCGGTCAGCTCGCTGCTGACGTATCCGTACTATCTGCCGTACTCAAACGAGGCGTTCGGGGGTCCCGCCAAGACTCGTCTGCGGCTGCACGACTCCAATGTGGACTGGGGCCAGGACCTGGGCCGGCTCGCCGACCGGCTGCACGGGCGGTACCGGGGCGAGCGGATCTGGCTGATGTACAAGGGCAGCGGAGTGCCGTCGTACTACGGCATCGACGCGTCCGATCCGCGCACGGTGCCCGCGCGTCAGGTGCGCGGGCTGCTGGTCGTGTCGGACTCGGCGGTGGCCAAGGCGCGGGGCCGGCTGGCCGCGTTGATCCACAGCAGTCGTCCGGTCGACGACGTCGGGCATTCGATCACGATCTACCGCAGGTGACGGGGTGCCAGAAGTTCTCGGCGGGCAGTCCGAGGACCCGTCCGGCAGCGCCGGACGCCCTTTACAAGCCCTGGTCACGACGGTGTGTGGGCTATGTTGAAGCACTGTGGGAGACAAAGGAGGCGCACCCGTGTCATCGCCGCAGCAGGCACGTGCACAGGCATCCGCGATCACCTCGGGCAAGACGGCTCCGGAAGCCGAGGCCGCCCCCGCCTCCCAGCTCAGGACGCTCTTCGACCGGCCGCGGCTCTCCCCCGGACAGCGGCGCATCGCCCAGTACCTCATCGAGCACATCACCGAAGCGGCCTTCCTGTCGATCACCGACCTCGCCGAACGCGTCGGTGTGAGCCAGCCCTCGGTGACGCGGTTCGCCGCGGCGGTCGGTTTCAGCGGCTACCCCGCCCTGCGCGAGAAGCTCCAGTCGATCGCCCTCGGCACCCTGGCCGGCGGCCCCGCCGCGACCGAGGACAACGGCAGCAACGAACTGCAGGCGGCGGTCGACGCCGAGATCGAGAACCTGGAGAACCTGCGCCGCGACTTCGCCGACCCCGACCAGCTGATCGAGCTCGGCCGCAAGCTGTCGGCGTCGACGCCCCTGACCGTCCTCGGGCTGCGCATCTCGGTCTCGCTGGCCGAGTACTTCGCCTACGCCGCGCGCCGTATCCACCCGGACGTGCGGCTGGTGACGCGGGGCGGCAGCGTCGCCTACGACGCGCTGTTGCAGTCGCGTGAGGCGGGCGGCACCTGGGTGCTGGCCTTCTCGATGCCCCGGCACGCCCAGGAGACCCTCACCGCCGTACGGGTCGCGCGCAGCGCCGGGTTGAAGGTCGCCCTGGTCACCGACCTGGCGCTGGGGCTCGTGGCCGACGAGGCGGACGTCGTCTTCGCCACCGGCACCGGCTCCCGACTGGTCTTCGACTCCTACGCGGCGCCCGGTGTGATCGCCGCCGCGCTGCTGCAGGCCATGACCGACGCCGACCCCGAGCGCACCCAGGCGCGGCTCGAGGAGTACGAGCAGATCTCCGACCAGCACCAGTTCTTCCTGCGCGACTGATCCTGCGTCCGCGACCGATCCGGTGTTACAGCGGAATTACAAAGGGACCTTTCGCAACATACCGCGCATGAATGTTTTCATGCTTCTTGCAAACCGGACGGCATATATAAATACTTCTCACGGATCGCGCACCGGCCCACTCCGGGACACGTTCCGCACCCCCGTCCCCACCCGCATCGCCCGGAGAAAGCCGACGGTCCGCCCATGCGCCTGCACCATCCACCGCGCAGGCACCGTCTGCTCTCCCGGGCTCCTGCACCGACACCCGAAGCCGCCGTCTCCTACCCGCGTCGGCGCCCAGGGTGTTCGGTCGGGCCTCGCCTCTGCGAGCGCCCTTGGCGGCCCCGGTCATCCCCTAGACCGGGGCCGCCCGCCCACGTCGGACCACCCCCACACGACGCCGCACACCCGGAAGCGATGATCATGCAACTGACGACCACGCGCATCAGCCCGGACTGGCCGTGCCAGGTCAAGACGCCCGGCTCCTACGACTGGGAGCGCTCGGCGACCAGGTGGCTGCGCGAACTGGTGCCGGCCCGCTACGGCAGCTACCCGGCCCTGATGCGCCACCCCGTGCTGCTGGCCCGCCATGCGCAGATCCAGGTGCAGCACGAGATCCGGGTCGCGCGCACCGCGCTGCAGACCGCACGCGCCGATCTGCCCGCACTCGGCCTGCCGGAGTCGGTCATCGAGCACACGATCAAGCTGTACGCGGCGGAGGTCATGCAGCTCCAGCACATCGCGCGCAGCGTCCGGGCGGTCTCCCGGGCCCTGGTCGACTCGGGGCGCTGACCGCGCCGGCCGGGCCTGCACGGCATGATTCGCGCCACGCGTGGCACACGTGGTGAACATGAGCACCACCCAGCTGCGCAGGCGCGATCCGGTCACCATGGTGCTGACCTGGCAGGTGCGTCCCGGCCGGGAAGCCGAGTTCGAGGAGTGGACCCGCGGGATCACCCGCTGCGCCAGTCGGTTCCCCGGCAACGAGGGCGTCTCCTGGCTGCGCCCCGAGGACGGCCCCCGCTGTCACGCGGTGCTGCGCTGGTCCGATCCGCAGCGTCTGGCGCAGTGGCTCGAGTCCTCCGAGCGGGCCGAGTGGCATGCGCGGATCGAGGGGATCGCCACGGAGGTGGGCGACGAACGGCAGTCGACCACCGGGATGGAGACCTGGTTCAGTCTGCCGGGCACCACGGCGCAGTCCCCGCCCCGCTGGAAGATGGTGCTGACCACGTTCCTCGGCGCCTATCCGTTGACCCTGCTCATCCAGTGGCTGGTGACGCCCCGCACCATGGCCTGGCCCCTGGCGCTGAGGGCGGCCGTGTTTCCCGTCGTGCTGCTGCCCGTGCTGACCTACCTGGTCATGCCGCTGCTCAGCCGGTTGTTCCGGCTGTGGCTGTACCGGCCGCCGGACGCCTGATGGGCCGGACCGGACCGGGCGTCCACCCCGACACGCGGGCTCTTCTCCTTTCGAGTGAAGCCCGAGCAGGCTCAACCACGATCGGACCCGCTCTGTTGTGCGATGCTCGACGCGTGACCAGTAAGCCCGCCACGCCGGCGGAGTCCCGCACCGCTGCCGACACCGTCGCACTGGCCCAGATCGTCGCCAGGCAGCGCGCCGAGATGGACCGGCTGCAGCACCTGGCGGCGATGTCGGCCGTCCAGGAGCAGGCCAAAGGTGTGGTCATGGCGCTGACCGGCTGCTCCCCCGGCGCCGCCGAGGAAGAGCTGCAGCGACGGGCGAGGACCGCCGGCCGCAGCGTGCTCGAGGAGTGCTGGATCACCCTCGGCAGCCTGCCGCTCGGCGGTGCCGCCCCCGCCCCGGAGCCCGCCGGCCTTCCCGAGTCCGCCGTGCCGCCCTCGCGGGACGCGGCCGCCGACTGGGGTTCCACGGCGCTCGGCGCCCTCGGCAGGAAGCTCGTCCATGTCACCACGCCGCAGGATCTCGCCTCCTGCCTGCTGGAGCAGCTCGCGCCGGAGGTGGGCGCCGACGCGGTCATGATCTACGCGCGACTGCCCGCCGGGGGTCTCGAACTGGTCGGCCACGCCGGCATCGACGCGACCCTCGCCGCCCAGTGGCACCGGATCCCGCCGCTGAACGGAGTCCCCGCCCTGGAGGCCCTGCGGGCGGGCGAGCCGCGCTGGCTGGAGGACGCCGCCGCGGACCGGCGGCGTTACGTGCTGATCGGGGACCCGTCCGACCGCTGGTCGTCCCGCGCCTGGCTGCCGGTGCCGAGCGGTGCCGCACCGAGCGTGTGCATCGGGATTCTGCGCACCCGCAGCGGGCCGTTCGGTCCGAGCGCCCGGGCCCATCTGCAGGCCGCCGCCCAGCTCTGCGCCGCACGTCTGCGCGACTTTCACACCGGTCCGCAGGCCGCCATCGAGGCCGCGGAAGCGGTGCAGGCCGTGCAGGCCCTCTTCGGCGCGCTGCCCGGCGCAGCCATGCTGCTCACGCCGCTGCCCGGCGCCTCGGGCGTGATCGACGACTACCGCATCGACGCCGCCACCGCGCAGGCCGCCGACGTGGTCGGCTCCACCGGGCCCGAGCTGGTCGGCCGGCGGTTCCGGGAGGCCTGCCCGGCCCTGGCGGGCCGGCCGCAGTGGCAGGGCCTGCGCAGCGCGCTCACCACGGGAGAGCCGTACGAGAGCGCGCCGTTCGCGCACCAGGAGGTCGTGGACGGTGTCACGGAGCTGTTCACCTACACGGTGCGGGCGGCCAGGCTGGGCGACGGGCTGTTCGTGACATGGGTGCGGCACGGCTCCTCGGACCGGCAGGAGCAGCGCCTCGCGGACGTGCAGCGGCTGGGGAGCCTCGGCTGGGCGAGCTGGAACCTGGTCACGCACGAGGCCACCTGGTCCTCGCAGGTCTTCGAGCTGCTCGGCCGCGACCCCGGCGAAGGCCCGGTCGACCTCGCCGACCTGCCCGGCCTGGCCCTGCCCGAGGACGGGCCCGCGCTGGCCCGTGCCATCGGCGAACTCCTGGGCGGGAACCACCCCTTCGACGTCCCGTTCCGCATCAGGACGGCGGACGGGCTACGGCATCTACGGGCCGTCGCCGAGGCCGTGCCGGACGCCGCCGGCAGGCCCGTCGAGGTGCACGGCGTCGTACAGGACCTCACCGCACAACGCAGCGCGGAACTCGCCCTCGTCGAGAGCGAGCGGGCCGTCCTCACCCAGCACGACGTGCTCCGCGCCGAGCGGACGCTGGCCGGACGGCTGCAGCACGCCCTGCTCCCCCTGCCCACCCGCCCGGTGCGTCTGGCGGGGCTGCGCGTCGAAGTCGCCTATCTGCCCGCCCAGTCGGGCACCCACGTCGGCGGTGACTGGTTCAGCGCGATCGAACTGCCCGACGGGGACGCCCTCTTCGTGGTCGGTGACGTGGCCGGACACGGCATCGACGCGGTCGCCACGATGGCCCAGCTCCGCTTCACCGCCAAGGGCATGGTCATCACCGGGTCCTCGCTGACGGGGGCGCTCGCCCGGCTCAACACGCTGCTGCTGCACTCCCGCGACTCCCACGGCACCGCAACCATGGTGCTCGCCCGCTACGCCCCCGCCGAGCGCCGTCTGATCTGGGCGCAGGCCGGCCATCCGCCGCCGCTGCTGCTGCGCGGCGGCCAGGCGCACTATCTCGACCGTCCCGGCGGCATCCTGCTCGGCGCGAGCACGACGCCGGACTTCGCCGAGGCGGAGTTGTCTCTGGCACCCGGCGACCGCGTCCTCCTCTACACGGACGGCCTGGTCGAGCGGCCCACGGAGGGCCTCGACCAGGGCCTGAAGCGGCTCTCCGAAGCCGTCCTCAGCGACCACGCCGACGAGCCCGGCTCCCTGGCCCCGCTGCTCGCCGCGATGCTGGAGGGTGAGCGGCGGGACGACGTCTGTGTGCTCGACATCCGGGTGCCTGCGGATCCTCAGTAGGGGCGTCCCGCGCGTCAGCCGGTACCGGAGGCCGTGCGGGACTCCAGTGCGACCCGGGTGTCGTTGCCGTAGACGCCGGTCTCGTCGCCCCGGATGCCGTACCAGAGCTGGAAGCGGGCCACCGCGGCCTTCAGGGTGGCGTCGTAGGTGCCGCCGGTGGAGCCGCCCCCGTAGACGTCGGGGATGCGCAGCAGGCGTTGCTGCAGATCGGTCACGGCGGGGCCGCTGTCGCCCTCGCGGAGGGTGCCGGGGCCGTCGGGGTCCGACGCGGCGGAGGCGGGCGCGGTCGGCTCGGCGGTCGGGGTCGGCTCGGCGGTCGCGGTGGGGTGGGGCGCCGGTACGGCGGCGGCCTCGTTCCTGTGGTGCAGCAGGAGGGCGCCGCCGAAGCCGATGAGGGCCGCCGCGGCGACGGCGATCGTGACGGCGGCGCGCCGCAGTCCCGGCCCGAACCCGAAACGGTCGCCACCGCGCGGTGCACCGCCGTGACCGGTGCGCACGGGCGGGAGTTCCTGTGTCTCGCCCTCGTCCCAGGACCGCGGGTCCGGCACGGCCACGGGTCTGAGAGCGCCGGTGCCCTGCTCCATTTCCTTGAACAGCTCCGCCAGGGCGTCGGTGCGGCGCGGGCGCAGGACCCGGATCGGCTCCAGCGGCAGACGGTCGTGCGACCCGGATGCGGGCGGTATGGGCACTGCGCTCTCCTTCCGTCCCGACGTGACGGGACTCTCCGCCTTCCCCGGAGAGTGATACGCACCGGCCTGCGCGGGAGTTCAGCGATTCCCGCATCTACCGAACGAGCGACATCCCCCATAAGGATTCAGTCCCACCGCCGAGCCGTTCAGGAGCCGACTCGTCCAACTGGGCGCCAGGGCACGTCGGTTCCGGTCGACCATGGCTCCGGCCGCAGATTCGCCGTGGCCCGATCCGGTGTACGCGGATCCCGACCCGGCCACGGACCCGGAGTCGTCCGGCTGCTCCGCCAACATGAACACCAGCTACAACCGCCTCAGCACACTCGCGCAGGCGTACTCCCGGCAGGGCACGGGGCTGACCGGCGATGCGGCCTGCGGGACGCGATCCTCACCGGCCGCGGCCATCTCCACGACGAGGTCTGCAACGACACCCAGACCTTCTACGGCAACTGCTACAACAGGCAGATCGGCGGTGGCCGACTGCATCGGCAACAGCACCGGCGCCGACCGGGTCGACCTGTGCCGGGTGCTCGCGACGCGCGAGACGGCAGCTGCCCCTCCTGCCCGGCGCGAGCGCCGCACAGACCGAGGCGCGGGCGGCCGACACTGGTTGGCTGACCGTCCCCGCCAACACCGATGACCAACAGGGCGTCAGCGTGCCCCCGCTCGACTTCACCGGCGTCACCTTCTGGTGCGGCGGCACGACCGGAGCGCTCGTCGCGAGCGGTCCGTGCTGCATGATGATCAGCGGGCGTGGCGACGGCACGGCGCAGCCGCCTCCCGTGATCTCGGCCACGACAGGTTCCTCGTTGCGGCTCACCTTCGGCGACCTGAGCACGACAGTGGGCGTCACACAGAAGATCGCTGTCACGCCGGGGCGAGGGCTCCGACCGGCCGGGAGCACTGAGTTCCCCCTCAGGAGTGCACTGAGTGCCATCAGCGCCGCTGCGATGCTACGTTCGCGTACATGACGACGGAGGCGGCGGCCGTGAAGCCACCGATGCGGGACGCCCTGGTGGCGGCCGCGTTCCAGCTGTTCCTGGAGCGGGGCTACGAGCAGACGACGGTCGACGACATCGTGGCGCTCGCCGGTGTCGGACGGCGCTCGTTCTTCCGCTACTTCCCCTCCAAGGAGGACGTGGTCTTCCCCGACCACGAGCGGTGCCTCGCCGACATGACGGCCTTCCTCTCCGACAGCGGCGACGAGGACGAACCCGTGCAGCGGGTGTGCGAGGCGGCCCGGCTCGTGCTGCGCATGTACGCCGAGAACCCGACCTTCTCCGTACAGCGCTATCACCTCACCAAGAAGGTGCCGGGGCTGCGGGCGTACGAACTGTCCGTGGTGTGGCGCTACGAACGCGCCCTCGCGGAGTATCTGCGCGCCCGTTTCGCCGGCCGCCGCGACGGGACCTTGCAGGCGGACGTGATCGCGGCCGCAGTGGTGGCGGCGCACAACAACGCGCTGCGGTCCTGGCTGCGCTCGGACGGAAAGGACGACTCCGACGCCGCGGTGGACCACGCGCTGGGGTATGTCCGGTCCGCCTTCGGTACGGCTGCCCCAGTACACCGCGGCGGCACGGAGCCCGAGGACGTGGTGGTCGTCGTCTCCCGGCGCGACGCACCCCTGTGGCGGGTCGTCCAGGAGATCGAGTCCGCGTTCGGACGGGGCTGACCCGGCGGAGGACAGCCGCCGAAATTGAGGGTACCGAGTGCCTTTACGAGTGGCACTGAGTGCCATACATTGGTCGCGTGCACGGTGGCACGGTGAGCCGGGCACGTGCGTGCACGGTTGACCGCGCACGCGGGATTCCGGGCCGAGCGCAGGGAGTTGACCAGCGTGTACCACCACTCAGGAAACGTTGCTCGTCAGGCAGTCGGCGGCTCCGCGGCCGGCGTGCTCGATCCCCAGGCGCACGATGCGGACACCATCGTCTTCCAGCGCTGCACCTGGTGCGGCACCGCCATGTACCACCGACTGCTGTGTCCGGTCTGCCAGGGCGGCGACCTGCGCACGGAGCGCAGCGAGGGCGTGGGCACCGTCCGCCATGCGACGGTCGTGCACCGCAACACCCCCGCCGCGCGCAATGTGTCGCTCGTGGAGATGGCCGAGGGATTCGTCGTGCGCGGCAGGGTCATGGGCCCGCTGATCGGCATCCACAGCGGTGACCGGGTCCGGCTGTCGACGGCCAAGGACCCGGTCCGCGGCGAGCCGGTCTTCCAGCTGGTCGACGAGCCCTACCGCGCCTGGTCCTGACGCACCCTCAGCTCTCCCACACCCCGGGGACCAGGTCCCGCACGGCCACGGGCCGTCCCGTCTCGAAGCAGCTGTTGGCGGCGAGACCCACAGCCAGGGCGAGGGCGCCGTCGCGCTGGGTGGCCGTGGGATGCGCCGCCGCACCCCGAGCCGGCTCAGCGGGGTCCACGGGCCCGAACAGCGCGTCGAGCATACGGGGATCTCCCCCGCCGTGAGCCTTGTGGGTGACGTCGAGCGGCACCTCGACCGGCGGCCGCCACAGCGGGCGCAGGGTGAGCCGTGCACCGCCCGCGTGCTCGGCAGCGGTGTCTCCGTGCAGCGCGCCGCTGTCCGCGGCGACCTGGGTGCGGGGCTGCGCCCAGCGGCTCTCCTCGACCTCCAGCTCCAAGCGGCCTGCGCTGCCGTTGAACATGACGCGGTAGCCCTCCCACGGCGCGTAGGCCGTGAGGTGGTAGGTCATCGTCGCCCCGCGCGCGTAGCGGACGAGGACCGCCATGTCGTCCTCGATGGTGACCGGGCCGCCGAAGACGTTGCGGTCGCGGAGGTAACCGTCGTCTCCCTCTGCCTCCAGATACAGGGCGCGCAGGGTGTCGTTACCGGCCAGGTCCAGCGCGAACGGGTCGTCGGCGGCCGGGGCGGCCCCGTGGGCGCGGTCGTAGTCCCGGCGCAGTCCGTGGCGTTCGCCCGCCTCGGGGCCGTAGAAACCGAGCCGGCCGTAGCCGAAGACCTCGTGCGGCTCGTCGGCGAGCCACCAGTTGACCAGGTCGAAGTGATGGCTCGACTTGTGCACCATCAGCCCGCCGCTGTTGTGTTTCTCGCGGTGCCAGCGGCGGAAGTAGTCGGCGCCGTGCCGTACGTCGAGGACCCACTCGAAGTGCACGGAGAGGATCTCGCCGATCGCGCCGTCGGCCAGCAGGGCCCGCACCTTCTCGTGCACCGGGTTGAAGCGGTAGTTGAAGGCGACGGTGAGGGGATTGCCGGTCGCCTGCACGGCGTCGAGGATGCGTGCGCAGCGGTCCGCGTCCACGGTCATCGGTTTCTCGGTCACGACGCGGCAGCCCGCCTGCAGCGCCGGAACGATGTAGCGGTCGTGTGCGGCGTCGACGGTGGTGACGACGACCTCGTCGATGGCCTCCTTGGCGAGCATGTCGGTGAAGCGGTCCGGTTCCCACTCGGTGGCTGCGGGTTCCCCGGCGGCGGCCAGGGCCCGGTTGTGGAAGGCCATCCGCGTCGGGCTCGGGTCGCACAGGGCTGCCACGCGGTGGGCCGGGCGGGCGGCGAGTCCCCGGACGAAGGTCTGGGCGCGGTGGCCGGTCCCGACGACGGCGGCGCGCAACGGTGTTCGGCTCATCGGGGGGTCCTGTCCCGCAGGCCCGGCGCCCATGCCTCGTCGCCGCGGCGGGTCTGACCGCGTCGTCGACTGGCCTCGGCCGAATCGACTGTCACAGGCAACCCACAGCTCCCTCCTGTCGTCCTCCGAAACGTGTGAGGCCCCCGGCTGACCAACGAGGGGCTTTTGCTCGGTACTTGAGGAGGGGACCTTGTTCCGTGCCCGGCGAATATGGGTGACCGCTGCGGCGGTGCTCGCGGTGGCGGGGGGATCGCCAGGGCTGGCGCAGGCGGCACCACCGTCGGACGCCAGACCGTCAAGCACGACGGCCGACCCGGACGGTGGCCTGCCACCCGGCTGGCGGATCGCCGGCAAGGGCGACGCCCGACAGCTCGTCTGGCGCTCGACCGCCCCCGTGCCGATGGGAGACGCACGTGTCGAGTTCTACTCCGGGGACCGGATGCTGGGCGTCCCGCAGCCGGACCGGGACGGTCACACGTTCCGTCTCGGCCTCGGGCGAGACGGGGCGGGAACCGGGCTGACGGGCCTTCATGTGCGCGCCGGTGGGCGGGAGTTGGACTCCGCGAGCCGTGGCGAGACCTCGGGCGGACGGCGCTCCGCGGCGGTTGCGCCGCCCGCCCGGCTCCCCGCGAACTCGGTGGACCCCGGCAAGCCGGGCCAGTACGGCACGACCACCGGCGAGTACGACCTCGACCCCGTGAAGCTGCCGGGCTTCCCCCAGCCGGTCGAGATGCGAGCGGTGGTGGTCGCCCCGAAGGGCGCCACCGGGCACCGGCCGCTCGCCCTGTTCCTGCACGGCCGCCACTCCACCTGCTACACCCCCAGGGACGTGACCGGCGACTGGCCCTGCCCGCAGGGCACGAAGCCGATCCCGAGCTACCGCGGCTACCTGCGCGACCAGCAACTGCTCGCGTCCCAGGGCTATGTGACGGTGTCGATCTCGGCCAACGGCATCAACGCCCAGGACGACGCGGCCGAGGACGGCGGCGCACAGGCCCGCTCCTCGCTGGTCCGCCGGCACCTGGCCCGCTGGGCCGACTGGGCCGCCGACCCGGGCTCGGCCCCCGCGGCCGTACGCAACGCACCGCCGGCCGACCTCTCGCGCGTGCTGCTCGTCGGCCACTCGCGCGGCGGCGAGGGCGTCAACCGGGCCGCGATGGACAGCCTCGATCCGCCGCCCGCCGCGCAGGACGGCTACCACGGCCCGGTGCGCTGGCACATCCGCGGCACCGTCCTCATCGGACCGACGGTCTTCGGCCAGAATCCGGTCGCGGACGTGCCCTCGGCGACGATCCTGCCGGGCTGCGACGGCGATGTCTCCGACCTGCAGGGCGAGGTCTTCGTCGACGGCACCCGCGCGGTCAGCCGGGGTGCCGCGCTGCACAGCGCGGTGTACGTGGTGGGCGCCGACCACAACTTCTTCAACACCGAGTGGACGCCGGGCCAGGCGCAGGCGCCCGCCGAGGACGACTTCTACGACGACCCGGACCACCGCGACCCGGTGTGCTCGCCGGGCACCGCGACCCGGCTGAGCGCGAACCAGCAGCACAAGGCGGGCAGCACCTACATCGCGACGGCGGCCCGGCTGTTCGTCGGCGGGGACGACCGGGTACGGCCCCTGCTCGACGGGTCGGGCCGGCGGGCGCCCTCGGCCGATCCCGCGCGGGTGCTCACGCACGCGGTCGGGGCGAACCGAGGCGGCGCGTTCCTGCCGGACGGCAAGGTCACGGTGGCCGGCGGGCAACTGTGCTCGGCCGTCGATCCGGACGACCACGTGGCCTGTCTGGGGTCCCGTGCGAAGGGTGCCTCGCCGCACTTCGCACGGTGGGAGACGGAGCGTGAGGTCGGCCGGCGCGCGGTCGCGCTGCGCTGGTCGGCGGCCGGGTCGGCGGTCCGGGTGCGGCCCGACGCGCCGGTGTCGCTGGGCGGTGCCAAGGACCTCGCCCTGCGCGTGATCGTGCCGCCCAACTCGACCGGCACCAACCTCGACGTCTCCCTCACCGACACCCACGGCAGAAGGGCCACTCTCGGCCGCACCGCCGTCGACGGCCTGCCGGGCACGGAACGGACCGCTTCGTACTGGGCGCGCGAGGTGCGCGTCCCGCTGTCGGCGGCCGCCCGGGCCGGTCTCGACCTCAAGCACATCAAGTCCCTTGATCTGACCCCTCGTTCGCGCTCCGGGAAGGCCTGGCTGATGGACGCCTGGGGCTGGCGCCCGGGCACCCCCGCGGTTCATGAGGCCTCGCTGACACGCGTCGACATGGGCCGCACGACCGTCAAGGAGCGCGACTCGGGCGTCCGGACGTACCGGGTGCCGGTGCAGGTGTCCGGTCACGGCAGCGGGCAGGTGCGGGTGTACGTCGTGGACCCGGTCACCGGCAGGTCCAGTACACGGCTGGTCACGGTGCATCCGGGCGGCCACGACATCGACGTACCGGTGGAGGTGAAGGGCAACACGCGTTACGCGTACGACGTGGACCACACCGTGATCGTGAAGGCCGTGCGGGGCGCTGTCATCGGCTCGTACCGCGGTGGCCTCACGGTGCAGAACGACGACCCGATGCCCACGATCACCGTGACGTCGGTGGCGGGCCGGGTGACCGAGGGGAAGCCGCTGAAGTGGAAGGTGTCCCTGTCCGAGGCCGCGGACGTGGATCTGAGCCCGACGTTCCTCGTCGTCCCGGTCACCGGCGGCCCGGAGCTGTCCACCAAGGACGTCGACCCGACGTGGCTGGCGGGCGCCTCGGGCGAGTCACCGGATCCGGAACGTCCCCTGTCCCAGGTCAAGTACCTCTACCTGGGGGCGGACGTGCCCAAGGGGAAGCTGAGTGCGGAGGTGTCCCTGCCGACGGTCAAGGACCGGGTGACGGAGCCGACCGAGTCCGTGCGCTTCCAGCTGACGAACGACAACGGTGATCCGCAGCCCGGCGGGCCGGTGCTGACCGGCACGGTGCTGGACGGCTCGTAGGCCGGGGCTCGCCGTCGTGACGGCCGCGCGGTCCTCCCAGGAGGAGCGCGCGGCCGTACGCGTCTCAGGGCTTCAGCGCCACACGGATGCCGACGGTGCCCTTCAGGCCTCGGCGCAGCCGGCTGCCGAGCAGGGTGAGGCGGCCGACGATGCCGTACTTGCGGGCGATGAGCTCGCGGTAGCGGGCGACCGTCGCCTCGTCGCCGATCTCCGCGGTGGCCGGGAGCTGCGCGCCGGTGGGGTTGCCGCGCAGGTCGCAGGGGCCGACGAGGATGTCGCCGCGAGCGCGGATCCGCTTCACCTTCCAGGAGTCGGCCGCCGTCCACACCCCGAGCGTGTCACCGTCCCGCACCACCCACACCGGCGTGGCGACCGGTGTGCCGTTCTTGCGGTAGCTGGTGACCAGCACATACTTTCCCGAACCGAGCCGCTCCAGCGCCATGTCGTCCATGCCGGAAAGTCTAAGCAGGCTGCGCAAAGCCGGCTGCAGTGCGGCAGCGCGCCCCAAAGGCGCGACCAGCCACGTCGCCGCAGACTGCTCACACGAGAAGCTGGAGATAGCGGCGGGCGAAAAGATACGCATCCCCCGGCCACCGCGCCGACAGGAGATTGCCGTCCTGCACAACAAACGCGTACGTGTCGTCGTCCGCCGTACCGCGCCGGGTCAGAACCCGAGGACCACGCTCGAACTGCTCAGCCGGCTCGGCAAGAGCAGCACGCACCTCGTCCTCCACATACGCCGGGTAGGTGCGGTAGTACCGCCCGAGCCGCCACGCTGTGGTCAGGTAGGCGGTGCGTTCCATGTACTTGGGCAGGCAGGTCGTGCGACGCTCGGCGAGGACACTGCGCCCCGTGCCGGGATCGGAGGTCCGGGCCAGCACGAGCACTCCGTGACAGATCGCGCCGACCGGCCGGTCCAGCGCCCAGAACCGGGCGACCTGCTGTTGCAGCTCCGTCGAGCCGAGGTACTGCCGCATGCCGGGCGCGTGCCCGCCCGGCAGCAGCAGCCCGTCGTACTCGGTCACGTCCACGTCGGCCCAGGCGACCGTGGCGGTGAACTCCGGTGCCGCGGTGAGCTGTTCGTAGTAGCGCTTGGGTTCGTCCTCCGCGCCGAGCTGCCCGAGGAGCACGCCGGTCAGCAGCCGTGGATCGGCCGCGGGCCGCGTCCGGGCGCGCTCGGTGGCGAAGACGACCTCGTGCCCGGCGTCGGTGAGCAGCCACCAGGGCACGGCGACCTCGGTGACGTCGAAGTCGTGGTCGGGGAGCGGGATCAGCACGCGCATGAGGTCATCATGCAGGGGTGTCACGTGTCCATGACACCCCCCACGCCCACCTGGCCACCTGGCCACCTGGGGATCGCTTCAGGCGAGGGCGGCCGCCATCCGCCGGACGCCTTCCGTGATCAGTTCGGGCGAGGTCGCCAGGTTCAGGCGTACGTGTCCTGTCCCGCCGGTGCCGAAGGGGATCCCCGAGTTCAGGGCCACCCTCCCCCGCTCCAGGAACACCCGCGCCGGATCCTCGCCGAGGCCGAGTCCGCGGCAGTCGAGCCAGGCCAGGTAGGTGGCCTCGCCCGGACGGTGGGCGATGGCGGGGAGGTGTGCGGCAAGCAGGTCGGTGAGCAGGCGCCGGTTGTCGTCGAGGCCGCTGAGCAGCGCGTCCAGCCAGGCGGTGCCCTCGGTCAGGGCGGCCGTGTGGGCGATGACGCCGACGTGGCTGGGGCCGTGGCCGACCTCCTCGGGCAGGCGGGCGAGGTCGGCGGCGGCCGCGGGTCCGGCGATCGCGAGCGCGGCTTTCAGGCCTGCCAGGTTCCACGCCTTCGAGGCGGACATGAGGGACAGGCCGCTCTCCCCGCCGGGGACGCTCAGGTACGGCACGAAGTCGGCGCCCGGCAAGGTCAGCGGAGCGTGGATCTCGTCGGCGACCACGCGGACGCCGTACCGGTCGGCGAGGGCGGCCACGGCGGCCAGCTCCCCGGCGGTGTGCACGGTGCCGGTCGGGTTGTGCGGGCTGCACAGCAGATAGGCGGCCCGGCGTCCGCCGGCGACCGCCTGTCGGAAGGCCTCTTCCAGGACATCGAAGTCGATGCGCAGGTCCGCCCCGAGCGGTGCCTCCCGCACCTGCCGGTCCATGTGCTCGATGAACTGGTAGAAGGGCGGATACACGGGCGAGTTGACGACCACCGGATCCCCGTGCCCGGTGACCAGCTTGAGCATCTCGACGATGCCTAGCATGACGTCGGGCACGATCGCGGTGCGCTCCACGGCGAGGCCGTCCCATCCCCAGCGCTTCTCGGCGAACCCGGCGAGCGCCTCGGCGTAGGCGGTGCCCGCCGGGTAGCCCGTGTCACCGAGCGCGAGCGCATCGGTGACCGCGCGGACGACGGGTTCGGCGAGGGGCACGTCCATCTCGGCCACCCACAGAGGCAGCACATCTGCCGGGTAGGTGCGCCACTTCATGCTCGTACGACGTCGGAGGCTCTCGAGGGAGAGTGCGCGCAGGGGGTTCGGTTCACCGGACGGGGCGTGCGGGGTGCTGGTCATGGGGCACAAGATAGGGGTCGCGCTGTGACCTGGCACGACCTGGAAGCGCCTGCCGGGAAAAGATCCGCACCGTACTCTCGGCAGACATCAACACTGCCGTCTAGATTGCCGGTTGACGTCGTACACAGCGCACCATCAGGCACTCCAGGAGCAGAGCCCGTGACGGAGAACCCGGCAGCCACCGAAGATCCCGCCGCGGCACTGCGCAGCCGCATCGACACCTTGCGGCCGCACACGGCCCGGATCTGGAACTACTGGCTGGGCGGCGGCGACTACTACGAGGTCGACCGCGTCGCCGGCGACCGGATCCGTGAACTCCATCCGGCCATCGGCGAGTACGCCCGTGCCGACCGCCTCTTCCTGGGCCGTGCCGTGCGTCATCTGGTGACGGAGACGGGGATCCGGCAGTTCCTCGACATAGGCACCGGCCTGCCCACCGCCGACAACACGCACGAGGTCGCGCAGCGTCTGGCCCCGGATGCGCGGATCGTCTACGTCGACAACGACCCGCTTGTCCTGGCGCACGCCCGCGCCCTGCTCACCAGCTCGCCCGAGGGCCGCACGGACCACCTGGACGAGGACCTGCGCAACGTCGAGTCGATCCTGGAGCGCGCCGCCGACACGCTGGACCTCACCCGGCCGGTCGCCTTGATGCTGCTCGGGGTGGTCATCTTCATCGGCGACGACGAGGACCCGTACGGCATGGTGCGGCGGCTCATGGACGCGCTGCCCTCCGGCAGTCACCTGGTCCTGTCCCACACCATCACGGGCCCGGCGCTGCCGGAGGTGGACGAGGCGGTGCGGTTCTGGAACGAGCACGGCGTCCCGGCGCTGACCCAGCGCACCCCCGAGGCGGTGGCCCGTTTCTTCGACGGTCTGGAGCTTCTGGAGCCGGGCGTGGTCTCGTGCTCGCGCTGGCGGCCCGAGCCTGCGGAAGCCGGTGAACCGCAGGATGTGGCCATGTACGGCGGGGTGGGCCGCAAGCGGTGAGAAGATCGCCCGCGCGCTGAACGCGACCGTCTCCGGCCACGTATGGAGGGAGGGCGCTCAACGACCGTAGGGCCCCGCGGTGTTCAGCCGCGCGTTCGGGTTCGGGAGCCATGCATGAGGCACGCACGACGACGGATCGTCCGGCGAGTGACGCGGCTGGCGGCCGTCGGCGGACTCCTCCTGGGAGGGGCGATGGTGACGCAGGCCGCCATGGCGAGCGAGACTCCCGGTACCTCCGCCCTCCCGCTCAAGGCCTCGGGGACCTCGGCCAACCCCGGCACCGCGCTCGTGTCCAAGCTCGGCACCGCCCGTACGGCGGGCACCTGGATCGGCGCGGACGGACGTCCGGTCGTCGCGGTGACCGACGACCAGGCGGCGGCCGAGGTCAAGCGTGCGGGTGCCGAGGCGAAGATGGTGTCGCACAGCATGAACGAGCTCAAGGCGGCGACGTCGACGCTGCGGGCGGCACCCCGGGTGCCGGGCACGGCATGGGTCATGGACTACCGGACGAACCAGGTGGTGGTGCAGGCCGACAGCACCGTCTCCTCGACCGACTGGTCGAACATGGCCAAGGTCGCGGGCGGCATCGGCAGCTACGTCCGCATGGAGCGCACCCAGGGCACCTTCACCACCCGTCTCAACGGGGCGTCACCGATCCTGTCCACCGGCGGACGCTGCTCGGCGGGCTTCAACGTGACGAACGGGCAGAGCGACTTCATCCTCACCGCCGGGCACTGCGGGCCGACCGGGTCGATCTGGTTCGCGGACAACCAGGGCAACCAGCAGCTGGGCAAGACGGTGCAGCAGAACTTCCCCGGCAGCGACTTCTCCCTGGTCCAGTACGCGAGCGGCGCGGCGGGTGCCGGGGCCGACATCGTGGCCATCGGCAACGGCAACGGGGTGCGCATCACCGGCGTGGGCGATCCGGCCGTCGGGGAGCGGGTGTTCCGCAGCGGCAGCACCACCGGACTGCACGACGGCGAGGTCAAGGGCCTCGACGCCACCGTGAACTACCCGGAGGGCACCGTCACCGGCCTCATCGAGACGAACGTGTGCGCCGAACCCGGGGACAGCGGCGGCCCGTTGTTCTCCGAGGGCATCGCGCTGGGCGTGACCTCGGGCGGCAGCGGTGACTGCACGTCGGGCGGTACGACGTTCTTCCAGCCGGTGACGAAAGCGATGCAGGCGCTCGGCGTCCAGATGATCGTGTCGAAGCAGGCCGCCGCCGGGCAGGGCGCCTCGCCCTCCTCCGCGCCGTCCGCCTCGGCCACGCACAGCGCGATCGCACCCGGCGCGACCACGCCCGGCTCCTCGACTCCCGTGACGGGCATCGCAGACGGTTCGACGCTGCTGGCCCGGCTCACGAACCCCCAGAACATCGGTCCCGGCATGCTGGTGATCGGCGGCAGCCTGCTCGCCCTGGTGGCCACCCGCTGGATCAGGGCCGAACAGGACCGCAAGGCGTACCGGCGCTACTACTCGGCCACGTGGGGCTGACGGTTCAGCCAAGCATGAGCAGAACCGTGGCGGCCGGGGCGCCCAGCAGGCCGGCCGTCTGCCGTGGGGTGACGCGTTCGTGCAGCAGGGCCAGGCCGAGGACGACGGGAAGTGCCGGGGAGGGGGGAGGCGAGGACCACGGCGACGGCGAGCAGTTGCCGCTGGGCGGCGAGCAGATAGAGGATCAGCCGCGAGGGCGGCCCCGGCGCCGACGAGGAGGGCCTGTGCGCTGAGACGCCCCGGCAGCGGACAGCTGCCGCCGGTGCCAGGTCACGGTGGGCAGCAGCAGGAGCACGGCGGCGAGGCGGCCCGCGGCCACCCGCCGCATGGCGGCGCCGCTGCCGACGCCGGACAGGCTCCCCAGAGCAGGTCGGTGGGGTGGACGACGTCGGCCGGCATCAGAAGGGCGGCCATGCCGGCAAGGAGCAGGCCGCCCAGCCGGCCGAGGAAGGTGATGGTGGTGAAGGGGGCACGACGGGACAGCAGACCGCCGAGGCCAGTGCGAGGAGAGGACCCATCCGATGTGGGGTGCCCCGGTCCGGGGCTGTGATGTGCGGCGGTGGGCCTCAGCGGGTGGTGCTCAGGCCGCCCGCGCGGGCTGCGGGGCCGCGGCGGCCCACTCCAGGACGAGGCGCTGGTACTCCTCGCGCTGCTCGCCGCTCAGTGTCCCGCCCGACCGGCGCCACAGGGCCCGGATCTCCTCGTTGACCTCGGCTGCCGAGCGCTCGGAGACGGGTTCAACAGTGGTGGACATGCTGTGAAGCATACGGCTCCGGAGGTGAAGGCGCTGTGAGTAAGGCGACATCAAGCGGGCATATCGGACGTGTTGCTGATCACGTCCATCTGGCAGCGCGGGTCGCCGAGTTCAGACTTCCGCCGTCCCCAGCACCAGCACCTGGATCGCGAGGACGGCCGCGCCGCGGGCCCAGTCGTGGAAGTCGGACACCTTGGTCTCCAGCGGGACCGGGCGGGCCATCGGATGCCGCTGGGCGGCGATCGTCTGCCGCACCGTGTCTCCGGCCACATCCATCAGGCCGACGCCCTCGCCGGCAAGAAGGATCTTCTGCGGCATGACGAAGTTGGCGATCTGGGCGACCAGGGTGCCGAGGGCGCGCGCCGCCTCGTCGATCACGCGGGCGGGCATGGGTTCACCGGCGGCGGCGAGAGCGAGGATCTCCTCGTAGGTCCGGTCGCGGCCGGTGGCGGCCCGGACCTGGTAGCGGATGCTGGAGATGGTCAGCAGTGAGACGGCGCTGCCGCGTTCGCCGTCGGGGGTGAGCGGCCCGTTGGGATTGATGATCCAGTGGCGGCCGAAGCCGCGGTCCTCCTCCGCGCAGGACACCCGCTTGCCGCCCAGGACCAGCCCGTAGCCGATGCCGGCGCCGATGGTGAGAACGACGAAGCGGTCCAGACCCCGGCCGGCTCCGAACCAGGTCTCGGCCTCGACCAGGGCGGCGACGTCGTTCTCGACGACCACGGGCAGCCCGGTGCGCTCCTCGACCAGCCCGGCCAGCGGGACGTCCCGCCACCCCAGGAACGGCGACTCCCCCACCACGGCACGGTCCTCGACCAGCCCGCCCACGCCGATGCCGATGCCGGCGAGTCGCGGGTGGACGCGGGCGAGCTCCTGCGTCATCTCGGCGAGCACGTCGGCGACCCCGGTCGGCTCGTGAGTGGTGAGCGGGCGGTCGTAGCGGGCGACGATGTCGCTGCGGAGCGTGGTGACGACGCCGTAGACCCTGTCCTCGGTGATCTTGAAGCCGAGGAAGGAGCGGGACTCGGCGACGACGGCCAGTGGCTGCGAGGGGCGCCCCTGGCGCACCTCCGCCGGGGTTCCGGCCTCGACGACCTCGATCAGCAGGCCCGACTCGATGAGCGGTTTGGTCAGCCGGGTGAGGCTGCCGGCGGAGAGATCGAGCCGCCGGGCGAGTTCGGTGCGCGACAGCGGGCCGTTGACGAGCACTTCGATCGCCACCGAGCGCTCACCGGGACTCAGCGGAAGCCAGCTCTCGGCAACTGTGGTCATGAAGGTCAGATTCCCACATAATTTTTTTCGCTATGGAAGCAACCAGGTCAGGATAGCGCGTCCGCCGACCCTGAAAAAGGTGAAGGCAAGCCTCTTGACGCACTGATTCTTTCGCGCCAAAAGTAAGTGGCCTGAGGACGAGCCGCCGCAGACGAGGGAGTCTCCCGATGACCATCGTCTCCAGCAGCCCTCCGCCGCGCCCGTCACTGCGCGGCGCGGAGACGGACGGCTGGCCGCGGTGTTCATCGCGCCGGCGCAATCTCATCCCCTCGCAGTGATCTCCCGACCAGTGAAGGACACGCCTTACATGACGTTCTCGCTCGGCATCGTCGGCGCAGGCCAGTTCTCCGGCCAGTTCGCCACGCTGTTCCAGGCCCATCCCGGCGTCGGCGACGTCCATGTCACCGACCTCCTACCCGAACGGGCCGAACAGCTCGCCGCCGCACAGCAGTTGGCGGGCACCTTCCCCTCGTACGAGGCCATGCTGGAGTCCCCGGCCATCGACGCGGTCGCCATCTTCACCCAGCGCTGGACCCACGGACCACTGGTCCTGCAGGGTCTCGACGCCGGCAAGCACGTGTACTCCGCGGTCCCGATGGCGATGGCCACGGAGGAGATCGCCGCCATCATCGACGCGGTCAAGGCGACCGGGCTGACGTACATGATGGGCGAGACCAGCCAGTACAACCCGGCGACCGTGCACGCCCGCAACCAGATCGCCGAGGGCGCCTTCGGGCGGATCTTCTACGCCGAGGGCGACTACGTCCACGACATGGACCTGGGGTTCTACGAGGCCTACCGGTACAGCGGCGGCGAGAACTGGAAGCAGACCGCCAGCTATCCTCCGCTGCTCTACCCCACGCACTCGGTGGGCGGGGTGCTCGGCGCCTGGCAGACGCACGCGGTGAGCGTGTCGGCGATCGGAGTGGTCGACGAGCGCGGCGACGGCGTCTTTGACAAGGACATCAGCCAGTTCGGCAACGACTTCTCCAACGCGACCGCGCTGTTCGAGGTGGCGGGCGGCGGGTCGTTCCGCACGAACGAGTTCCGGCGGGTCGGCTATCCCTCGCACATCCGGGAGTCGCGTTTCCGCTTCTTCGGCACCGACGCGAGCATGGAGCAGCTGGCGACGGTGGCGCTGTGGCAGGACAAGAAGGGGGTGAAGGACATCAGTGAGCTGCTGGAGCCCAAGCCCACCCTGTCTCCTGACGACCCGTCACTCCAGCACATCGCGCCGGATCTGCGGGCCGCCTTCACCTCGGGTTCGGCGCCGGTGCACGACCGGGCGCGGCTGCCCCGGGAGTTCGACAACCTGCACAACGGGCACGAGGGCAGCCACCACTTCCTGGTCGACGACTTCGTGACCGCCGTGAACACGCGGTCGCTGCCGTCGGTCAACGCATGGCAGGCGGCCCGCTACACCCTGCCGGGCATCGTCGCGCACGACTCGGCACGGCAGGGCGGGGCCAGGCTGGAGATCCCGGACTTCGGGGACGCCCCGCAGTAGCGGGACGCCGGGGCCGGGTACCTGATCAGGTGCCCGGCTTGCGGCCGTAGACGAAGACGTCGTCGCCGGTCTTCAGCAGCGACCAGTACTTCTTGGCCGCGGTCGGGGTCATGTTCGTGCAGCCGTGCGAGCCCGGCGGGTTCCACATGCTGAGGTTCACGGCGTGGAAGGCCTGGCCGCCGTCGAAGAACTGGCTGTAGGGCATGGGCACGTTGTAGATGTTCGAGACGTGGTTCTTGTCCCGCCAGTAGATCTTCTTCAGGCCGGTGCGGGTCTCGTAGCCGTCGCGGCCGGTGCGGACCGGGACGGGACCGTAGACGAGCCTGCTGCCGTCCTGGATCCAGCTGAGCTGGAGGGTGAGGTTCACGCAGGCTATGCGGCCCTTGTTGGTCGGGCAGGCGCCGTCCCGGTTGGGGTTGGTACCGACGGCCTTCTGCTTGTTCATGAGGTCCATCACGCCCCAGGTGACGGACCCGGCGTAGCCGATGTTGGGGGTGATGCCGTGCTTGGTCTGGAAGGCCTTGATGGCCCTGCAGTCGGTGGCGGACTGCTTGCCGTCGACGGTCAGGCCGAGAAACTTCTCCACCTGCTTCTGGTACGGCCCGGTCTGTGTGGTGCAGCTCGTGGCCGCCTGCGCGGGCGCCGTCCCCAGCGCGAGTGTGAGCGGTGCCACCAGTCCGGTGATCCCGAGTGCGACGGCTCCGCGTCTGCGTATGTCCCCCATGGCCTGCCTTGCCTTTCATCCGGATGGGTCGGTCAGATCTGCGATCTCTGCCAGCTAGACCGGCGTCCGGCGCGATCGGTTGCAAGGCCTCCTCACGATGCGACGAAACGGTGACATTCGCAGTGCCGCAGGTCACAGCGTGATGCACGCCCCAGGGGCGGACCGTCCGCGTCCCTGGGGTCCCCAACTGTCCCGGGAGTCTCAGAGGTCTCGGCTCTGTCGTGTGGTCCTGAGGAATCCTGTGTTCACCGCGGTGATGCCGCCGTCGACCGTGAGTGAGGTGCCGGTGATCCAGGCCGCCTCGCGGGAGGCGAGGAAGGCGACGGCGGCGGCGATGTCGTCCGGCTCTCCGACCCTGCCCAGGGGGTACAGCGGGCGCATGGCCTCCAGCTCGTCCTCGCGGCCCTCCCACGCCGAGGTGCGCACGGTGCCGGGCACCACCAGGTTGACGCGGACGCCCCGTGCGGCGACGTGCGCGGCCATGGTGCGGGTGAGGGAGACCAGAGCGGCCTTGGCTGCGCTGTAGGCGTGGTTGCCGAAGTCCTGCAGTGCGTTGACGGAACCGATGTTCACGACGGCGCCACGGCCGGAGGCGGCCAGGTACGGGAGGGCTGCGCGGCAGCAGCGGTAGGTTCCGGTCAGGGTGATGTCGAGGTCGCGGTCCCACACCTCGTCCGGACCGTCCTCGAAGAGCGGGGTGTCGGGGGTGCAGCTCGCCGCGCTGTTGACCAGGACGTCGAGCGAGCCGAAGGTGTCGACGGCGTGCGCGACGGCCGCCTCGACGGAGGCCCGGTCGGCCACGTCGCACCCCAACGCCTCGCCGGCCAGGCCCTGTTCACGCAGCGCTGCCGCGGTCCTGGCCGCCTCGGGTGCGTCCACGTCGGTCAGCAGCACCCGCGCCCCTTCCTCGGCCAGCCGCCGGGAGACGGCGGCTCCGATGCCGCGGGCGGCGCCGGTGACGAGAACTCCGTACCTCTCGAAGCGCTTGGTGTCAGGCATGGCCTGAACCTACTCCCGGTACGCGGCAGATACCGTGCGGCCATGTCCGCGTTCATACAGCAACTTCCCGCGCTCATCGGTGTGGTGATCGGCGCATTCGGTTCCTATCTGGCGGTGGTGCGGGGCGACCAGGTGAGGTTCCGGCGCGAACAGACGGCACGTTGGGAGGAGAGACGGCTGACGGTGTACTCCGACTACGCGCGGTCGGTGAAGCAGACGGTCACGGTGACGTACCGGGTCGCTTCCGAACTCGGCAACGGGACGCACCCGGATCCCCTCACCCCCGAAGAGGCCAAGCCGTTGCTGGCCGCGGCGAACGCCGGACGAGATCCTGCGAGTGAGGCGCTGATCATGCTGGGCAGCCCCGAGGTGGTGGCGAAGTCACGGGCCTGGGTCGTGACGGTGATGGAGATGGAACGGTTCGTGCGTGAGGGCACCAGGGATTCGGAGGCCTGGCAGGCACTGCTGGATCAGCAGCGCGCCGGACGTACGGCCTACTACGCGGCGGTGCGGGAGGACCTCGGCCTTCCGCCGGGCCATTCGGCGCGCCGGCCCGTCCGCTCCGGGGACCCCGTGTCTCCTCAGCGGTAGCCGGTCGGGTCGGCCGGCTTCCCCGCGTCCTGGACCTCGACGAGGTACCGCCAGGCGTCCGGACGACTGCCGTCGAGGTCCGTGAAGCCGTACTCCTGGGCGAGTGAGCCGCTGGAGAGGGACGCGCCGTTCCATCGGGCCACGTCGGGGTCGGCGGCGAGGGCGGTGACGGCGCGGCCCACGTAGTGCGGGGTCTCGGAGATGGCGAAGTGGGGGACGCGTTCGAGGGCGTCGCGCCAGTTGTCCTCGCGGACGCCGAACTGGTCGAGCATGATCTCCGAGCGCAGCCAGCCGGGCGTCAGCGCGACGGCGCTCGCCCCGCGCGGCCCGAGTTCATGGCTCAGGGCGAAGGCCATGCGCAGCACGGACGCCTTGGCGAGGTCGTAGAAGAAGGAGACACGGTAGTTGTCGCGGTTGTACTCGGCGGTTCCGTCGGTGACCTCGACGACCAGGCCGCCGGGGTGGCGCAGGAGGAGGGGCAGGGCGTGGTGGCTGGTGATCGCGTGGGTCTCGACGGCGAGCCGGAGCAGCCGGAGCCCGTTGTCGAGGTCGTGCTCCCAGACGGGCCTGTCCCAAGCGAAGAGCTTCTCGCCGCCCCAGATGTCGTTGACGAGGACGTCGAGGCGGCCGTGTTCGTCCGCGATCCGGTCCACGAGGGTGCGGACCTGTGCGGGGTCGAGGTGGTCGGTGGGTACGGCGATGCCCTGGCCGCCCGCCTCGGTGACGAGGTCGGCGGTGTCCTCGATGGTCTCGGGGCGGTCGTACTCCGAGCGCCGTGCACGGGTGGTGCGTCCGGTGACGTAGACCGTGACACCGGCGGCACCGAGCTGCACCGCGATCCCGCGGCCTGCACCCCGCGTCGCCCCGGCGACCAACGCCACCTTGCCCTTCAGTGGTGCGGACATGTCCGGCCTCCCGTTTCCCCACGGTTGCTGTCCCCGTCGAGGGTGCCGGGGAAGCCGGACATCTTCTGTCGCCTTTTACGGTCGCAGTTTCGCGTCCAGGGCGTCCTCGTCCGCCAGGAACCAGATATGGCCGCCCTGATTGGTCTCGTGGACGAAGTCGCGCAGTGCCGTGCTGCCGGAGAGGTGCTCGGAGAGGTCACCGAGAACGACGAGCCGCACCCGGTAGTTCACGAACTTCTGCATGACCGCGCCCGCGACTCCCGACCGCAGCCGGAAGAACTCCTCCGCCACCCGCGCCATGGGCAGCGCGACGAGCTCCGCCTCGTGCCCCATCGCATCGCCGATCAGATCGAGCGCGGCCTGTTCACCGTCGAGCAGCGGGCCGTCGGACGTACAGCGCAGGACGCGTACGCCGTGGAGGTCTTCGAGCGTTCCGGAGGTCGTGGTCATGGGACGTGATCATAGGAGCGTTTCAGTGGCCGCGGGCGATCCACTCCTCCAGGTGGGGTGCTTCGGCTCCGATCGTGGTCGGATCGCCGTGGCCGGTGAGGACCTTGGTCTCCGGGGGGAGGGTGAGCAGGCGGTCGCGGATGGAGCCGATGATCGTCGGGAAGTGGGAGTAGGAGCGGCCGGTCGCGCCGGGGCCGCCCTGGAAGAGGGTGTCGCCGGTGAAGACCGTGGCCAGGGCGGGGTCGTACAGGCAGACGGCGCCCGGCGCATGACCGGGGGTGTGGAGGACCGTCAGGTCGACCCCTGCCGCCTCGATGACCTGGCCGTCCGCCAGGTGGGCGTCGGGGTCGCGGTCGGGGTGGGTGAGCTTCCACAGCGGCAGGTCGTCGGGGTGCAGCCAGATGGTCGCTCCGGTGCGGTCGGCGAGCGCGGGCGCGGCGTCGATGTGGTCGTTGTGGGCGTGGGTGCACACGATGGCCGCCAGCCGGCGGTCCCCGACGGCCTCGGCGATGGCGTCGGCGTCGTGGGCGGCGTCGATGACGATGGCCTCGTGGTCGTCGCCGACGATCCACACGTTGTTGTCGACCTCCCAGGTGCCGCCGTCCAGGCTGAAGGTGCCGGAGGTGACGAGGCGTTCGATGCGTGCGGCCATCACAGCACCACCACCGAGCGCAGCACATCGCCCTGGTGCATCCGCTCGAACGCCTTCTCCACCTCGTCGAGTCGGATGGTCTCCGTGACGAACTTGTCCAGCGGCAGGCGGCCCTGCAGGTGCAGCTCGATGAGCATCGGGAAGTCGCGGGAGGGCAGGCAGTCGCCGTACCAGGACGACTTCAGCGATCCGCCGCGCCCGAACACGTCCAGGAGCGGAAGTTCGAGCTTCATCTCGGGGGTGGGCACACCGACGAGGACGACCGTGCCGGCCAGGTCGCGGGCGTAGAAGGCCTGCTGGTACGTCTCCGGGCGGCCGACCGCCTCGATGACGACGTCGGCGCCGAAGCCTCCGGTCAGCTCGCGGACGGCGTCCACCGGGTCGCTGTCCTTGGAGTTGACCGTGTGCGTGGCGCCCATCTCACGTGCCTTGGCGAGCTTGCGGTCGTCGATGTCCACCGCGATGATCTTCGCCGCGCCCGCCAGGTTCGCCCCGGCGATCGCCGCGTCGCCCACGCCGCCGCAGCCGATGACGGCGACGGTGTCGCCACGGCCGACGTTGCCGGTGTTGATCGCCGCGCCGATGCCGGCCATCACTCCGCAGCCCAGCAGCCCGGCGACCTGCGGCGCCACGCTCGCATCCACCTTCGTGCACTGCCCGGCCGCAACCAGCGTCTTCTCGGCGAACGCACCGATACCGAGAGCGGGCGAGAGTTCGGTGCCGTCGGTGAGGGTCATCTTCTGCTTCGCGTTGTGGGTGTTGAAGCAGTACCAGGGCCGTCCCCGCAGACAGGCCCGGCAATTCCCGCACACCGCACGCCAGTTGAGGATCACGAAGTCGCCGGGGGTGACGTCCGTGACACCCTCGCCGACGGACTCCACCACACCGGCCGCCTCATGACCGAGCAGGAAGGGGAAGTCGTCACTGATTCCCCCCTGCTTGTAGTGCAGATCGGTATGACACACCCCGCACGCCTGGATCCGTACGACCGCCTCCCCCGGGCCGGGGTCCGGCACGACGATCGTCTCCACCCGCACCGGCTCGCCCTTGCCCGGTGCGATCACGCCGCGTACTTCCTGCGCCATGGCGTCGAAACCTTTCGTCCGCGGATGTCCGTGCTTCCGACCCTACGGGTGACTGATCAGTAACGGTGCCGGAGCCCGCTGCGTCGGTTCTGTCCACGTCCGGGAGCGGCCGCACCTCGGCGTGGGCGCCGACGTAGCCTGAATGCTCCGCACGACTCCCGAGGAGCGCCGTGAGCACCCCAGAGACCGAGCCCCGACCGCCCGCCTGGCGGCTGCTCCTCGCCTATGTGCGGCCGCACCGGTGGGCCCTGCTGACGGGCGCACTGTTGTCGCTGGTCACGGGGGCCACCGGGCTGCTGCTGCCGCTGGTGGCCAAGGGGCTGATCGACGATCTGTCGCACGACCGGGCCATCACCGGCGCGCTGCTCGCCATGTCGGCGCTGGTGGTCACCAACGCCGCGGTGGGGGCCCTCGGTTCGTATGTGCTGCGGCGGACCGCGGAGTCGGTGGTGCTCGGCGCGCGGCGCGCCCTGTCCTCGTATCTGCTGCGGCTGCGGATCCCCGCGGTGGACCGCAGCGAGCCGGGCGACCTGATGGCCCGCATCACCTCCGACACCACGCTGCTGCGCGAGGTCACCACCGATTCGCTGGTCGGCCTGGGCACGGGTGGGCTCACGCTCGTCGCGACAGTGGTGATGATGGGGCTGGTGGATCCGGTGCTGCTCGGCGTCACTCTGTGCGTGATCCTCGGGGCGGGCACGGTGCTCGGTGTGATCGTGCCGCGCATCAACCGGGCCAGCCGGCAGGCGCAGGACGCGGTCGGATCGATGGGGGCCTCGCTGGAGCGGATCCTCGGCGCGCTGCGCACGGTGAAGGCGTCGGGCGCCGAGCACCGGGAGGAGCGGACGCTGCACGAGGCCGCCGAGGAGTCGTGGCGGCAGAGCGTGCGGGCCGCCAAGTGGTCGGCGGCGGCGGGCAACACGGCCGGTCTGGCGATGCAGATCGCGTTCATCACGGTGCTTGCGGTGGGCGGGGCGCGGGTGGCGACGGGTGCGATCCAGGTGAGCACGCTGGTCGCGTTCCTGCTGTACGTCTTCTACCTCATGTCGCCGATCCAGGAGGTGGTCGGCGCGATCACGCAGTACCAGACGGGGGCCGCCGCCCTCGCCCGTATCCAGGAGGCTCTGAACCTGCCCTCCGAACCGGCGGCCCGGCCCGCCCCGTTGCCCACCCCGGGCGTGGAACCGGCCGCGCTCGCCTTCGACGAGGTCCGCTTCCGGTACGCGGACGATCTGCCGTACGTCCACCACGGGGTGACGTTCGCCGTGCCGGCCCGCGGCATGACGGCGTTCGTCGGCCCGTCCGGCGCGGGCAAGACGACGGTGTTCTCCCTCATCGAGCGGTTCTACGATCCCGAGTCCGGCACCATCACCCTGGACGGGATCGGCCTGCAGGACTGGGAGTTGCCCAGGCTCCGGTCGGCGATCGGCTATGTGGAGCAGGACGCCCCCGTACTGTCGGGTTCGCTGCGGGACAATCTGCTGCTGGGCAACCCGGATGCGGACGAGGCCGCCGTGACGCGCGTGCTGAAGACCACCCGGCTGGACGGCCTGGTCGCCCGGCTGCCCGGCGGCCTCGACACGCTGGTGGGGCACCGCGGCACCAAGCTGTCGGGTGGTGAGCGGCAGCGGGTCGCCATCGCCCGCGCACTGCTGCGCCGGCCACGGCTGCTGCTGCTCGACGAGGCGACCTCGCAGTTGGATGCGGTGAATGAGGCGGCGCTGCGGGATACGGTCGGCGATGTCGCCCGGACTACTACCGTTCTTGTTGTTGCGCACCGGCTGTCCACCGTGACGATGGCTGATCGGATTGTGGTGATGGATGCGGGGCGGGTGCGGGCGGTGGGGACCCATCGGGAGTTGGTTGCCGCGGATCCGCTGTACGCGGAGTTGGCGGCCACGCAGTTTCTTGCAACTGGGGATTGAGGGCTTGTTCGTTTGGGTGCGGGCTCATTGTGGCTGGTCGCGCAGTTCCCCGCGCCCCTTGAGGGGCGTTCCCCGGCCGTCTCCTTCTCAGTTCTGGACTCTGCGTAGGCGCTCCGCGTCATCGGTGCGCGGGCAGGTTACGCACGCCTCGGCGGGGCGGATCGCGTAGAACATGCAGCAGCCGGTGCGGGTGCGCGTGGTGTGGCGGCGGCCGTCTTCTCCCGACAGGTGGCGGAAGTCGGCGCCGCCCGGGTACGGAGGCACGGCGATCGGTAGGACTTCGGTGGCGGCCCGCACGGCGTCGGCCTCCTGGCCCAGTGTGCGGCCGAGGTGCCAGATGCCGGAGACGAGGTCGTCGGCGACCAGGCCCCACAGGGAACGTGCGCCGCGTCGTGCGACGGGGCCGATCGCGGACAGCAGGGGACGCATGTGGTCGGCCATCGCCCTGCGCAACGCGGCCCGCAGGTGCTCTTCCTGAGGGGCCGTCAGCACTCCGGGGAGTGCGCGGACGGGGTCGCCGGGCAGGCAGGTGAGTTCGGTCCCGGGCGTGATCTCGTACGAACCAGTGGTGAGGTCCAGCCGCAGGTCCTGGGGGTGGATGCGGGGTACGCGCCGTTCGAGGTACCAGGTCCCGCCCAGCAGGACGCCGAGGGTCCAGGCGTAGTCGTGCAGGGCACGCGAGGCGGCGACGTCGCGGCGCGCGGCGACCGCGTATCGGGCGTGGATGCGGGCGGCCTCGGCGTCGACGAAGGCGTCGAGCAGGCTCCGGTCCGAGGCCAACTCGGCTGCGGTGACGGTGGCTTGAGGCGCGCCGCCCGACTCGATGACCCGTACGTCCAGCGCTGGGCAGATGTCGGCGAGTCTGCGGTAGGCGCCCCCGAGGACATGCGTGACGGCGCCGGCGGGCGGGGTCTTGAGAGCCATGGGCATGGGCGCTCCAGCGCAGGAAGTCCAAAGAGACCGAGAAGGCAAGGCTTACCTTACTCCACCCTGGGGCTAGATCCATCAGCAGGGCACTTAAGGGGCACGATCATGGAACCCCCACGTCAGGGCCACCTCACAGCCGATTGAAAAGTAAAGGAAGGCTAGCCTAAGCTCACGGCTTGTGACTGCGACCCGACGGGGCGCGCCTACCGGTGTGCCCTTCCATGCCCTCAGACACCTCCCCCTGTTCCTCGCCGGACTGGGCGCACTGGTGCTCTGCACCGCCCTGAGCCTCGCGCTCGGCGCTCGGCCGGTGCCCCTGTCCACGGTGGCCGAGGCACTGTTCGGCCACGCCGATGGCCGGGAGGCGCTCGTGGTGACGGGGCTGCGGCTGCCGCGTACCGTCATCGGTCTCGCGGTGGGGGCCGCGCTCGGGGTCGCCGGGGCCGTCGCGCAGGGCATCACCCGTAACCCGCTCGCGGACCCGACCACCCTCGGCATCAACGCGGGCGCCGGTTTCGCCGTCGTCGTCGCGATCTTCGCGCTGAAGCTCAACGACCCTGCGCAGTACGTGTGGTTCGCGTTCGCCGGGGCCGCGGGAGCCGCCCTGTTCGCGCAGGCGCTGGCCCGCCGCGCCGGGGACATCGATCCCGTACGGCTCGCGCTCGGCGGCACCGTGCTCCAGTTGGTGCTGCTGTCCTGGACGTCGGCAGTGATGCTGATGAACCAGCGCACCCTCGACGAGGCCCGCTTCTGGCTGGCCGGGTCCCTGGCCGGTAGACCCCTCGACGTGCTGTGGCCGGTGCTGCCGACCCTGCTGATCGGTCTTGTGATCGCCCTCGCCGTCTCCCCCGCGCTCAACGCCCTTGCCCTGGGCGACGATTCGGCCCAGGCGCTCGGGGTGCCGGTGGCCCGGATCCGGCTGGCCGGCGGCATCGCGGTGGTCCTGCTCGCCGGGTCGGCGGTCGCCGTGGCCGGACCGGTCGCCTTCATCGGCCTCGCCGCACCCCATCTCGTACGTCTCCTGCTCGGCGCCGACCACCGGCTGCTGGTGCCCGGTTGTCTGATCGCCGGACCGCTGCTGCTGCTTGCGGCGGACGTCCTCGGTCGGATGGTGATCCGTCCGTCGGAGCTGGAGGTCGGCATCGTGACGGCGTTCCTCGGCGCGCCCCTGCTGGCACTGCTGGCCCGGAAGGTGGCCCGATGACCGTCACCGTCGTTCCGCCCGCCCGTGCGAAATCCACCTCCCGGGCCCGGCTTCGCCGCCGTGTCCTGGTGTTCGCCGCGAGCGGTCTGGTCATGCTGTTCGTGCTGCTCACCGTGTCGCTGACGACGGGTGAGATTCCCATGCCCGCGGGCACGGCACTGCGGGCGCTGGTCGGGCTCGGGGATCCCGGGGACGTGCTGGTGGTCCAGCAGTTCCGGGCGCCCCGGGCGGTGGCGGCGATCGTCGCCGGAGCCGGTCTGGGAGCGGCGGGCTGTGTGCTGCAGCGGTTGTTCCGCAACCCCCTGGCATCGCCCGATGTCATGGGGATAACAGGCGGAGCCTCGCTGGGTGCGGTCGCGCTGATCGCCGCCGGGGCCTCGCAGATGCTGATCCCGGTCGGTGCGGTGGCCGGAGGTCTGCTCGCCGCGCTTCTGCTGGGTGTCTTCGCCTGGCGGTCCGGGCTCGCCGTCACCCGGCTGGTGCTCACCGGGCTCGCCGTGCAGGCGGGGCTGGCCGCCGCCGTGAACCTGATGATCGTGCGCTTCCCGGCCGAGCTCGCCGGGTCCGCGCTGCAGTGGACCACGGGGTCGGTGTACGGGCGAACGTGGACGGAGGTGTGGGGGGCGGCCGGCGCCATGGTGCTCGCCCTGGCCGCCGCCCTGGTACTGCACCGGCGGCTGGCCGTGCTCGACCTCGGGGACGAGTCGGCCGGGGCCCTGGGCCTCGGGACGTCCGCCGCCCGCCTCCAACTGCTCTTCGTCGCCGTGGCGTTGGCGTCGCTCGCGGCCGCGCTCGCCGGGCCGGTGACCTTCGTCGCGCTCGCCGTGCCGCACCTCGTGCGCCTGGTCACCGGCCCGCCGACGGCCGCGTCCCTGGGGCTGGCCGGTCTCACGGGAGCGGTGCTGCTGCTCGCCTCCGACCTGGTGGTGCAGCACCTGCTGCCGGTCGAGGGGCTGCCGGTCGGGGCGGTCACCGCCACGCTGGGCGCGCCCTGGCTGCTGGTGCTGATGTTCCGGCAGAGCTCACCCGTCAAGAGGAGCCACGCATGACCAACCAGTTGCAGACCCAGGGCCTCGATCTGCGCTACGGCGACCGGCTCGTCGTCGGCGGGCTCGATCTGACGCTGCCGGGCGGCGCGGTCACCGCGATCGTCGGTCCCAACGCCTGTGGGAAGTCGACCCTGTTGCGAGGGCTGAGCCGGCTGCTCGCCCCGTCCGCGGGGACCGTCACGCTGGACGGCGCGGACATCCACCGTATGCCGGCGCGGACGCTCGCCCGGCGGATGGGACTGCTGCCCCAGCAGCCGGTCACCCCCGAAGCGATCACCGTCGAGGCACTCGTACGTCTGGGCCGTTATCCGCACCAGCGGCTGCTGAGCCCCTGGTCCGCGGCGGACCAGCGGGCGGTGGACGAGGCGCTGGAGCGCACCGGCACCGAGTCGCTGCGCGACCAGCCCGTCGACCGGCTCTCCGGCGGTCAGCGCCAACGCGCCTGGATCGCCCTGGCGTTGGCGCAGGACACCGAGCTGCTGCTGCTCGACGAACCGACCACCTTCCTCGACCTGCGGCACCAGCTCGACGTCCTCGATCTGGTGGCCGCCCTGCACGCCGAGGCGGGCCGCACCGTGGTGATGGTGCTGCACGACCTCGGACAGGCCGCCCGCTACGCGGACCACATGGTGGTCCTCAAGGAGGGCCGCCTCGCCGCCGCCGGCGCCCCGGCCGACGTCCTCGACGCGGACCTGGTCAGGTCCGTGTTCGACGTGGACTGCCGGGTGATCCCCGACCCGGAGACCGGCACCCCGCTGGTCGTCCCGAAGAGCAGCGCGGTCCGGCAACCGGCCGCATCCGCCTGACCCACCCCTCCCCTACCAGAAAGACCACCCCCCATGTTCAAGCGCTCTCCCCTGCGCGGAATCGGCCGGCTGATCGCCGTGCTGCTGTCCGTCGTGCTCGGTACGGTCGTCCTGGCCGCCTGCGGCAGTGAGAAGACCGACGCGGCCGACACGGCGAAGGCCTCAGGTACCTCGGCCGGCTTCCCGCGCACCCTCAAGACGGTGATGGGCGACGTCAAGATCCCCTCGCAGCCGAAGCGGGTCGTGGTGCTCGACACCGGCGAGCTGGACGACGTCACTCTGCTCGGCATCGACCCGGTCGGCGCGGTCGCCCCGCACTTCAAGACCGAGGGCGGCTTCCCGACGTATCTGAAGGGCGAGCTGAGCGGCACCGCCGACGTGGGCCCGCTCCTGGAGCCCAACCTGGAGAAGATCGCCTCCCTGAAGCCCGACCTGATCCTGTCGTCGAAGGTCCGGCACGAGAAGGTCTACGACAAGCTCAGCGCCATCGCCCCGACCGTCTTCACGGAGACCACCGGCGGTGTCTGGAAGCAGAACCTCAAGGTGCACGCCGAGGCGCTCGGCCTGGAGAAGGAGGCCGCGGCGAAGCTGAAGGAGTACGAGACGCAGGCGAAGGCGCTGGGTGAGGCGATCAAGAAGAAGGACGGCGGCACGATGCCGACCGCGTCCGTGGTCCGCTTCATCGCCGGTCCGACCCGCCTCTACCAGACCAACTCCTACAGCGGTGTCGTCCTGAACGACATCGGCTTCAAGCGGCCCAAGTCCCAGGTGTCGAACGACCCGAACGTCACCATGAAGGACGTCAGCCCGGAGGAGATCGACCAGGCGGACGCCGATCTGATCTTCGTGACCACCGCCGACACCCCGGACAAGACCCAGCAGAAGCAGGTCACCTCCAACCCGGTCTGGAAGTCCCTGTCGGCCGTCAAGGACGGCAAGGTGTTCACCGTCCCCGACGAGACCTGGATGTCCGGCATCGGCGTCCAGGCCGCGGAGCAGATGCTGAAGGACGTGGCCAAGGCCACCGGTGTGGAGCTCCCGAAGAAGTAACTCCCGCTCTTTCGGGGCGGGCCGCAGCACCGCCGCGGCCCGCCCCCAACCCCCCACCCGCCAGCGGAAGTTGTTCATCAGCCATGCGCCTGTATCTGCTTGCCCTCAATCCGACCGACTCCGTCTCCGAGGGCTTCCTGCCCGCCGCCGCCCGGCTGGGCCTGGACGTCACCGTCCTCACCGACCAGCCCGAGGCCCACCGACGCGCCCATCCGGAGACCGAGGTCCTGGAGTGCGACGTCCGCGACCACCGGGCGGTCATCACCCGGATCTCGACGCACCACCGCCCCGACGCCGTCTTCACCAACAGCGACCACCTCCAGGCCCAGGCCGCCCTGGCCGCCGCCTACTTCGGCCTGCCCGCCAAGGACTGGCGGGCCGCGCTCGCCACCAAGGACAAGGCGGAGATGCGGCGCCGGCTCGCGGCCGCCGGCGTGGACACGGTGTGGTCGGCCGAGCTCACCGAGCCGATCGCTCCGGACGACGCGCCGTACCCCTGCGTCCTCAAGCCCCGTGAGGGCGTGGCCAGCGAGGACGTCGTCCTGGTCGACGATGCCGAGCAGCTGACCACGCACGCCAAGGACATCCTTCAGCGCCGCCCCGGTGCGGTCCTGCTCGTCGAGGAGTACCTCCCCGGCGAGCTGTACACCCTGGAGACGCTCGGTGACGGTCACGTCCGCCACGTACTGGGCGGCTTCCACACCGAGCTGTCGCCCCCGCCGTACTTCATCGAGGAGCGGCTCACCTTCGTCCCCGCCCATCCCGAACCGGTCGTCGCCCAGGTTCTCGCCCAACTGGACGCGCTGGGCGTGGGGTTCGGCGCCTGTCACACCGAGTTCGTGGTGCACACGGGCCGGGCCAGGATCATCGAGGTCAACTACCGTGCCATCGGCGACCAGTGCGATCTGCTGCTGGCCCGGCTGCTGGAGATACCGCTCTTCGAACTGATCCTCCGTACCCATCTGGGCGAGCGTCTCCCCGCCGACCTGGGAGCCCGCCCGGACGGCGCCGCGCGTCTGGAGTACCCGTGCGCCGACCGCGCCGGAACTCTGGCCGAGGCTCCCGAACCGCAGGAACTGACCATCGACGGCGTGCATCTGACGTACCGTCCGCTGCGGTCGGTGGGCGAGCGGCACGAGCTGTACCGCACCAACCGCGACTACCTCGGGGTCCTGCGGGCCGTCGGCACCGACCAGGCGACGGTGGACCGGGTCTCGGCCGACTTCCTGGCCGCGCAGCGCTGGGAGATCCAGCCGTGACCGCGCCGACCGTGACGGACACCAGCGAGGCGGAGCTGCTCACCCGCGTGCTCGGCGCCCTGCTGCGGGAGGACGTGGTCGGACTGCGCAGCCGCAGTACGCTCGTGCACCGGCCGGACGGCGACTGGCTGCGGCTGCCCACCACCGAGGACGCCCTGCTGCTGCCCGTCACCGAGGACGGCTACCAGTGCGAGCACCGCGCCCGGCTGCCCCTGCTCGTGCGCGAGTCGGACAACACGGAGCTGATCTCGTACGAGGCCGTACTCGGTGCGCTGCGTGAGCTCGCCGAGCCCGTGGACCGGGACGGCTTCGACGCGTTCGCCGAGGAGTGTCGTCAGACGCTGGACACGCTGCGGCTGCACGCACAGACCCGGGACGAGGTAGACCAGCGGCTCGTCGACCGGTACGGGGACGATCCCGCCCGGTGGACGGGCCTGGCGTACGACACTCTCGCAGCCCGCCTCGACCATCCCGTCTACCCGACGGCGCGCGGCCGCTCCGGCCTGTCGGAGGAGCAACTGCGGGCGTACGCACCGGAGTTCCACCCTCGTTTCGCCCTGCGCTGGCTCGCCGTACCGCGTGAGACGGTGACCCTGACCGGCCCGCTCCCGCAGCTGTGGCCCTCGCCCGCTCGGCTCGGACTGCCCGAGGTGGAACAGACCCATGTGGCGCTGCCCGTCCATCCGTTGACCGTGGGCGCGCCGCTCGACGAGGCGCTGCGGACCACCGGCCTCACCGGCCGTGCGCTGCTCGTGGAGCAGGCTCACCTCGAAGTCGTACCGACGCTGTCGATGCGCACGGTCGCGGTGGCCGCGGATCCGTCCCTGCATCTCAAACTCCCCCTGGCCACGGCCACGTTGGGGCTGCGCAACAAGCGCTCCATCAAACCCGGCACGCTCGTCGACGGCGCGGCGGGGCAGCGTCTGGTGGAGGCGGTGATCGCGCGCGAACCCCGTTTCCGGGACACGATCCTGCACGCCGACGAGACCACGTACGCGCACGCAGGGCACGAACTGCTGGCAGTCCTCTGCCGCCGCTTCCCGGCCGGTCTCGAACACTCCGTCGTCGTTCCGCTGGCCGCGCTCCTCGCCGAGGCGCCCGGCGGACGACTGGTCCTCGACCACCTGGCCGACCGCTTCTACGGCGGCGATCCACTGGCCCTCCTGGACGCCTGCCTGTCGTTGCTGTTCGACTGGCAGACCACCCTGTTCGGCTACGGCATCGCCCTGGAGTCGCACCAGCAGAACATCTCGCTGGTGCTGGGGCCGGGCAGCCTGCGGTTGCTGTTCAAGGACAACGACGGGCCCCGCATCAACGCCTCACGACTGGCGGCCGTGCTGCCCGGACCGTGGGGCTTCGACGACCGGCGGACGTTCACCGCCGGGGACGGGCCGGTCGCCGACGTGTTCGCCACCATCACCGTTCATCTGTGCGCGGGGGCCTATGCATTCGGGCTCGCCAAGCACCGGGACGCGCTGCTGACGCTCGTGCGCGAACGGCTCGCGGAGGCCGTCGACCGGCTCGGCGGCGAGGCGGGCGCGGTCCTGCGGGCCCATGTCCTCGATGCGCCGCGGTTGCCGGTCAAGGCCATGGTCACGGCCGGCACGCTGCTCAGCAAGGAGCGCTCGGGCGCCGCGGACGTCAACAAGCACTACACGAGCGGCCCCAACTACCTGCTGCCCGACGGGGGTTCCGCATGAGCGCCGAGACCCTGCGGATGCCGGGTACGGCGTTCACCCGCGGCCATGTCCACGCGGTCGCGGGCTGCTACTTCGTGGCCTCCTTCGCGGCGCTGGGGCTCCCGCCGTATCTCACCGAGATCCTCCCGGAGCTGGGTGACCGCCACGCCCGCTGGGCGGGCGTGCTGTACGTCGTCCCCACCGTGTTCGGTGCGCTGGGCGCCCCGCTGTGGGGACGGCTCGCCGACCGCTACGGCCGTAAACGACTGCTCCTGCGCGCCCAGTTGGGGCTGGCCGTCGCCTTCCTGCTCGCGGGCTGGGCGGACTCTCTGGCCACTTTCACCGTGGCACTGGTGCTGCAAGGCATCCTGGGCGGCACGTTCGCCGCGTCCAACGGGTACCTGGGCGCCGCGTTGGAGGGGCCCGCGCTGTCCAAGGCGCTCACCCTGATGCAGGGCAGCGCGCGGGCCGCCCTGGTCGTGGCCCCGATCGTGGTCGGCTCGCTGTCGGGCTGGCTGTCACCGCACCGCCAGTACGCCCTGCTCGCCGTACTGCCGCTGGCCGCGGCCCTGTTGCTGGCGGCACTGCCCGAACCGGAGCCCGCCGCGCAGGAGTCGGAGAACGCGCTTGAGACGACTGCCGCGGACGAGCCGCCGGTGATCTCGCTCAAGGCCCTGTACGCCTTGGAGTTCGCCTTCGTCTTCTCCACGGTCATCTCCTTCCCCTACTTGATCGCCCTCGTCGACGACCGCCTCCCGGGCACCTCGCCGACCCTGTCCGGCGTGCTGTTCGCCCTCCCCCACCTGTGCTATCTGGTCTCGGCCCTGGCCGTGCACTCCGCCTTCCACAGCCGCCCCCGCACCGGGATCGCGCTCGGGTTCGCCTGCATCGCGCTCGGGCTCGCCGGACACGGGATCGCCGGCTCCCTGCCCACCCTGATCGCCGTACGGCTGCTGCTGGGCGCGGGCCTCACCCTCGGCCTGGTGTGCCTGTCGGTGCTGGCCGCCGACTGCGCCAAGGGCCGGGCGCCGGGCGGGATGTTCGGCTCTCTGGAGTTCTTCTCCAAGGCCGGCGCGGTCGCCGCCGGAGTGGCCGCGGCGGCGGGCAGCGCCCGATTCGGCCCGGCCGCACCGGTGCTGACCGGCAGCGTGGCCGCAGCCGTCACCGTACTGGCCACTCTCCTCCCCCCGCTGACCCCCCGCACCCGCAGGAGCCACTGATGCCCTCGCTGATCCGTCCGCAGACCTCGTCCGGGGGGACCGCGATCTCGCTCTGCTCGCCCGGCAGCAGCGCCGCGCCCGCCGCGCTCCCCTCGGCCGACGACGCCGTGGCGCACACGCTCCTCAACTGCCTGCTGCGCGAGGTGTCGGGACCCGAGCACCAGTCGGTCGTCTCCGACGGCCGGCTGCTGCTGCGGCTGCCCCGCCGCGGAGTGCTGCTGCGGGTCGCGCTGCGCCGCACCTCGCTGCTGGGCGCGCACCGCTTCACCGGTCCCGTGAGCGAACAGGGCGATGACGGCTGGTCGGAGGTGGACTGGCGGCGCCTGGCCGAGTACACGCAGGACGAGCTGTCGCTGCGCACCGGTGTACGCAACGAGGAGTTCCTGGAGCAGATCGCCTCCAGCCACGACGCCATCACCACCGCGCTCGCCGCCGCACGCCCCGCCCGCCTCCCGGACGACCGGCTCTCCGCCTACCTGGCCTCCGAGCAGTCCCTCCTCTTCGGGCACCGCTTCCACCCCACGCCCAAGGCCCGCACCGGCGACCCGCGCGCCTGGTCCGCGTACGCGCCCGAGGTCGGTGCCTCCTTCCCGCTGCGGCACCTCGCCGTCCGTGCCCACCTGATCGCCGAGGAGTCCGCCCACCCGTCGGCGACCGCCCCGCTGGACGGGCTGCGCACAGACGTACCCGAGGGCTACCGGCTGCTGCCCGCCCACCCCTGGCAGTACGAGACGCTCCAGGCCCACCCGGCCCTGCGCGCCGCTCTCGACCGCGGCGACATCCTCGACCTGGGCCCCGGCGGGCACCCCTTCGCGGCCACCGCCTCGGTGCGCACCCTGTACGACGGGGAGACCTTCCTCAAGTTCAGCCTGAACGTCCGGATCACCAACTGCCTGCGGAAGAACAGCAGTTACGAGCTGTCCGGCGCCGTCGCCCTGACCCGCGTCCTGGCCCCGGCCCTCGCCGACCTGGCCGAACGCTTCCCCGGCAGCGCCGTACTGCGCGAGCCGGCCTACCGCACACTGGCCCTGCCCGGCCCGGACGGCACCCCCGACCGCGATCTGTTCGAGGGCTTCGGCGTCATCGTCCGCGAGGGCCTGCCGCGCCGCCTCGCCCCGGGCACGGTTCCGCTGCTCGCGGCGGCCGTCGCCGACGAGTACCCGACCGGCGCCGCCCACGTCTCCCGCCTCCTCGACGGAGCGGACGTACGCACGACCCTCGCCTGGTGGTCGTCGTATCTGGATCTGCTCGTCCCGCCCGTCCTGGCCGCGTACTTCGACCACGGCCTGGTCCTGGAACCGCACCTGCAGAACGTCCTGGTGTGCGTCGGCGCCGACGGCATGCCGGCCCAGGTTCTCTTCCGCGACCTGGAGGGCACCAAGCTGGTCCCCGACCACCACGCCGAGACGCTGGCCGCGCTGCCGCCGGACGTCGCGGGCCCGATGACGTACGACGCGCAGCGCGGCTGGGACCGGGTGGTCTACTGCCTGCTGGTCAACCATGTCGCCGAGCTGCTCGCGGCTCTCGCCGATCTGCACCCGCAGGCGGAGGCGGCCCTGTGGGCCCGGGTGCGCGCCACGCTCCAGACGTACGCCGACCGCCACGGCTGCCCGCCCAGGCTCGCCGCCCTGCTCGCCGGGGTGCCGCTGCCCGCCAAGGCCAACCTGCTGACCCGCTGGGAACGCAAGGCGGACCGGGACGCCGGCTACGTCCGGCTGCCGTCCCCGCTCGCCGAGGACGTCCTGCGCGACACGACCGGGAGCGCCCGATGACCGACCCGACGGCAGCGGTCCACGACCGCGTCCTGTCCCTGCCCGGCACCGAACTGCCCGCGTACATCTACGACTTGGCGGCACTGCGGGCCCATGCGGCCGCCGTCCGGGCCGCGCTGCCCGACCGGGTCGAGGTGTACTACGCCGCCAAGGCCAACCCGGAGCCGGAGATCCTCGGCGCGCTCGGACCCTACGTCGACGGCTACGAGGTCTCTTCGGGCGGTGAACTCGCCCACGTCGCGGGGACGGTGCCGGACCGGCCGCTCGCCTTCGGCGGTCCCGGCAAGACGCCGGACGAGGTGCGGACCGCACTGGAGCTCGGCGTCGAGCGTTTCCATGTGGAGAGCGAGTACGAGCTGCGCATGCTGGCCGAGCTGGCGCGGACATGCGCGCCGGGGCGACGGGTGGCGGTGCTGGTTCGCGTCAACCTGCCGGTCGCGGACGGGGCGCTGGCGGGCAGCTCACTGGCGATGGGGGGCCGTCCGACGCCGTTCGGCCTGGATCCGGCGCGGGCCGTCGACGTCATCCGGACGCTGGCCGACGGCATGTATCCGCACCTCGAACTACGGGGCGTGCACGCGCACTTGGCCAGTGGGCTGGAGGCGACGGAGCAGCTGGCGGTGGCCGAGTCCGTGGTGTCCTGGGCGACGGGCCTCGGTGTTCCTCTCGCCGAGGTCGACGTCGGCGGCGGGATGAACGTCGACTACACCGATCCGGAGCACCGCTTCGACTGGTCCGCGTACGGCAGCGGTCTCGCCCGTCTGACCGAGGCGCACCCCGGGCTGACCCTGCGCATCGAGCCGGGGCGTGCCCTGACGGCGTACTGCGGCTGGTACGCCACCGAGGTGCTGGACGTGAAGCGCAGCCACGGCGAGGCGTTCGCGGTCGTCCGCGGAGGCACCCATCACCTGCGGACCCCGGCGACGAAGGGGCACGACCAGCCCTGTTCCGTGCTGAAGGTGGATGCCTGGCCGCATCCGTGGCCGCGGCCGGCCGCCGAAGGCGAGCAAGTTACCCTGGCCGGGCAGCTGTGCACGCCGAAGGACGTCCTGGCCCGCCGGGTAGCCGCGCCCGGGCTCAGGGCCGGCGACCGGGTGGTGTTCTCGCTGGCGGGCGCCTACGCGTGGAACATCTCCCACCACGACTTCCTGATGCACCCCCGGCCGGGGTTCCACTTCCTTCACCCTTCAACCGCCGGGCTGTGATCAGCTCACCGGCACAGCGAAAGGGCCGCCCGGAGAGGGGCGGCCCTTTCGCTGTGCGGGACGTTCGATGCGACTCGGCGTGTTACAGCATCCCCGGCATCCCACTGGCGGCTCCCATGCGGGCGACCCGGTCCAGCTGCTGGAGGTTGTTCAGGCGGTTCAGGTTCTGGATCTGCTGGGACGGGCGCGGCACCTCGGCCCTGCGCTCCGCCGGGATACCGCTCTGGGCGAGCGAGTCGAGCGTGGAGATCGGGTTGAGCTCGCTCGCATCCTTGTTCTGGATGGTCGCGTCGGACGCACTGGCAAGCGGCGCGGCAAGGGCGGTGATTCCTGCGGCGAGACCAACGGCGGCGACGATACGTCGTGTTGAGATCATGCTCCCCACAACGGCACCGGGCCTGCGGCGGTCACGGCCGCGCCACGCCACTCACCCATCAGGGGCAGTGGTCCGACTGCGCTTGCCGAGGCTGCCGCGGCGGAGGAGTCTCGGAGGAGAGGCCCCGCGCGGCCCGCAGCTCCTCGGGTCGCGGCCCTCGAAGGAGGTCATCATGGGCACCACGGCAACTCCCGGCTTCAGCGCCGACACCCTGCGCAAGGGGGTCGAAGGACACACTGCGGCGGATCTTCTGTCGCTCTACGCGGACGACGCGCAGATACGCATCGTGGACCGCAACACCCAGCCCAGCCAGCCCAAGGTTCTGCGCGGTCGCCAGGAGATCGGCGCAATGTTCGAGGACATCTACAGCCGCGACATGACGCACAAAGTCGACCAGTGCATCGTTCAGGGCGACCACGCCGCCTACAGCCAGTCCTGCCAGTACTCGGACGGGACGCGTGTCCTGGCCGAGTCCATGATCACGCTACGTGACGGCAAGATCGCCGAAGAGGTTTTGATCCAGGCATGGGACGAGTAGGAGGCAGAACCGCGAGGGTCCAGGTCACCACCCGGTTGACCTGGACCTTCTCGGCCCGTGCGGCACTGGGTCGGGTGCGTCCGGCCCGGCCCCGGACGGGCACGGCACAACGGCTGGCGTCGGTGGCCCTGCTCCGCTCGATACTGAGAGCGAGGCGGTCCCGCCCGCTTCCTGCTGCGCGCAGACGGCGCGTCCTGCACCGGTGAGAGCGGCTCACGACTGCCGTGGCGGCTCGGTTAGTCTGAGCGCGGGCCGTGACTGGCGCTGAGGTGGAGCACCACCGGGGAGCGGCCACGCAGAGTCGATGCCGTGCGCCTGGGCGATTCGGTCACACCAGCCCAGGAGTGGATCATGTCCCAGGCCCGGCTCATCGACGGCACCTCCCTTGCCCGGCGCATCGTCGAGAACACCGCCAAGCGGGCGGCCGACCTCACCGAACGGACCGGAACGGCGCCCTGTCTGGCGACGGTTCTGGTCGGCGAGGACCCCGCCTCCGTCACCTACGTCCGGATGAAGCGGAACCGCTGCCGCAAGGCCGGTATCGAGTCGCGCCAGGTGGAGCTTCCCGCCGCCACGACCACCGAGGAACTCGTCGGCGCACTGCGCTCCCTGTCGGGCGACCCCGGTGTGCACGGCATTCTGCTGCAGCACCCGATGGGCGAGCACATCGACGAGCGGGCGGCGTTCGAGGCGATCGCGCCCGAGAAGGACGTCGACGGCGTCACCTTCGCGTCGTTCGCGACGATGAGCTTCGGCCTGCCGGGCTTCGTGTCGTGCACGCCGGGCGGCATCATGCGGCTGCTCGACGAGTACGGCGTCGACCCGTCAGGGAAGCGGGCCGTGGTCGTGGGCCGCAGCGCCATCCTCGGCAAGCCGGCCGGCATGCTGCTGCTCGCCCGTGACGCGACGGTGACGTACTGCCACTCCCGTACCCGGGACCTGTCCTCGGTCGTGCGGGAGGCGGACATCGTGGTCGCCGCCGTGGGGCGGCCGCGGCTGATCCGGGGCGAGGACATCAAGCCCGGCGCGGTCGTCATCGACGCCGGCTACAACCCGGGCAACGTCGGTGACGTCGACTTCGACTCCGCCGTGGAGCGGGCCGGGCTGATCACTCCGGTGCCGGGCGGTGTCGGTCCGATGACGATCGCCATGCTGCTGGAGCAGACCGTCGATGCCGCCGCCCTGCAGCTCGGGGTGTGATCAGCGCATCCAGGCGCTGTAGTCCATGACATCGCCGGCCTTGACGCCGTACTGCGGCTCCGCCCTGGTGAAGACGGTCTCCAGGCCGAGCACCGCACCGGTGGACGGCTGCATGATCAGCATTCGTCGGTAGCCGTCGCCCTTGTACTCGTACGCCTGGCCGCGCCGTCCGAGCCGGTCCGTGACCTGGCCGACCGGCCGCAGCCCTTCGGTGCTCGCGAGCAGCCGGGCGAGCGTCGCGGACTCGCGGGCGCCGAGGGTCCAGTGGTCGAGCAACACCCCGACGGCGTCGAGGAGTTCGGGGGTGGTCAGCTCGGTGTGGGTGTACGTGGCCTCCTGGAGGTAGGCCCGCAGCCGTGCCGGGTCGTCGGGCGGCGGCGACTCGGGCGGCGCGTCGCTCCAGCTCGGCGGATAGGTCTGCCTGCTGATGACATGGCCGTCCTCGACCAGGTGCGGTTCGCCACCGTCGTCGCGCAGGACCGGCCGGCCGGGGTGGCGCGGGTCGGTCGCGACCACGAGTTCGGTGTGGCTGTCGTCGGCCTTCCAGCGCACGACGCGCTCCTCCGGGAGCGTCACCGGGGGCTTGTCGTCGCTCATGCCGAGGCTCCAGGACTGCACATGCGTGCCCCTGCGCAGCTTCGGCGCATCCTCCGCCGTGGCCTGCCGCTGTGCCCGGTCGGCCAGTACCCGAAGGGGTACGGGGGTGGAGTCGGCCTGGACGACGAGCGGGCGGGGTGCGGCGATCGCGGGGGTGGTGCCGGGGCCGCTGAGCAGCAGCGTCAACGCGGTCGCTGCGACGACTGCGGTGGCGGCGAGGCTCCAGACCAGCCGGGTGCGGCGGCGAGCCGTGGTGCGTTCGTGCAGCAGCCGGTTGAGCCGGCGTTCGGCGTCGTGGTCGAGGGGGCCGTCACCGTAGCGGGGGCCGTCCACCGGCACCGGGTTGGCGCGGCGCAGGAGTTCGAGTTCGTCAGCCATGGCCGTGTCCCTTCGAGGGGGTCGCGTCGGCGGAGGTCACGCCGGGGCGCTGGGGACCCATGCGGTCTATCTCGGCTCTCAGCCGGCGCCGGGCGCGGTGCAGCCGCATCGATGCGGCCCTTGTGCCGCAACCGAGGGCGACGGCGATCTCGTCGATGCCCAGTTCCTCCCATGCCGTCAGGCGCAGTACCTCCTGGTCGGCCTCGGAGAGGCGGGCCAGTGCCTCGTGCACCCAGGCGCCCGGGGCTTCCGTGTCGGGGCTCGCCACGATCTGCCGGCCGTGCGCGGTCTCGTCGTTGCCCAGCCGGTCGACCAGCCGGCGGCGCCGCCCGTAGCCGCGTACCGCGTTCGCCAGGCAGTTGCGTGCCACGCCGTACAGCCAGGGCAGCGGGGACCCGGGCAGGTCAGCCCGGCGTCGCCAGGCGACCGTGAACACCTCCGCCACCACTTCCTCCACCTCGCTGGTCCGCCCGTCCAGTCGCCGCGCGACATAGCGGCTGACCGCCCAGTAGTGCTCGCGATAGGCAGCGGCGAAGATCTCGTCGTTGCTCATGTTCCGTTCGTGTCCGGCACCATCCGGATCGTCACACCTGTTTCCGTGATTCTCCTCGCGTCACTCGAGTGTGACGGGCGTGCCCGGATCGGACACAGGCGGGGCATGAGGCACCTCAAGTGGCTGACGACCACCGACCACAAGACGATCGGGACCCTGTACCTGGTCACGTCGTTCGCGTTCTTCCTGATCGGCGGCGTGATGGCGCTGCTGATGCGCGCCGAGCTGGCTCGACCTGGTCTGCAGATCATGTCGAACGAGCAGTTCAACCAGGCGTTCACGATGCACGGCACGATCATGCTGCTGATGTTCGCGACGCCGCTGTTCGCCGGCTTCGCCAACTGGATCATGCCGCTGCAGATCGGCGCCCCGGATGTGGCGTTCCCCCGGCTGAACATGCTTGCGTACTGGCTCTATCTCTTCGGCTCGACCATCGCCGTCGGCGGTTTCCTCACCCCGCAGGGCGCGGCCGACTTCGGCTGGTTCGCCTACTCCCCGCTGTCGGACGCGGTCCGCTCGCCGGGCGTCGGCGCCGATCTGTGGATCATGGGTCTGGCCTTCTCCGGCTTCGGCACGATCCTCGGTGCGGTCAACTTCATCACCACCACCATCTGCATGCGCGCGCCGGGCATGACCATGTTCCGCATGCCGATCTTCACGTGGAACGTGCTGCTGACCGGTGTCCTCGTGCTCCTGGCCTTCCCCGTGTTGGCCGCGGCTCTGTTCGCGCTGGAGGCGGACCGTAAATTCGGTGCGCATGTCTTCGACGCGGCCAATGGCGGCGCGCTGCTGTGGCAACACCTCTTCTGGTTCTTCGGCCATCCAGAGGTGTACATCATCGC
>NZ_JBSFJW010000026.1:0-141999 GCF_053598255.1 Streptomyces sp. NPDC001157
GTGGCTGCTCTTCGCCTCCTCGCCGTCCTCCTCCGTCTCCTCCGCCTGCTCGTCCTCCTCCTCGTCGTCGGGCACCTCCGCGGTGCTGAGCAGCACGGGGCTGCAGCCCCGCCCACCGCTCGTCCCCCGTTCCCGTCACGGCAGCGGCGGGCCGCACTCCGGGACGTTCGGCAGCCGGTTGTCCGGCGAGCTGATGTAGATGTTGGAGATGTAGCCCCCGTACTGGGGCAGATAGGCCCACCACTCGTTGGTGTAGGGCGGCACACTGACCACCTCGCCCCGGGTCTGGCAGCCCACCAGGACCTCGACACCGGCGGGGAGCTGCGTCATCGAGTCACCGTCCGTGGCCGGGCCCTTGCGGACGTTCACGAACTCGCCCTAGGTGCCGAACCAGGTACCGGCGGGCCGCTTCGCCCCCGGCACGTTCAGTGAGCGGGTCAGCCGGCCGACATCGGTGTACGCCTTGCCGTACGAGGTGCCGACCGGGTGCAGCGTCAGCACGGCCACGATCGCCCGGTCGTCCGCGCCGACCGTGCCGGTGGTGTGCAGTGCGGGGCGGGTGAGGTCCACGGCCGCGGCGGCGCGGGGAGCCGGGGCGGCGCGGGGAGCCGGGGCGGCGCGGGGAGCCGGGGCGGCCGACTTCGCCGGCGTTCCCGAGGACGGGGTCTGAGAGCCGCACGTGCCCTTCGCGTACTCCCCGGACCAGCCCTGCTTCACCGCCCAGGGCCGGTCGAACGACCCGGCGATGCCGAAGTGCTGGTCGAAGTGGTCGGTGGAGGAGCAGCGAGTGGAGCGGCGCAGGTTGTCCATGATGAAGTCACGGACGGGGGCGGGTGCCTTGTCCAGGATGTACCGGTAGATCGGGGCCGAAAGAGCGGTGTAGCCCCAGAAGTCCGCGTACTGGGCGGGCGGCGGCGCCGTGTCCCGCAGACCGAGCGAGGGCTGGGCGATCATCCGGTTGATGATCGCCGGGCCGCCGTACGTCGACCAGTAGTGGTTCGCGGCGGCGTCGTCGCTGCCGCGCAGCATCGCCTCCAGCCGGGCGCGGTCGGCCGGGGGGACCGCGTAGTCCGGCCCGCGGTTCCACAGGAAGTCCAGGGCCAGCAGGAGCTTGACGACCGAGGCGGACCGGAACTGCGCGCTCTCGTTGACCTGTTCGGTGAACGTGCCGGTCTGCCGGTCGAAGACGGCCACGCCGGCCGTGACACCGGGCGGGATCTGGACGGCCGCGGAGGTCTGGAAGGTCCCGGCGGTCCCGGCCGCCTTGCCCGTCCGGGGTTGTGCCGTCGCACCGCTCGTGAGTGCCGCAACCGTGACGACGGCCGCGAGCGTGGCGGCGCCGCGCAGGAGCATGCGCATGGTTGCCCTTCCTGGATCGCCCGGGTTGCCCTACGGGACCTTGGCCCGCGGCGCCACGATAGGAGTCCGGGCGGGGCGGCGGTCCTGACGGATGTCAGGGCCCCGGCGGAGCGGGGCGACCTGCGGATTCGACCCTGATAAGTGTCAGGTGTCGGCGGTGCGGTGACGCCCCGTACGGTCACGACCAGTGCGCGCCGGCCGGACGGTCGCCGCGCACCACCGGATCAACCGACCACACGCGAAAGAGGGCTCATGAGCCGCCGATCACTCAGGACACTGCTGGCCGCGGGGGGCGCCGCCGCGGTGATGGCGCTCCTTCCGGCCTCCGCCCAGGCCCAGCCGTTCTCGGGCGGCGACTACGGGCTCTACGGGCAAGAGGGGCAGTACCCCACCACCACGTTCTGCGCGGGTACGTTCCGGCAGATCGGGCCCACCCAGAACTTCGAGGGCATGGCCCTGAAGTACTTCTACTCCGACAAGTGCGGCTCGTTCGCCCGGATCGAGAACTCCCGGCCGGGCTGCGCGGCCGTACTGCAGCGCTCCGACAACGGCGCGGGCCGGGTCGACGGCTGGGTCTCCGAGACCGTCGACTCCGGCATCAACTACGCCTACACGCAGATGGGCAACAACCTCAACGGCCGCGTCTCGCGCGCCCTGCTCGCGTGCGACGGCCACGACCTGGTGAACACCGCCTGGTTCTGAGCCGCAGCACACGCACCGTGGCGGGCCACCGGGAAGCCGGTGGCCCGCCACAGGCGTGTGGAGGGAACGAGGTGTCAGCAGTCCGGGACTCCGGCGATCTTCTCGCCGCCCCGGATGTACAGGTTGTTCACCCAGGCTATGTCGCTTCCCGAGAACTCCATGACGGCGGTCCACCAGTTGTTGGTGCCGACGGCCGGGTCGCTCACGGTCTGGCCCTGCTTCTGGCACAAGGCGTCTCCCCACCAGTGCGAACGGACCGCGAGCCGCGGCGAGTCGGTGGTCGGCTGCGAGCGCAGGTTGACGTCGGTGGCCCAGATGTAGACGTCGGTGAGGTTCGGGTCGCCGCTGTTGGCCACGGCGGCCGGGGTTGCGTGGGCCGTGGTGGCGAGGCCGCCGACGGCGAGAGCGGTCACCGCGAGGCCCAGGGCCGTACGGCTGATCAGTCGCTTCATGTGTATGTCCCCCGAAGGACGAAGGTGAGTGCGGTCTGGCCGGAAGCGATCGTGTTCCGGGTCCGCAGCGCCCGAGACGGGCTGTCTGCCGACGTCCAGAACTGTAGGGAGACCTGGAACCACACGGTCCTGACAATTGTCAGGATCAGCCGCGGCCATCGGGGCACGTCAGCTGGCCGACGGACCTCGAACACCACCGAAAAACGCTCGACGACATCCATGACCCCTGGCTACGGTCCACCGCGCGGCATCGTGCGCCGGTCATCGGCGTCTCTGTCTTCCCCCCGACACCTCAAGTTCCTGCGGGAGGCCGGTCTCCTCGGTTGTGGCCAGGGGCAGTGGAAGGGCAGTCCCTGAAATGGGTGCCCCCATCCACGGCCTGCAACCTGATCCCACTGCCCTTGCCGCCGTAGGTGTGCCCGTCCGTATTCCTTCCACGCTCCGGTGCGGTCCCGCAGGTGGTTCTCCCGGTCGGCGGAGGCGGGGGTGGCGGCGATGACGCGCACACCGCGTCATTCCGAAGGAATGCGAAACTCGAATTCGGGACGGTCCCACGGCACGGCGGGCGGGTTCGCGAGCGCGGTCCCGGTCCGCACCGCACCAACACGGTGGTAGAAGTCCGCGGCGGGAACATGCGACACGACCTTGAGGCGGTCGAGCCCGGCAGCACGAGCCTCGGACTGCATGTGTTCGACGAGCAGTCGTCCAATACCCTGTCCTTGCGCCTCGTCGGCAACGAACAGCAGGTCGAGCTCCGGCGGAGCGAGCACGAGTGAGTAGAACCCGAGGACCCGACCTCCATGCTCGTCGGCGCCGACGGCCACAAAGGCGCGGTGGGCCTCGATGTAATCAGGGCCGACCCGGTAGCCCGCGACTGCGGCTGCGTACTTGCCCTCATAGGCGCCTGAGCCACGCACGAGCCGCGTGAGCCGTTTGGCATCCCGCGCGACGGCCCTCCGTATCGTGATCGGCCGACTGACCGGGGAAGTACGTGAACTCATCGGGAGAGTATTTCTCACCGGGGAGTGCCCTCCTACAGCGGGTCGACCACTCGGGCAGGCACTCCCGCACCGCTCCGTGGAATCACTCGCCCGGACCCCGATGCAACTGCCTGCGGAGCTTGAATATCCGGAACACGATTATGACGCCCAGGGGGCGGCCTCGCCGACGCCGCGGCAGCCGATCTGGGAGCCGCCCGCGACAAGGTCCTCGTCTCCTGGGTGCGTACCGCGGCGACGCAGCGCCAGATATGGGATCACCCAGCTGGGCACGGACCCGCAGTGGGACCCGGACAAGGACTCCCACCGGCAGGTGTGTTTCTCCCTGGCCTCCGAGGAGCGCCAGATCGAGATACTCCGCACGTCGACGGCGCCCGGCGTCTCACGCCGCCACCTGGGATCCGACCCGGACTTCTTCGACACAACGCCCCAGGACTGGACGGACAACGGCCCTGAGGCCGCCAACTACCAGTGGCTGCGCACCAACAGGAATCCGCCGCGCACTTCGGTGTACGACTCGCTCGGCCTCCAGCGCGCCAGGGTCCGCGACATGGCACTGCGCGCCGACGCCCTTCGGCCTGCCGACCTGGCCGCCCGGCAGCTCACCCTCGACGCACGCGACGACAAGCCTCTCGCGATCGAAGCCGCGGTCAGGAGGCGGTCGATGAACTGGTCGCGTCCTTGGGTATCAGCTGCGGCTCGTGGACGCGCAGGGGTGCTCACCGGGCATGAGGACGCGCACGGCGGCCGGCCGCGAACCGGAAGCCCGGGCTGCGCAGGCGCAGGATGAGACCCACGCGCAGCAGACAGGACTTGCAACTGCCCTACGGGCCGAACACCGCGGTGAAGCGGCGGGACCAGGTAAGCGCGACCACGCGGTCGGTGAGCCCGTGACGGCCGAAGAACAGCTCGGCATCGCCCGGCTCGAAACGAGCCAGCCCCCGGTACGGGGGCACCGCGTTCTCGTCCTAGGTGCGCGGCTCTGCCGCGGCCTGGGCGGCCGACTCACGCCAACGAGCCTCCCACTCCTCCGGATCGCCGCCGCCGGCACGGACGTAGGCGGGGACGACCGGCAGGGTGGGCTGCCGCTCACCGCTGGCCCCTGCGACAGGGTGCTCACCCCCTGCCCGGTGCACTGCGCCCTCACCCGGTAGGTCGGACTCCCAGCCTCCGCACGGAGTGTGCGCAACTCGGCAGCGAACCGCGGCACCGGCCCGGTGCTGGGATCAAGCGGACTCTCCGGACGCCCCGCCATCGACAACTCACCCCTCTGGCCGTCGCTTCCCCCGTGGACGCGGCGCGAGGCCGGACAACGTACGCAACCTTCCGGCGGGGGGAGGGCAACCCGAAGCCACCTCCTTGGCCAACGCCCCAAGGCCATGCCCATGGCCTGCAACGAGGCCATTGTTCAGGGTGGCAAAACCGGCTGCCCATTCAATTCCCGGCCCGCTGAACTCGATGACGTGACGGCAACGAGCACTGACCGCGCTCTCATCCGAGGCTCGTCCGGTGACTCTCGCACGGCATCGATAAAGGAGACGAAGTGCGCACAATCAAGTCCATCGGGGTGGCCGCTCTTGCATTGGCGGCGGGCACGACCTTGGTCTTCACCGGCCCTGCCGACGCGGCCGGCCGGGTGTGGGACGGCAAGGATCCCATCTACTCCGGTTGCGCCGACACCGGACGCCTCGTCCACAAGAAGACCGACAAGTACTACAGCTCGCGCTACCACCTGCATGTGTCGGTCACCGCGTCGCTGTGGTACAGCCGCGGCTGCCGCACCGTGTGGGCCATGGTCGACGCCAACGTCCCGACGGACAAATGGAATGGCGAGGGGTGCAACATCTGGCGCAACAGCGACATGAAGCACTACACCTGCAAGCGCCATACCGGCACCATCGAGATGCTCTCGCCCATGCTCAACGACAAGAACACCACCGGCTTCGCCACCGCCTGGTCCTACGTCGGCAACGACCCCCACGAGATGTTCGCCCGCACCGGCTCGTACTGAGGGGTGAGATCCGGGCGGTCCGGTGCCGCCGCGGCCCGGCAGAGGCTCGGCGGGGAAGCCTGATTCTTTCGCGGCAGCCTTTATAGGCGCCGTTCCGCTCTGTGTTCCGCGCCGCATCCAGGACGCCCGGTACACCGAGGTATCCGTGGGCCTGCGGTTTCCACCGCCACCCGCACAGCAACACCTCGCCAACCAGGCTGGACGGATCGGCGCGGAACCGACCGCGAACCACCACCTCGCTCGCCGGCGAAGCCGAGGCAGACAACCGGTCGTGGCCCGCGCAGGACTGGACAGCCCCGTGGAACTGTCCCGACCCGGCACGTCCTGCCAGTCAGTCCAGATCGCAGGAGAAGGGAATCAGATCATGCAGGTACACAAGCGCCTCGCAATCGCTGCGACGGCGATCACCATGGCGGGCGGTCTGGCTGCGGCCGTCCCCGCTCAGGCAGACCCGCCCGCCCCCGCAGCAGCCCCTCGAGCCCAGGCGGCTGAAAACGCGCTGCGCTTCCCCGGCACCTACCGGTGGCTTCCGGAGCACTTCAGCGGCCCGTGCATCACCGCCCACGGTGGCGTGCGCAAGGGAGCGAAGGTGGACCAGTACCGCTGCGTCGGGGCGCAGAACCAGAAGTGGTACGTCGAAGCGCTCGACATCTACAACGCGTACCGGATCCACCCGGCGCAAAACATGGGCCTGTGCGTGGACATCCCCGGCAACTACCGCAAGGGCACCCAGCTCATCCTGTGGAACTGCAACGGCCGCACGAACCAGAGCTTTCTCTTCAACTGCAGCTCACAGCAGCGCCATTGCCAGATCTGGCCGTATGCAGGCAACCACCATGACAAGTGCCTGGCTGTGAAGGGCGGAAAGACAGCCAACAACACCCCTCTGATCTTGTGGCGGTGCAACGGCGCCCGGGACCAGAAGTTCACTCTCCGCTGACCGGCGTTGTCGTGGCCCGGGGAACTGGCCGGCGCGAGGGGACCGACCAGCGCTCCAGACCATGAACGGCTGCCGGACGAGGGACGCAAGGCGACTCGCGTCTGGACTTCGTGCAGGCGGTGAGCAACGAGTGCCGCCGGGCGGGCGGTCACCGGCCGACCCCGCCCGGTATCGCCCGAAAGCCACATGCCTGCACAGCGGGACCGACCACCCACGTTCACATACGAAAGGATCATGTCACGTGAACCCGAGCAAGCACCCTGAGGTGGTACTGGAATTCGAGGAGTACGTCCGCACCCGGCAGGACGGTCTGCTGCGCAGCGCCCGCCGCTTGGTCGGCGACCCGCTCGACGCCCAGGACCTCCTGCAGATCGCGCTGTTACGCATGTACCGCCACTGGGAGCACATCGCCGACAAACGACTCGCCGACGCCTACCTGCGCCGCGTCATGATCAACACACGCACCGAGTGGTGGCGGGCACGGAAACTGGAAGAAGTTCCGACCGCACACCTACCCGAAGGGTCCGTCAACGACTCCAGCGGCCAACAGGCCGACAGGGCCCTGCTTACGGACGTCCTGAAGGGTCTTGTCCCCAAACAGCGCAGCGTGGTCCTGCTCCGGTACTACGAGCAGATGACCACGGACGAGACCGCCGCCACGCTCAACATGGCCCCCGGCACGGTCAAGAGCACACTGCACCGCGCGCTCACCCGACTCCGCCAGGAGATCGCGCGCCGCGACCCTGACGCCGCCTCGACTGCTGCCGCGTCGTGCAGTTCGCCGACTGGAAGGAACGCGTCACGTTCTTCGCGAGGCTCGGCCCGCCTGACACCGTCTCCTTGATGACCGTGAAGTGGCGTGCCGTGCCGGAGATCGAGGGCAGCGCCTTCGGCGCCGTCCAGGTCGCGAAGGTGTCGTAGCCGTCGCTGCAGTAGTAGTTGCCCTCGCGGTAGCCGCCCCAGCCGGCCCAGTCGCCGGTCTTGGTGATCGTGTAGGGGCCGGTGAGGCTCGATGCCGCGCCGTACTCGATGTACTTGGCCGTCTCGTTCTTCGTGAATGCGTGGCAGGTCGAGCCGGGTGGCGGAGCCGCTCGCCGGTACCGCGGCCGAAGCCGTGCCGAGCAGGCCGGGCAGTTCGCTAGTGCGAGCGCCGAGGCGGGCAGGGCGGCCAGCACGCGCAGGAGCGCGCGGCGGGACGGGGTGGGGGGCGAGTGCTCACGTGCGGCTCCTTGGTCCAACCGAAAACCATCACGTCCGGTATATCGAACATAGTTCGGCAAGTCGGCCAGAAGGTAAAGGTGAGACCTGTGTGCGTCAATGGATTGAGCGGGACTGGATGGCAGCTGCGTGACGGTTGCGTTCCCGTCTCCGCGCTCATCGAATTGCCGTCGAGGGAAGGGATGTTCGAGATTCCGTACCGCTTCGACCCGCTGGACGTTACCGTTCAGTAGACAATGTCGTCCCGGAGAGGTGTCCCGTATGACGCTCGACCGTGCCGCAGGTCTGGCGGAGTCCGCCCGAGCTCTCGCCGACGGGGAAGCCACCTCCCGGGCACTCGTCGAGCAGGCGCTCGCGCGGATCGAGGCGACACAGCCCACCCTCAACGCCTTCCGGATCGTGCGAGCCGAGGCCGCCCTCGCCGAGGCCGACGCGGCGGACGGGCAGCTGGCCGCCGGGGTGCGGAAACCGCTGCTCGGCGTGCCCGTCGCCGTCAAGGACGACATGGACGTGGCCGGCGAGCCGACCGCCTTCGGCTGCGACGGGGAGTTCCCACCGGTCGCCGAGGACGGCGAGGCCGTACGGCGGTTGCGCGCGGCCGGGGCCGTCGTCGTCGGCAAGACCAACACCTGCGAGTTCGGGCAGTGGCCCTTCACCGAGGGGCCCGCCTTCGGCGCGACTCGCAATCCATGGCATCCGGAGCACACGCCCGGCGGCTCGTCCGGCGGGTCGGCCGCCGCCGTCGCCGCCGGTCTTGTGCCCGCCGCGCTCGGCTCCGACGGCGCCGGATCCGTGCGCATCCCCGCCTCCTGGACCCATCTCGTCGGCATCAAACCGCAGCGCGGCCGCATCTCGACCTGGCCGCGTGGCGAGTCGTTCCAGGGCATCACCGTCAACGGCACCCTTGCCCGTACGGTCGCGGACGCCGCCCTGCTCCTCGACGCCGCGAGCGGCAACCACGCGCGCGATCCGCACCAACCGGCGGCCATCAACGCCTCGGAGGCGGTGGGCCGCGAGCCCGGGCGGCTGCGCATCGCGCTCTCCCTCAAGCCTCCGTTCACCGCCGTGCCCGCGCGCCTGCAACCCGAGGTCCGCGCCCGGGTGCTCCAACTCGCCGAGCAGATCAGCGCGTTGGGGCATGTCGTGGAGGAGGCCGACCCGCCCTACGGGCAGATCGGACTCACCTTCGTTCCCCGCGCCACCGTCGGCATCGCCGAGCGCGTGGCCGAGGCTCCCTTCCCCGCACTCCTCGACCGGCGCACCCGCGACGCCGCCCGGCTCGGCCGGCTGCTGGGCGGAGTGCCGCTCCGGGCGGCGCGGCGGGCGGAAGCGGTGCTGCACCGTCGTATCGGCGGCTTCTTCGAGTCGTACGACGTCGTCCTCGCGCCCACCACCGCCGCTCCCCCGCCGCGCATCGGCGCGATGCTGCAGCTGAGCGGTTTCGCCACCGACCGCGCGATGATCGCCGCCTGCCCGTATGCCTGGCCGTGGAACGTGCTGGGCTGGCCCGGGATCAACGTGCCCGCAGGGTTCGTGAGCGGCGGGCTGCCCGTCGGGGCGCAACTGCTCGGGCCGGCCGGCAGCGAGCCGTTGCTGATCTCGTTCGCCGCGCAGGTGGAGGCGGAGCTGCGCTGGCACGAGGCGTGGCCGCCGCAGCGGGCCGTCACGGACTCCCCGGCGGCGTAGGCGGGTTCGGCCCGTACCCTGTGACCATGGACGATGCGTCGATGGTCGGGCTCATGGGGCGGGTCACCGGTACGGTCGGGCCCGGGCTCGTCGGCGAGGTGATCGTCCGGGTGCGGGGCGGCGCCGAGCACTTCCTCGCGTACGCCGCCTCCGGGACCGACCGGATCGAGCGGGGCACGGTCGTGATGGTCGTCGAGTACCTGCCGCCCAGGACCGTCTACGTCACCGCCGCGTACGACAGTTGAGCGTGCTCCGCCCCAGGTGAGAGCCTTGGCAAGGGGCGGGCGTCAAGAAAACGACAAGGATTCGTCGGCGTCTTCACTCCGGCCTCGCACAGGAGCACACTCCCTTCGTTCGGTGCCGAAAGGGCACCATGCAAAGGGGGCGTATGCCGATGATCGTCGGCGTCGTTGCGGGAGTGGTGGTTGCCTCCATTCTCGTTCTGATCGGTCTGTTCAAGCTCATGTGGCGCGTCGCCGAGCCCAACGAGGCGCTCGTCATCTCCGGCTCGAAGCACAAGACGGAGGGGCTCGGGGAGGGCATGGGCTTCCGCATCGTCACCGGCCGCGGCACGCTGGTGCTGCCCGGTGTGCAGGCGGTGCGCAAGCTCTCGCTCGACCTGAACGAGACCGAACTGCATGTGGACTGCGTGACCCACCAGGGCATTCCGCTCAAGGTGCGCGGCGTGGTCATCTTCAAGGTGGGCGACGACTACGTCTCGATCGCGAACGCGTCCCGCCGCTTCCTCGACCAGCAGAAGCTGATGGCGGAGCGGGTGCACAACGTGTTCGCCGGTCATCTGCGGTCCATCGTCGGCGGGTTGACCGTCGAGGACATGATCCGCGACCGGGAGAAGCTCACCGCGCAGACCCGGGCCGCCTGCGGCACGGAGATGGAGAAGCTGGGGCTCATCGTGGACTCCCTGCAGATCCATGAGATCGAGGACCCGACCGGGTACATCCAGAACCTGGCCGCACCGCACGCCTCCGCCGTCCAGCGGGACGCGCGGATCGCGCAGGCGGAGTCGAACCGGCTGGCCACCGAGGCCGAGCAGCAGTCGTTCGCGCGGATGGCGGAGGCGACCCGGGACAGCGAGATCCTGCAAGCCGGCTACCAGGCCGAGCGGGACAAGGCGGCCGCACAGGCGCGGCAGGCGGGTCCGCTCGCCGATGCCGCGGCCCGGCAGGAGGTCGTCGTGCAGGAGACCCGGGTCGCCGAACTCGAGGCGCACCGGCGGGAGCAGCAGCTCCAGGCGGACGTCCGCAAGCCCGCGGACGCCAAGGCCTACGAGAAGCGCACGCTGGCCGAGGCCGAGCGCGACGCGCGGATCTCGGCGGCGCAGGCCAAGGCGAAGGAGACCGAGCTGGCGGCCGCCGCCGAGGCGACCCGGGTCAAGACGGCCGCGAGCGCGGAGGCCGAGGCGACCAAGGCACGGGGCGCCGCGGCCGCCACGGCGACCAGGGCCACCGGTGAGGCCGAGGCGGCCGCCGCGCAGGCCAAGGGTCTGGCGGATGCCGAGGCGACCAAGGCCAAGGGTCTCGCCGAGGCGGAGGCCATCAAGGCGCGGGCCGCGGCCCTCGCCGAGAACCAGGAGGCGGTCGTCGCCCAGCAACTCGCCGAGAACTGGCCGGAGATCGTCAAGGCGGGTGCGTCCGCCTTCGGCAGCGTCGACAACATGGTGGTGCTCAACGGCGCGGACGGCATGGCCGACATGCTCGCCAAGGCGCTCACCATGGGCGGCACGGGTCTCGGCCTGGCCCGCCAGCTGCTGGCCTCGATGAACCAGAACGGGCAGACCCCGAAGGAGACTTCGCCGTCTCTGAACGGGATAGCGGCACCGCCGTCGCAGAAGGTGCCGGTGGAGAAGGAGGGATAGCCGGACGGTTTACGGCGCCTGGGGTCCTCGGTCCGTTCCGAGGACCCCAGGCCCGTTTGTACCCCCGGTGCGCTTCGAGCGCCCTCTTGCCCGGTCCGCTGTCACGCGGAGAGCATCGGCCCTGTGCCCGGTCACCTGTGCAACTGGAGGAGGACACTTCGATGTTCGAGTCTCTGAAGAACCTCAAGGACAAGGCGGAAGACGTCGCCGAGGCGCATGGCGAGGCCATCGGCGAGGGGTTGGAGAAGGCGGGCGATCTCGTCGACGACAAGACGGACGGCAAGTACAGCGACCAGATCGACACCGGCGTGGAGAAGGCCAAGGACGTGGTCCAGCGCCTGGGCGAACAGGCCTCGGACGACTCCGGGTGACCGGTCCTCTAGGGTGCCTGCGTGACTGCGTTTACCGATGAGAACGTCCCGGGCCGCTTCGGCCCCACCGCCACCACCGAGGCCGACCCCCGCCAGGTCGGCAGGGTGCGCACCGAGTACTCCCCCGCGCACGACGGCGACCCCGACCCCGGCGAGATCGTGTGGACCTGGGTGCCCTTCGAGGAGAACGACGGCCGCGGCAAGGACCGCCCGGTGCTGGTGGTCGCCCGCGAGAGCGCCGGCACCCTGCTCGCCGTGCAGCTGTCCAGCAAGCGGCACGACGGCGACCGGGAGTGGGTGGCGATCGGCAGCGGCCCCTGGGACCGGACCGGCCGCGACTCCTGGGTAGACGTGGACCGGGTGCTGCGGCTGCACGAGGACGGCATGCGCCGGGAGGCCTGCGCTCTGGACCGCGGGCGGTTCAACCTGGTGCGGCAGCGGCTGGCGGAGCGCTACGGCTGGAGCTGAAGGCACGGGCCCCGGCGCGACCGGCCGGGGCCTCGCGCGCAGGTCACGCCGGTTCGGGCTGCGGTTCCAGTTGCCGTGCGGGAGCGACCGTCGGCTCCCACGCTCTGGTGGTCCGTACATAGCCGTAGATCACTGAAATCAGCGCCAGCAGGAGCAGCGGCCCGAACACCCACGGGTGCCTGGCCATTTCCATCGGCAGATAGCGATACGACACCAGCAGTGCGGCGAAGACCGCTGCGCCGTACGCGACCAGCTGGATGCCCGAGCGTTCCCAGCCGCGGGCGTGCGCGCGCAGGGCTGCCTCGATGGTGAGCGTGAACACGGCGCCGGCGATGAGGTCCGCGCCGTAGTGGTAGCCGAATCCCAGCGTTGCGCTGAGCGTCGCGATCAGCCAGAACGTGCCGGCGAAGCGCAGCACGCGTGGGCCCTTGCGGGAATGGATGAAGATCGCGGTGGCCCACGCCGTGTGCAGGCTGGGCATGCAGTTGCGGGGGGTGAACGCGTCGAACGGCATCGGGTGCGGGGTGTTGAGCGACGGCAGCGTGTGCGGCCATATGTCGGCCACCGCCCAGTTCACGGTGGGCGGTGTTACCACCCCCATGTCGGGGCTCGGCCAGTGGTCGGTGCCGGCGCCGTACGCGAAGATCGGTCCGACCACCGGGAAGAGCATGTAGATGGCAGGGCCGAGCAGGCCGATCATCAGAAACGTGCGCACCAGATGGTGGCTCGGGAAGCGGCGCTCGGCGGCCACGTTGCGCAGTTGGTACAGCGTCACGGCGACGGCGGCCACCGCGAGCTGGCCGTAGACGAAGTCGAGCAGATGGAAGCCGACCGGGCCGGTGGCCTTGACGACCTGGCCCACCAGCCACGACGGATTGCCCAGCGCGTGATCGGCGGTCGCCACGTACTGGTCGAGCACCATCGGGCGCGTCTTCGACGTGATGAGCAGCCAGGTGTCACCGGTCTTGCGGCCGGCCACCAACAGCAGGGCGAGGCCGACGCCCTTCAGCAGCAGGACACGTTCCCGGCCGGTGCGGCGCGTGACCGCGATGACCGCGCAGCCCAGAATCACCCACAATGCGCCGTTCCCGAACGGATGATGGCCGTCGGTCACCTTGACGTCGCACGCCCACCGCACCAGTACGAAGACGATGTCGATGCCTATCGCGGTACCGGCCGCGACGAACCGCTCCCGCCGGGTGAGCACCACCATCATCAAACCCATGCTGGCGTACAGGAGGAAACCCGATTTCGGGGGCAGCACCACCTCTTGCACCTGGGTCGTGAGCGGCCCCGGCAGGCCGTAGTGGCGCGCGGCGACCTCCAGCGCGAGGAGGAATCCGAGCACCACTACACCCGCCGCGGTCCACAGCAGCGTCCGCGGCCGCCACCAGGTGGCGAAGGAAAGACCGGATCTTATTCGCGGAAACACCCGCGATTCTCTGGGTATCAATTGGCTGGCCGATTTTTCAGATGTTGGTTAGTCAAGTCGCTTCTAGTGCTGGATGGCATGGTTTTTCGGGTATAGGGCGGACTGGGGCGGCGATCGTCATGGGCTCGAACATGCTATCGGGGCGGTGCAAGTGGGTTTCGCTGGTCACGGGCAGTCTCGCGATGCCCGCACCGACTGAGAAGACCCGTTCGGGCCGAACAGGGTTCACTCACCGGGCAGTCAACAGACCGATCCCCAGGGCGATCAGCGCCGCGACCTTGGCGGCTTCGAGGGCGACGTAGTACAGGTGGTCGCGCGAGCGGGGCAGGTCCTCGCCCGCCAGGACCCGGTCCGACCTGCGGTTGAGGCGCGGGCGCACGACGAGCAGTTGCGCGAGGAGCAGGACCGCCGCGGCGGCGACCGGCCCCACGACCCGGCTGGGCGGATCGCCCGTCGCGACGGCGGCCACGACCACGACGGCGAGCACGGCCTCGACAAGGTTCAGCGCCCGGAAGACCAGCCGCCCGATCCCCAGCCCGATGGGGACGGTCACGCCCGGCGCGCGGAATTTGAGCGGTGCCTCCAGGAAGGAGATCGCCAGCACCATGCCGAGCCAGACGAAAGCGACCGCGACCGCCACCGCCCTCCACGTGGGGTACATCAGGCATGCCTTTCCGCTGTCCGCTGCGGTGCGGGCGCCAGGTGGGCCAGGCACGCATCGGGTTCGGCGAACGGTTCCAGAGCGGTCGCGGTCAGCGGGGCGCGCAGCTCGGCCAATGCGCCCTGCATCAGGGCCAGGTGGAGCGGGCAGACCAACTGGCCGTACTCCTCGGCGAGTTCGAGGAAGGGGCAGTGCCGCAGCCGGATCCGTGACGGCACCGTGCCGCCTTCCGGATCCGGGGCGAAGCCGAGGCCGTCCAGCAGGTCGACGAGCCGGCCCGCCGACTCCTCGGGAGTGGGCCGCCGGGACGGGGGTGGCGGCTCGACCAAGGAACGGCCCCATGCGCGGCCGGCCTCCATCGCCATGGACGGCGCGTCGGAGCCCGTGGCGGCAACCTGGCTGAGCAGCATCCGCGCCAGCAGCCGATAGCTGCGGGTTCCGCCACGGTCCATGCCGGGCCTCGGCGCGTAGACGGTGCGCGGTCGCCCGCGCCCGGAGGGCTCCAGTACCTGCCGCTCGACGAGGCCCTCGCCGGTCAGCGCCTCCAGGTGGAAGCGGACGGTGTTGGGGTGGACTCCGATGCGCTCGGCCGCCTCCGCGACACCGAGCGGAGCCGTGGCCGTGCGCAGCACGTCGAGGACCTCGCGACGGCGTGGGCTTCTGTGCGCCCCGGGCATGCCCCCCTCACCACCCTTCTCCCACCTGCAGCCATTTTCTCCAAATGATACTTGTAATAATTAGTGGGCGAGCGGCAGGGCCGGTGAGCGCGGACAGATGGAGGGGAGCCGATGAGCAAGGGCGAGGGGCGGGCCGGCCGGGACGCGGAGGCGGCGATGCCTCGCATCCTGTGCAACACCGACGCCTTGGCCGCCAGTGCTTCGAGCGATACGGCGGTGCTGTGGAAACTCGCCGAGAGCGGACGCCAACTCGACGCCAATGTGGTCCGGCTGACTCCGGGCCGCCATGTCGCCCCGCACGCGGAGCCCGACCTGGATGTACTGGTGCTCGTCGTCGCCGGTGACGGCGTCCTCGGCGCCGGGCCGGGCGACGAGATGCAGTCCCTGACCACGGGCAGCCTCCTCTGGCTCCCCCACGGCTCCACCCGCAGCATCACCGCGGGAGACGACGGACTTGCCTACCTGACGGTCCACCGGCGCCGTGCGGGCCTGCAGATCGGCCAGGCTCGCTGAGACCGCACCGGGCACGGACCCATGGGACCTGTGCCAAAGCAACGATTGGCAAAGTGCTGGAGCCGGGGAACTCGGGCCGTCCTTCGTCCGTCTTCCTAAGTGAGACCCCCGCAGCATCCCCCGTCTGCGGGGGTCTCACCCAGATCACTCACCGACTCGACTGCGGCTGCGCCACCGGGAAAGCCCGCTCGAAGGCGCCTCGGACCGTATGGCCCGCCGTGCGGTCCAGGATCCCGAACGTCACACGCGCGAAGGCCCGGGCGAATCGGCCTTCGGGGCCGAGCAGCGCCCGGAATGCGCCCGCCACCTGCGCCGGGTCGTTCTGGAAGACCCCGCAGCCCCAGGCGCCCAGCACGAGGTGCCGGTAGCCGTGGGCCGCGGCCGTCTCCAGCACCCGCTCGGCGCGGACGGCCAGGGCCTGCGGCAGTTCGGCGGTGCGCTGCGGGGCAGTACGTCTGATCACTCCCGCGTTCGGGGCGGCGGCGGTCAGGAAGCCCGCGGTGTACGGCTCGTCCAGCAGGCGGCCGCGGTCGTCGCGGAAGACGGGCACCCCAGGGGAATGGATGACCCGGTCGGTGTAGAAGGGGTCGCGGTGGGTGCGGTGGTGGTCGTAGAACTCCGGGACCCCGAGCAGGCATGTGTACAGCGCGGAGGCGCGACACAGGGCCTCTTCCTGGGCCTGGGCGCCGTTCAGGAAGCCGCCGCCCGGGTTGCGGGCCGAGGCGAAGTTCAACACCGCCACCTGCCCGCCGAGCCGCCGCGCGGCCTCCAGGCTGCTCTCGCCGGTGACCTCGATGTACGTGTCGGCGGCGGCGGTCGGTGACACCGGCACAGGGTCCGGCCCGTACCTGCGCGTGCCGGCCCGCGCCGCCTCCACCGCCGCGGCAATGGACACCTCGCGCCCGTCGGACGCCTGATACCCGCCCGCCGCCACGATCTGCTGTGTCTGCTGCGCGATGCCGCGCAGGCGCGCGCTCATGGCGCCACCCCCGTGTGCGCCGTGCGCGCGCGCCGTGCGCGCTCCCCCGTCGTGCTCATGGACCGATCGTGGGCGATCCTGGACATGCGGTGCAACAGAGTTTCCGCGTCCGCGAACGCCCAGGAAAGCCATAGGAAACGCCCGGAACGAGGAGATTACCGAGCCGGAACATGCCGATACGCACCCTTGTGCGATACGGCGGGAGGGTCTTGGGTGGGACGAGTGCTGCCGTCCGGGCACCTGACGGGCCGGGCCGGCGGCACGGTCGAATCTCAGGAGGTTCCCGACATGTCAGATACGCCGAGCGCCGCTCCGGCGAGCGACTGTACGGAGCCCCGCACCGCCCTCACCCCGCCCGAGGTGGAGGCACTGGTCCGGGGCATCTGTTTCAAGACCGGCCCACCCCGAAACGTCGGGGTCGAAGTGGAATGGCTCGTCCACGAGCTGCGCACACCGCAGCTCCCCGTCACACCCGAACGACTCGAAGCGGCCTACGCCGCACTGCGGACCGTGCCCCTGAGGTCGGCGCTCACCGTCGAACCCGGCGGCCAGCTGGAGCTGAGCTCCCCGCCCGCCACCTCCCTGATGGAGTGCATCGGTACCGTCTCCGCCGACCTCGACGCCGTCCGCTCCGCCCTCGCCGGGCTGGATCTCGGCCTCGTCGGCATCGGACACGACCCCTGGCATCCGCCGCGCCGGTTCCTGCACGAGCCGCGCTACGACGCCATGGAGACCTGCCTGGACCGCACCGGCCCGTCGGGGCGCCGCATGATGTGCACCTCGGCCTCCGTCCAGGTCTGCCTGGACGCCGGATACGAGGAGCCCGGCCCTCTCGGCCACGGTCGGCGCTGGTGGCTGGCGCACCAGCTGGGCGCGGTCCTGGTCGCCGCCTTCGCCAACTCCCCGCTGGCCGGACGCGAACCCACCGGCTGGCGCTCCACCCGGCAGCTGCTGTGGCTGGAGATAGGCCCAGGCCGGGCAGGCGCACCCCCGCTGGACGGAGATCCCCGCCGGGCCTGGGCGCGGCACGTCCTGGACTCGCCGGTGATGTGCGTGCGCCGGGACGACGGGCCCTGGGATGTTCCGGAGGGGCTGACCTTCCGGGAGTGGGCCAGGTCGGGGGCGCCGCGGCCGCCCACCCGCGCGGACCTCGACTACCACATCACGACGCTGTTCCCGCCGGTCAGACCGCGTGGCTTCCTCGAACTGCGCATGATCGACGCACAGCCCGGCGACGACGGGTGGATCGTCCCGCTCGCCGTGACGACGGCGCTCTTCGACGACCCGGGGGCCGCCGAGACCGCGTACCGCACCGTGAAGCCGCTGGCCGAACGGGCGCTCTCGCTGTCGGCGCCGCACAATCCGCTGTGGATCGACGCGGCCCGAGACGGCCTGGCCGACCCCGAGCTGCACGAGGCGGCCGTCACCTGCTTCATGGCCGCGCTCGACGCCCTGCCCCGGCTCGGCGCCACCGCCCAGGTCACGGACGCCGTGGCGGCGTACCTGGACCGCTATGTCATGCAGGGCCGCAGCCCGGCCGACGACCTGCTGGACCGGGTGCGCGGCACCGACCGGCGCCCGCACGGGAAGGATCTCCGCACATCATGACCGACCCCGCCCTCGACGAACCCTCGATCGACGCAGAGACCCTGCGCGAGCGGGCCCTGACCACCCTGACCACCGCACGTGACCGCACCACCCTCCTGACCAGCTGCGTCGAGGAGCCCGACCTCACCGCGCAGCACTCGCCGCTGATGTCGCCGCTGGTGTGGGACCTGGCGCACATCGGCAACCAGGAGGAGCTGTGGCTGCTGCGGGCCGTCGCCGGCCGGGAGGCGATGCGCCCCGAGATCGACGGCCTCTACGACGCCTTCGAGCACCCGCGCTCCGAACGCCCCTCGCTGCCGCTGCTGCCGCCCGCCGAGGCCCGCAGCTACGCCTCGGAGGTGCGCGGGCGGGTGATGGACCTGCTGGAGAAGGCTGACTTCCACGGCACGAGACTCACGGAGGCGGGCTTCGCCTTCGGGATGATCGCGCAGCACGAGCAGCAGCACGACGAGACGATGCTGATCACGCATCAGCTCCGCAAGGGCCCACAGGCTCTGACCGCCCCGGACCCGGACCCGGTGCCGCTGTTCACCGGACCGGCCGAAGTCCTGGTCCCCGGCGGCCCGTTCACCATGGGCACCTCCACCGAGCCATGGGCGCTGGACAACGAACGCCCGGCGCACCGGCGCGAGGTGGCGCCGTACTACATCGACACCACCCCGGTGACGAACGCCGCCTACCAGGCGTTCATCGACGACGGCGGCTACGACAACGAGCGCTGGTGGACGGCGGCCGGCTGGGCGCACATCCGCGAGCACTCCCTGCACGCCCCGCTGTTCTGGAAGCGCGACGGCAAGCAGTGGCTGCGGCGCCGCTTCGGCGTCACCGAGGTGGTGCCGCCCGACGAGCCGGTTGTGCACGTGTGCTGGTACGAGGCCGATGCCTACGCCCGCTGGGCCGGGCGGCGGCTGCCCACCGAGGCCGAGTGGGAGAAGGCCGCCCGCCACGACCCCGCGAGTGGCCGCTCGATGCGCTACCCGTGGGGCGACGCCGACCCGGCACCCGAGCACGCCAACCTCGGCCAGCGGCATCTGCGCCCGGCCCCGGCCGGCAGCTACCCGGAGGGCGAATCCCCGCTCGGCGTACGGCAGTTGATCGGTGACGTGTGGGAGTGGACGTCGAGCGATCTCGCGCCGTACCCGGGCTTCGAGGCCTTCCCGTACAAGGAGTACTCGGAGGTGTTCTTCGGGCCCGAGTACAAGGTGCTGCGCGGCGGTTCGTTCGCCGTGGACCCGGTGGCCTGCCGGGGGACGTTCCGCAACTGGGACTACCCGATCCGGCGGCAGATCTTCTCAGGGTTCCGCACCGCCCGCTCCGCGGGGGCTGTCTGATGTGCCGTCACCTGGCGTACCTGGGCCCCGAGGAACCGCTCGGCAGAGTCCTCGTGGAGCCCGCGCACAGCCTGTACCGCCAGTCGTGGGCGCCTCGGCGGCAGCGGTACGGGACGGTCAACGCCGATGGTTTCGGGGTGGGTTGGTATGCCGAGGGCGACCCGGTGCCGGCCCGCTTCCGCCGGGCCGGGCCCATCTGGGCGGACCTGTCCTTCGCCGACCTGGCCCGCGTCGTGCGCTCGGGGGCGGTCCTGGCCGCCGTACGGGATGCGACCTTGTCGGGTGCCGACGCGGAGGCCGCGGCGGCACCGTACGCGGCGGGGCCCTGGCTGTTCAGTCACAACGGTGCGGTGAAGGGGTGGCCGGGCTCGCTGGCGCCCCTGGTGGCGAGCCTGCCCGCCGTCGACGTGCTGTCGATGGAGGCCCGCAACGACTCCGCGCTCGTGTGGGCGCTGGTCCTGGCGCGGCTGCGCGGCGGCGACGACGAGGCGCAGGCGCTGGCCGACACGGTCGTGGAGGTCGCCGAGGCGGCCCCCGGCTCCCGGCTCAACCTGTTGCTCACCAACGGCGACACCATCACGGCCACCACCTGGGGCGACACCCTCTGGTACCTGTCGCAGCCCGGCCGCAGCACCGTCGTGGCCTCCGAGCCCTACGACGACGACCCGCACTGGCAGGAGGTCCCCGACCGCACACTGCTCGCGGCGAGCCGCACCGACGTGCTGCTCACCCCCCTCAAGGAGCCGAGCGACACCTTGGCCACCGCACCACCGAAGGAGCCCCGTACGTGAGTCCGTTCCTTCTCACCCGCACGCTGCCCGAGGACGCCACGGACGCCGCCCTGCGCGCCGACGTCCTCAACGGCCTCACCGGCACACCCAAGACGCTGCCGCCGAAGTGGTTCTACGACGCCCACGGCAGCGAGCTGTTCGAGCAGATCACCGAGCTGCCCGAGTACTACCCGACGCGCGCCGAGCGGGAGATCCTCGTCGCCCGCTCGGGCGAGATCGCCGCGGCGACGCACGCCCGTACCCTGATCGAACTCGGCTCGGGGTCCTCGGAGAAGACGCGCTATCTGCTGGATGCGCTGACCGACCTGCACACGTACGTGCCCGTCGACGTCAGCGAGAGCGCGCTCACCCATGCCGGGGAGGCGCTCGTCGCCGAGCGTCCCGGCCTCCAAGTCCATGCGCTGATCGCCGACTTCACGGCGAGCGTGACGCTGCCGGACACTCCGGGCCCGCGGCTGATCGCGTTCCTCGGCGGCACGATCGGCAACCTGCTGCCGGTCGAACGGGCCGCGTTCCTCGCCTCGATCCGCTCCCTCCTCTCCCCCGGTGACGCGCTGCTGCTCGGCACGGACCTGGTCAAGGGCGAGAAGGTGCTGGTCCGGGCGTACGACGACGCGGCCGGTGTGACGGCGGCCTTCAACAAGAACGTCCTCGCCGTCGTCAACCGCGAGTTGGGCGCCGACTTCGACCCGGGCGCCTTCGATCACGTAGCCCTGTGGGACACCGCCAACGAGTGGATCGAGATGCGTCTGCGCTCGCGCACCGCGCAGTCGGTGAAGATCCCCGCACTCGACCTCGCCGTCGACTTCGACGAGGGCGAGGAGCTGCGCACGGAGATCTCGGCGAAGTTCCGCAGGGACGGCGTACGAGCCGAACTGTCCGCGGCGGGGCTGGAGTTGACGCACTGGTGGACCGACACGGAGGGCCGTTTCGCGCTGTCGCTGAGCGTGGCGCGCTGACCTCTGCACCCTGGGCCCGACCGCCGGGTACGGCGGTCGGGCCCGTCACTCGCCGGCACAACAGCCCTTGCCGACATGTGGGTCCCATAACCTCGTGCAGGGAGACGTCGGATGCTTCGAGGAGGGGATGGTGCTCGAAAGGGGCACGCGGTTGCTCGCGGGCGCCATGGTCGTGGCCTGCATGTTGCTCGTCGGCCCCAGCGTCCCGGGCGGCGCCCTCCTCGCCAGGTCACTGCCCGCCGATGCCGCCAGGGATGTCGTACCGAACCGGGTGATGACGTGGAACCTCTGCAACCCCTGCAAGGCGGGTGACGTCGACCGGGCGGCGGAGATCGCCACGTATGCGCCCCAGGTCGCCGGCCTGCAGGAAGCGTGCGTGAGTGACGTCGAGCGGATCCGGGACTACCTGAAGCGCCTCTATGGGCTGGTCTACCACGTCGAGTACGGGCCGGTTCTTCGGAATTGGGGTCGCTGCGGTGGGGCACCGTGGAGTCCGGGAGGCTTCGGCCAGGCGATCCTCTCGGCGGCACCGATGACAGACCGCGTCACGGTGGAATACCCCGACGGCGGCTCCGAAGACCGCGGCTACATGGCCGTCACCACGACGGTGGACGGCCGGCCCGTCCGGGTCTTCAACACCCACCTCGCCCAACGGCGTCAACAGGCAGTCCGCGCGGACCAGACCGCCGTACTCGCCACTGAGGTCGCCCGGCACGAACGCGCCATCGTCCTCGGCGACTTCAACGCCACGCCGGACGCTCCCGAGCTCGCCCGGATGTGGGCACTGGCCGTCGATGCGGACCCCCGGTGCCGCCCCTTGCCCACCGGCGCCTGCGAGCCGACCACCGACTGGCGGAGCAGGTTCGACTACGTCTTCCTACGAGGCATCGCCCCGCTGGGCCACCGCGTGCAACCCACCTCGTACTCGGATCACCATCTGCTCTACGCCGACCTGGACGCGACGTAAGCGGCATTCACCGACTTCGACGGTGCGGAGAATCCATCGAAACATTCGAGATTCTCAACCGGGTAATGGTCCGAACAAGCCCTCTTCCTCAATAGTTCCGCTGTACAGGGCTACGAATGTTTCGCGATCAATGCCGAAACTATTGACGCTTGACGGGGACAGGCCAACACTGTTCGACCAATACCCGGCCTCGAACAGCGAGGAGGAACCCCCGCATGAACGGCAAACCCGCACTGCCGATGAACCGCAGGACCGCCTGCGGCCTGATGCTGGGCGCCGCGTCGGTGCTGGCTCTGCCCGGCACCGCTCGCGCCGCCACGGTCATCACCACGAACCAGACCGGCACCGACAACGGCTTCTACTACTCGTTCTGGACCGACGCGCAGGGCACGGTCTCCATGACCCTGAACTCCGGCGGCAACTACAGCACCAGCTGGAGGAACACCGGCAACTTCGTCGCCGGCAAGGGCTGGAGCACCGGCGCCCGCCGGAACGTGAGCTACTCGGGCAGCTTCAACCCGTCCGGCAACGGCTACCTGTCCCTGTACGGCTGGACGTCGAACCCGCTCGTCGAGTACTACATCGTCGACAACTGGGGCACCTACCGGCCCACGGGGTCGTACAAGGGCACCGTGACCAGCGACGGCGGCACGTACGACATCTACCAGACGACGCGGTACAACGCCCCGTCCGTCGAGGGCAACAGGACCTTCAACCAGTACTGGAGCGTGCGGCAGTCGAAGCGGACCGGCGGCACCATCACCACCGGCAACCACTTCGACGCCTGGGCACGCGCCGGGATGCCCCTCGGCAGCTTCAAGTACTACATGATCCTCGCGACCGAGGGTTACCAGAGCAGCGGCAGCTCCAACATCACGGTGTCGGGATGAGCACCGGACGAGGTCTCCCGTTACGTCCCTGGACGACGGCCCTGGCCGCCGTCGCACTGGCCGCCACGGGCACCCTCGCCCTCCACCCCGCTCCGGCCCAGGCCGCCACCTGCAACGGCTACGTCGGACTCACCTTCGACGACGGCCCGTCCGGCAACACGACGGCCCTGCTCAACGCACTGAAGCAGAACGGGCTGCGGGCCACCATGTTCAACGAGGGCCGGTACGCCGCCGCCTACCCGGCGCAGGTGAAGGCCCAGGTCGCCGCGGGCATGTGGGTCGGCAACCACAGCTACACCCACCCGCACCTGCCCCAGCTCGGCCAGGCGCAGATCGACTCGGAGATCTCCCGCACCCAACAGGCCATCGCGGCCGCGGGCGGCGGCACGCCGAGACTGTTCCGGCCGCCGTACGGCGAGACCAACGCGACGGTGAGGACCGTGGAGGCCAAGTACGGTCTGACCGAGATCCTCTGGAACGTCGACTCGCAGGACTGGAACGGCGCCAGTACGGATGCGATCGTGGCCGCCGCCTCCCGGCTCACCAACGGGCAGGTCATCCTCATGCACGACTGCCCCGCCAACACGGTCGCCGCGATCCCACGCATCGCACAGGGCCTGGCCGCCCGCAATCTGTGCGCAGGCGTGATCTCCCCGCAGACCGGCCGCGCCACGGCCCCGTCCTGACCGGCAAACCCGCACGAACACCGGCCGCCACCCCGGTCAGGATCCGACGGGGTGGCGGCCCTCCACTGCCACCATCACGACCAGTACCACCAGGAGCAGCACGACGTAGGCGATGGAGTGGACGCGGTCCGGGACCCGGGCGGTGAGCCGCCTCGCCACGGCGATGGTGGGGAGCGAGCCGAGGAGCAGGGCGGCGGCCGCGGTGAGGTCGACGTAGCCGAGTCGGCCCGTGCAGGACGGTGCGGTCGGGGCGAGGGCGTAGACGAGGGTCGCGGCCACGGCGACGGGGACGCTGAGCGGATTGGCCATGGCGGTCGCCTGGGCCATGGGCAGGCCCCTGCGGCGCAGGAGCGGGACTGTCATGACGCTGCCGCCCACGCCCAGGCCGGCGGCCACGAGACCGATTCCGGTTCCGCCGAGGGTGGTCGTGGCGCGGCCCAGCGGCCTCGGACACGTCCGGTCCGCCACCCCGATAAAGCCCTTGCGCAGCAGGCTGTCGGCGATCGTCACCAGCAGATAGGCGGCGAACAGCAGGCGCAGTGCCGTACCGCCGATCAGGGTGGCCGCGAAGGATCCGGCACCCGCGCCGACGGCGATGAACGCCGCCAGCGGCCACACGTACGCGCGGCGCAGCCGGCCCTGACGCCACTGGGCCAGCGCCGCCGCCAGGGCGTTGACGACCATGACCGCCGCCGAGGTCGCCACCGCGGCATGCATGGCGTCCGCCGCCGCACACGCCGTGGCGCTCAGGACGCCGTAGACGACGGGGACCGTGATGAAGCCGCCGCCGAAGCCGAAGAGGACCGTTGTAAGGCCGGTCAGGCAACCGAAGAAGAGGAGGGTGGAGAAGGAGATGAGCACGGTCAGACGCTAGGGATCAGGCGTCATGGCGGGCAATCGATGAATCGCCAACTTCTTACGCGGAGCAGACACAAGCCTGTGGTGCCGCGTAATGTCGCGGCATGCGCAACATCCCGGTCGCGGAGGTGGACGACCTCGACCGTGCCGTGCTGGCCATCGGCACCGACTACCCCCACGACCACCTGCTCGACTGGCACGAGCACCGCCGTGCCCAGGTCCTGTATGCGGCCACCGGCGTCATGCAGGTCGAGACGGACGACGGCAACTGGACGATTCCCACCGCCCGCGCGGTACTGATCCCGCCCCTGACCAGGCATCAGGTCACGATGGCGGGAGTCAGCACCCGCAGCCTCTACATCGAACCCGCTGCCGTGCCGTGGTTTCCCGCCCACTGCCAGGCCGTCGACGTCTCCGATCTGCTGCGGGCGCTGATCCTGGCAGCCGTCGACATGGAGCCGCGCTACCCCGAGCACAGCCGTGACGCGGCACTCGCCGCCCTCGTCCTCCACGAGCTCAGGAACCTCACCCCGTTGCCCCTGGATGTGCCGCTGCCGTCCGAACCGCGGCTGCGCCGCCTGTGCGAGGCGTTCCTGCAGAGGCCGGACATCCATGACCCGCCCGCGCGATGGTGCGCGGAGCTCAACGTCAGCGAACGCACCCTCGCCCGGCTGTTCCGCGGCGGCACCGGTCTGAGCTTCTCGCAGTGGCGCGGGCGTGCCTGCATCCTGCACTCCCTGCGGCACCTCACCGCGGGCATGCCCGTCACGCGCGTCGCGGCCCTGCTGGGCTACGACAACCCGGCCGCCTACACGGCCGCGTTCAAGAAGCTCCTCGGCCGGCCGCCCACGGCGCACAAACCACAACTCACTCCATGAAAAACGCTGTTATGGATGCGCCGAGTGAACGGTGGCCGGTAGGCGGGACGTATTGAGATATGCCGGGCCTGCGTCGAACGCGAGGCGATCCAGCAGCGATAGGACGATCTTGCGCACCACGGTCTCCCAGACATCCGAAGACACACCGCGGCGGTCCCTGACCGGCAACTGGCCCGTGGCCAGGCGTCTGAGGGCCGTGCTGCTCATCCCGGTCGTCGTCGCCCTCGTCCTCGGGGGCGTGCGGGTGAAGCACTCCGTGGACACCTGGCAGGCAGCCGACGATGCGGTCCGGGTGGCCGAGTTGGTCCAGGCGGCGAACAAGTACGCAAGTGACGCGATCAACGAGCGTGATGTGTCGGTCATCCCGCTGCTGAAGGGCGAGCGCACCGCCGCCGCGGTCGTGCAGACCCGCAGGACCACCGACGAGGATGCCCAGGCCTTCGACCGAGCCGTCGCCCGCATGCCGCAGAACTCCGGCCTCCTGCGGCGGGTCGGACTGGTCCGCGCCGGGGAGAAGCAACTGCCGACCGTGCGCGCGAACGCCTTCACCTCCCGCCTGTCCGGTGTGCAGACGGAGGAGAGCTACCACCTCATCCAGCACCCTCTGATGGAGATCTCGAACGAGCTGGGCTTCGGCAGCAACAACCAGGCGAGCTTCGGCCGCACCCTCTACGCCATCTCCCTGACCCAGGCGGCCGAGTCCCTGATCCGCTCCATCGGCACCCATCTGCTGGCGGAGGACCGCGGCACCCTCGCCGCGGGCGAACTGGACACCCAGCTCGCCTCTTTCCGCTCGTACGCCTACCTCGAAAAGGTCGCGCTCCAGGAGTACGCGGGTGCCGGCACCACCGACGACATGGCGCGGCTGCGGAAGGCACTGGCGGCCGCGGCCGCGCGGGGTGCGCAGCAGCGTGCCGACGCTGCTGCCAAGGCCAGGGCGGCGGGACGGAGTTACGTCGCCCCGCCCGACCTGGACAAGATGATCAGTGAGATCGCCGCGGGCCGGACGACCGCGCAGCTCACCGCCGAGGGCATCACGCCCGAGTCGTTCTTCGCCGCGTCCGCGCTCGGCTTCGACGCCTACCGCAGCATCGAGGTCCACCTCACCGACACGGCCCTGGCGGGCGCCCGCGACATCGCCGACGACGCCCGCCGCGACGCCGTCATCAACGCGGTGTCGGTCCTCGCGTCCGTGCTCGTCGCCTTCCTCCTCGCCTCCTGGGTGGCGCGCACGATGAGCCGCCGGATGCGCCGGCTGAGTGCCTCCGCCATCGAGATCGCCGGGGAGCGGCTGCCCGCCCGGATCACCCGGCTGTCGCGGTCCGTCCCCGGCCAGGTCGACTCCCGGGTCGCCCCCATCCCGATCACCAGCACGGACGAGATCGGCGAGGTCGCCCGCGCCTTCGACCACGTGCACCGCGAGGCCGTGCGGCTCGCCGCCGAACAGGCCCTGCTGCGCGGCAACATCAACACGATCTTCACCAACCTGTCGCGGCGCAACCAGTCCCTGATCGAGCGTCAACTGGCCCTGATCACCGACCTGGAGGACCACGAGACCGACCCGGACCAGCTGGCGAACCTGTTCCGGCTGGACCACCTCGCCACCCGGGTCCGCCGCAACGGCGAGAACCTCCTCGTACTCGGCGGCGAGAGACCCGCCCACCAGTGGGACCGGCCGCTGCCGTTGATCGACGTCATCCGCGCCGCCTCCTCCGAGGTGGAGCAGTACGAGCGCATCACCTTCTCCGGCATTCCCGAGGCGGAGATCCACGGCCGGGCCGTGACCGACCTCGTCCATCTGCTCGCCGAGCTGCTGGAGAACGCCACCTCGTTCTCCTCCCCGAACTCGGAGGTCCGCGTGACCGCCGTCCAACTGCCGGACGGCCGCATCATGCTCGAGATCCACGACAAGGGCATCGGCCTGCCGGCGGAGGACTTCGCGATGATCAATCGCAAGCTGGCCAATCCGCCGACCGTGGACGCCGACATCTCCCAGCACATGGGACTGTTCGTGGTCGGCAGACTGGCCGGCCGGCACGGCATCCGCGTCCAGCTGCGCCCCGCAGGCGAGCAGTCCGGCACGACGTCGCTCGTGATGCTGCCGGACACGATCACCTACCGAACGGCGGCAGAGGAACCCGACGCCGAGACCCTGGCCCTGGCTGCCGTGAGGGAAGCCTCCTCATCGCGGCGCGGCGTCCCCGCGGCGTCCCTCGCCGCGCAGGATGCGCCGGTCGGGTCCGACGGGTTCCAGAGATACGAGGCCTGGAACGACCGGCGGGACGACGCTCCGCCACCGCCCAGCCGCAACGAGGACGCCCGCAAACCGCGGGAGAAGGGCGCCCGCTCACGACGGCGGGCGCGGCGCGGGCGGCGGCCGGAAAGCGGCTTGGACGTGTCGCGCTCCGCCCCGACTTCGGGCACGGTGGAGTGACGCGTGACGCAGGTGTCACAGCGGAGAGGAGCACCCGCATGACGAACCACACCTACCGGGTCACTGAGATCGTCGGCACCTCACCCGACGGAGTCGACCAGGCCATCCGCAACGGCATCTCCCGCGCCTCGCAGACCCTCCACAACCTGGACTGGTTCGAGGTCACCCAGGTCAGGGGCCAGATCGAGGAGGGCCAGATCGCCCACTGGCAGGTCGGCCTGAAGGTGGGCTTCCGCCTGGACGAGTCGGCCTGACGGGGCAGACGTCGCCAGGCCGCCGCGGCGAAGTCGGGTGCGGTACCGCGCCCCAAAGGGGCGCGGGGAACTGCGCGCCCAGCCCCCACCGGCCCGCGCGTACGTCACCACCAAAACCGCTGTGGACGACCTCTACCTGGTTGGCCCAGGCGGGCGTGACCGCCGTACCCGGCCCGAACGGCGCGGGCAGGACCACGACGTGCGCGTACTGGGGCTCGACCCGGTGCGGCGGGCCCGTCCTGCGGCCACCGGATCGGCGCTCGGCGACCTGATCCCCGGCTGGACCCCTCAGGTTCGGCCCTCCACCTCCTGCGCCGCCTCCAGGGCGGCGGACCGGACCGTCCAGTGGGCCCGTACGACCCGGAATCCGGCCCGTTCGGCGTCGTCACACACCAGTTCGTCGTCGTCCACGAGCATCCGGACGTCCCGGGTGCGGGCCAGGCTGCGCAGGATCTCCAGCTTGGTGCGACGGGCAGGCCTGCGGTCGTCGTTGCGCCGCATGTGGACGCGCCCGTCGGGCAGCCCCTGCGCGGTGAGCCAGTCCAGGGTGTCGCGCCGGCAGCGCTCGGGCCTGCCGGTGAGATAGACGACCTCGCACTCCTTCGCGCTCTCCAGCACGAGCGCGATGCCCTCGGGGATCGGCGGGTCGTCCGGTGCGGCGGCGAAGAACGCGTCCCAGTCGCGCGGCTTGCGTTCCAGGAACCGCTGGCGATGGGCCGTGTCGGCGAGGGTGTTGTCCAGGTCGAACACGGCGATCGGCCGTTTACTGCTCTCGGTCACACGTCCACCCTAGGCTCTGGCAGTTGCGCGGGATCTTCCAGCTCCTCATGCGCGCGCAGGCGTGCTCGACTTGGGCACGGGCTTTGCGATGTGACGGAGGGGCTTCAGGTCGACTCGGACAGGCCCTGGACGCCCGGGTTCTGACGCAGGGCGGCGGCGACCAGGCCTTCGAGGGCCGCGCGCGGTACCTCGCCGCCGCTCACCAGCCGGTCGAGGATCAGGCCGTCGATGCAGGTCAGCAGGGCGTGAGTGCGGTTCTCAACATCCGTCACGCCGTGCGTGGTGAGGAACTGTCGGACGGTTTCGCGGCCGGCGTTCTCGCGGGGGACGAGGATCTCGCGCAGCTCAGGGTCACGCACGCTCTCAAGGGCGCAGGCATAGCGGGCGAGCGAGCGGCGGCGGCCCTCGCCGGTGAGTCGCTGCCGGGTGAGCAGCACCATGCCGTCCACCAGTTCCTCGACGGTGCGCAGAGACGGCAGCGCTTCGGCCGTCGCTTGCAGTTCTGCCTGGTCGAGTTGGACCAGGCGGGTGACGAGTGCGGTGAGCAGCGCGGCTCGGGTGCGGAAGTAGGCCGACGTGGTGCCGGGCGGCATGGCCGCTTTGCGGTCGACTGCGCGGTGGGTCAGGCCTCGGATCCCTTCGTCTGCGAGTACGTCGAGAGCCGCGTCCGCGAGGAGGGTGCGCCGATCCGAAGCCATGACTCCTTTCTACACCTGTAGAGCCGCACCTGTAGGGCCTCGGATAGGATCACCTTCTACAGGTGTAGAAGGTGAGGGCTTCGGCATGGGCGACACGGCAGTCGTGGTCGGCGGGGGCATCGGCGGGCTGGCCGCTGCCATCGGCCTGCGGCGCATCGGGTGGGACGTGACGGTCGTCGAGCGTGCGTCCGTGCTCGACGACGCGGGGGCGGGCATCTCGCTGGCCGCCAACGGCCTGCGGGCACTGGACGAACTCGGCGTCGGCGAGGCGGTACGGAATGCCTCGCGAGGCCAGTACAGCGGCGGCACTCGCACGCCGAGGGGCGGTTGGCTGGCCCGGATGGACGGCTCGGCGCTGGAGAAGGCGGCGGGCTCGCCGATCATGGGGGTTCCCCGCTCCGCCCTGCACCGACTGCTTCGCGACGCCCTGCCCGCCGGGGCACTGCTGATCGGCTCCGAGGCGGGCTCGGTGGAGCAGCTTGGTCCTGGGACGGTTCGGGTGGGCTGCGGCGACACGGTTCTGGACGCCGATCTGGTAGTGGCAGCCGACGGCATCGGCAGCAAAGTGCGCAGTCGTCTCTTCCCGGCGCATCCCGGCCCGGTCCACAGCGGCTCGACGGTGCTGCGCGCCATCACCGAGCAGGCACTCGACCTGCGCACCGACTTCGAGTTGACCTGGGGGCAGGGCGCCGAGTTCGGGCACATCGCCTTCCATGACGGGCGGGCGGAGTGGCACGCCGTCCTCAGCCTCCCCGCCGGGACACGGTTCGCCGACCCCCTGGCCGAACTGCGCAGACGATTCCACACCTGGCACGATCCGATCCCCGACCTGCTCGACGCGACCCGGCCGGAGGCCGTGCTGCACCACGACGTCAACGAACTCCGCACGCCGCTCCCCTCGTACACGTCAGGTCGGATCGTGCTGCTCGGTGACGCGGCACATGCGATGCCCCCCAATCTCGGACAGGGCGCCTGCCAGGCGCTGGAGGACGCGGTGACCCTGGCCGCCGCGCTCGCCACCGAACCCACCGTCGAGGCGGCGCTCGCCCGCTACGACGCCGAGCGCCGACCACGTAGCCAGGCCGTCGCGCGGGCCGCCCGGCAGGCCGGGAGGATGGGGCAGCAGCTCTCCCATCCACTGGCCGTCGCCCTGCGGAACACGGCGATGCGGCTGACACCCTCGCGCGCCGCAACGCGCATGATCCTTCGCCACCACGTCTGGGTCCCGCCCAAGCTGCCGGGGGGGGAACGGGATGCTGACCGGAGTCGTGATCGCCGCCCTGGACACCGCTCGATCAGGCAGGGGCATCAGAGGGCGCTCTGCAGGAAGTCGACGAGGACCGCGGTGAGTTCGGCGGGGGCGTCCTCCTGGACCAGATGACCTGCGCCCGCGATGGGTTCGAGGTGCGCGCCCGGGATACGGGCGGCCAGTTCGTGGCCCTTCACCGGGGGGATCCAGGTGTCCTCCTGGCCCCAACACACCAGAGCCGGGATGCCGATCTCACCGTAGCGGTCCTGTACCTCGTCGGTGTGGCGCTGGTCGGCCTGGGCGATCTGCCGGTAGAAGGCCGCCTGGCCCACCTCCCCGAGCCAGGGCTCAGCGAGCCGGTCCAGCACGGCGGGGTGCAGGCCGGGGCTGCTGGCCGAGCCGATGTACTCGCGCACCAGGGCGCGATGCAGCGCGGGCGGCAGCTGCTCGAAGACCTCGCAGTGCCCGCCGACCAGCCGGAAGAACGGCGATCCCCAGGGTGCCAGCGCCACCGGGTCGACCAGGGCCAGCGCCCGGTAGCGGGCTCCGTGCAGCAGATGCGCCCGCAGGGAGACGGCAACCGCCGAAGTCGTGGGCCACCACCAGCGGTTCGGCAAGTCCCCAGTGCGCCAGGAGCTCAGTGAACACCCCGCCCTGGGCGGCCAGGGAGACGTCCTGCCCGGCGGACATCTGCGATGCGCCGTAGCCGGGCATGTCCCACACGAACACCTGGTACCGGCGCGCGAGCGAACGGGCCACGGCCCGCGAGACGTACGACGAGAAGGGCGTGCCGTGGCAGAGGACGACCGGGTCCTGTCCGGCCTCTCCGAGGCTGTCCCAGCGGACGTCGCCGGAGGTACTGCGGAAGGTCTTGGTCAGCGGCCAGTCACGCACGGGGCAACTCCCGGGTTCTGTCTCTTCGATCGGTTCGTCGATCGGCTCTTCGATCGGTTCGTCGATCGGCTCTTTGATCGGCTCTTCGGTCGGCTCTTCGGTCGGCTCTTCGGTCGGTTTCGTCAGTGGCTCCTGGGATAACATCACGCAGGCTGTTGATCGTCCCGGTAGCCGTCGTACCGAAGAGGGAGCCATGTGGCGAACGCTGGCCGGTGTGGTGTCCGGTCTGGTCGTGCTGTTCGTCGGCAGTCTCGCCTTCAACGCGGCGTCCGGGCAAAGCCATTGGCCGGGACCGCTCGACCTCGTGCGGGTCCACCCGTGGCTGGTGCTTCTCCTCCTGATACCCGTCTCGCTGGTCGGGCTGTGGCAGGCACCGCGCCGCGAGCGTACGCAGAACCCGCCCGCGCCCATGACGTACCAGCTGCCACCGCGCCACACCAACTTCACCGGCCGCGACACCACGTTGCGGGAGTTGCGGCAGCACCTCACCTCGGCGAACGGCGTCGCGACGCTGGCGGTGCAGGGCATGGGCGGCGTCGGCAAGACCCAGCTCGCGGTCGAGTACGCCTACCGCTACCTCGCGAAGTACCGGTTCGTCGCGTTCGTGCATGCCGAGCATCCCGATCGGGTGGCACCGCAGTTCGTGTCGCTGGCCGCGGAACTGGGGCTGACGGAAGCAAGCTTCGACCAGGTCATCCCACGGGTGTACGGCAAGTTGGTGGACCGCAGGCCCTGGCTGATCATCTTCGACAACGGGGAGAAACCGGGCACACTCACGCACGCCCTGCCGTCGGGTGGCCCGGCGAGCAACGGCCATGTCATCGTCACCACCAGGGTGGGTGACTGGCGGAGCCGCGCCGACGTCGTCATGAACCTGGACGTGTTCGCCAGGCCGGAGTCGGTGGAGCTGCTGACCCGGCGGGTACCCGGTATGACCGAGGCGGTGGCGGACCGGATCGCCGAGCAACTCGGGGACCTGCCACTGGCGTTGGAGCAGGCGGCCGGGTACATGGGGCACAACCGCACGCCGCCCGATGACTACCTGACGCTGCTGACCTCGCGGCTGGAGGACATGATCTCGCAGGGTGAGCTTGCCGACCGGCCGGAGGTGGTGGTCTCGAGCCTGTGGCAGCTCCATGTGCAAAGTCTGGAGACACAACGGCCGCAGGCGGTGCGGCTGCTGGAGTTGTGTGCCCTGCTGGCGCCGGAGCCGATCCCGCTGCACCTGTTCACCCGAGGCCCCGGGATCCCGAGCGTGGACGCCGACGACCCGCTGGTGTGGGACACGACGGTCGGTGCACTGGCCGGTCTGGGGCTCGTGCGGCGCGGGAATGCGTCCCTGGTGGTGCACCGGCTGGTGCAGGCGGCCATCCGGGCAGGGATGCCGGAGCAGGCACTCACGGAAGCCCGGGTCCAGCTGTGCCGGGCGCTGGTCGCGGCCGTGCCGCACGACGTCCACGGCGACCCGGACGCTCGGCCGCGATGGCAGGAGCTGCTCCCGCACGTCCTTGCGGTGACCAAGGACGATCCATCGGCCGAGTGCGCTGCACAGACGGCGGTGTTGTTGAGACTGGCGTCGGAATTCCTCATCCAGATCGGGGATTACCCGATGGCGCTGCGTCTGTGTGAGCGTGCCCTCGCGATCGACGAGTCGCTCGAAGGCCGGGATGCGGAGACCGGCTTCGATCTGATCACCCTGGCCCAGATCCACCGGGAGCTCCACGCCCCGGAGAGGGCACGCCCACTGGTGGAACGCGCCCTGCGGCTGCACGAGTCCTGTCTGCCGGCGAACGATCCCGCCATCGCGACGGACCTGGCCACGCTGGCGCGGACCTTGTGCCTTCTCGGTGAACACCGGGCGGCGCTGCCGCTGGCCGAACGGGCGCTTCAGATCGACGAGACGGCACACGGGCCGAACGACCCCTACGTGAGCTTCGACCTCGTTGCGCTGGCGACCGTCCACGTCGACCTCGGCGACCACGCGGCAGCCCTGCCGCTGATCTCACGGGCGCTGCAGATCCGCGAGGCCGTTTACGCGCCGGACCACCTGTACATCGGCTACGTCCTCGTGTTCAAGGCCGAGGTCCTGCACACGCTGGGCGACCCGACCGCCGTGGATTTCGCGCGCCGGGGCGCACAGATCCTGCAGACCCGGCTGGGCAGGACCCACCCCAAGACCGAGAACGCATTCGCTCTGGTCGACCGGCTCCGGTGACCACGCCCGTTCCGGCGGCCCGCGCACTGGACTCGAACAGCCGCGTGACCTGGGCCGATCCGAGGTCGTTGACCCGGCTATGAAGAAGATCAGCGCGCTTGCCGTCCTCACCATGACCGGACTCGCGCTCGCCACCCCAGCCCACGCCGACAACGACAACAACCCGCACGGCCGCATCAACACCGTCAGCCACCGAAGCCCTCTTGCCACCGGCCTCTGCAAGGAAGCACTGGCGCTCGTCCCCGTGTTCGCACCGGTGAGCGACCAGGCACTGGACGACGCCTGCAACAACCGCGAACACACCGACGATCCAAGCAGCTAGTCCAAGCAGTCCGGGGCTCCGCACCCGGCCGACGGTGGACATACCCAGGCCGGTACCGGTGGCGGGCAACCTCCCCGCCACCGGCGACCACTTCCGCGACACCACAGGCAGACGGAAGCGGGAGACCCCATGCGCAGGAACAAGGCGATCTGGGCGGCGGCGATCGTGAACGCGGCGGCACCCACGCCCTCACCGACAACATCACACCATCGCGGCCTCGGGCACGGCGGTCCCAGCCCATCACGCTCAGCGCCTGACAGGTGAGCAGGGTCGTGGTCGACGGGCAGTTACCTCAACCGCGACCCTCGCAAGAACGGCGAGAGCGCCCACGGCCTGACCATCAAGAGGGCAGCGGCACCGGCAGCGTCATGCCTCCTCAGCAAGGACCCGGCCCCGCTCACGGGACCCGGGCGGGCGACGGTTCGCTGCCGTCGGCACCGCAGTTCCTCGTGCCGCGGAGTGGGGCGAGCATCGGGGCCCGGTTCTGATCCGCCCGCCCCGGTGCGGCGGGACGCAAGGGGTATGGATCATGCTTCTCCCATGTCATCCGCCCTCCCCTCCCCCCGCCGCACGCTGATCGGCGCGGCCCAACAGCGCCCCTGCACCCTCGTCGTCTGCCGGGGCTGCTGCTGCGGCGACCCGCGCAAACACCCCGGTACCGACCACGCCTGGCAGCTGGACCGGCTGCGCGCCGCGGCGGCCGAGCACGGCTTCCAGGTCCGTACGACCGACTGCCTGGGCCCCTGCGACCAGGCGAACGTCATCGTCGTCCAGCCCTCGGCGGCGGGGCGCCGGGCCGGCGGGCGGGCCACCTGGGTCGGCTTCGCCATGGACGACGACTGCACGGAGGAACTCGTCGGCTGGGCGGCGGCGGGCGGCCCGGGCCTCGCCGAGCCGCCCGTGACGCTGGAGCTGCAGTTCATCCAGCCGCCGCGGGACGCACGCGTACGCAGCCGCCGCTGAAGCATCGCCCCCAATTGCTAATGGGATCCATTTTCATATAGCGTCCTCGGTGTTTGCCCACCGAGGAGGTTTCCCATGGCTGTCCCCAAGCGGAAGATGTCCCGCAGCAACACCCGCCACCGCCGCGCCCAGTGGAAGGCGGCCACCCCGCAGCTCGTACCGCTCACCCTCGACGGTGTCACCCACCTCGTGCCGCAGCACCTGGTCAAGGCGTACGAGCGCGGGCTGCTGCGCCCCGAGGGCTGAGCCCGCGATGCCGTACGACATGCCGTACAGCCGCCTGCCCGTCACCGTCCTGTCCGGCTTCCTGGGGGCGGGCAAGACCACGTTGCTCAACCATGTCCTCGCCAACCGCGAGGGTCTGCGCGTGGCGGTCATCGTCAACGACATGAGCGAGGTCAACATCGACGCCGCACTGGTGCGCGGCGGCGAGGCCGCGCTCTCGCGGACCGAGGAACGCCTCGTCGAGATGACGAACGGCTGCATCTGCTGCACCCTGCGCGACGACCTGCTGGAGGAGGTCGACCGGCTGGCCCGCGAGGGCCGCTTCGACCACCTCCTGATCGAGTCGTCCGGCATCTCCGAGCCGATGCCGGTCGCGGCCACCTTCGCCTTCGCCCGCGACGACGGCGCCACCCTCGGCGACGTCGCCGAGCTGGACACCATGGTCACGGTCGTGGACGCGGCGAACTTCCTGCCGGAGCTGGCGGGCGGCGACGAACTCGCCGAACGCGGCCTCGCCCCGTACGAGGACGACGAGCGTACCGTCAGCGATCTCCTCGTCGATCAGGTCGAGTTCGCGGACGTCATCGTCCTCAACAAGCTGGACCTGATTGACGCCCGGGCAGCCGACCGGCTGCGGGCGGCACTCGCCCGCCTCAATCCCCTCGCCCGCATCGTCCCCGCCACCCACGGACGCGTGGACCTCCACCAGGTCCTCGGCACCCGCCTGTTCGACCTCGAACGCGCCCAGCAGGCGCCGGGCTGGGTGCGGGAGCTCAACGGCGACCATGTGCCGGAGACCGAGGAGTACGGCATCTCGTCGACCGTCTTCCGTTCCGAACTCCCCTTTCACCCCGGCCGGTTGTGGACCTTCGTGACCGAGGAACTGGACGGCGGCGCCTTCGGGCGGGTGCTGCGCTCGAAGGGCTTCTTCACCCTGGCGGGCCGCTCCGGGGTGACGGGTCTGTGGTCGCAGGCCGGTTCCGTGGCCCGCTTCGAACCGTCGGCCGCGCGTGATCCCGAGGCGCCGTATGCCCAGGAACTGGTCCTGATCGGCGTCCAGTTGAACGCGCACAGGATCCAAGCCGCCCTGGCTGACTGCCTCATGCGGCCCGGCGAGCCCCTTCCGGATGGCGACCCGTTCCCCGTCTGGGACACGTACGGCATCGACGACATCTGCGAGCACGAGCACCAAAACCGTCAACCACCGACTTCTGTCGACATCCTGGACACGGTCCGCACTTGTGAGGATGCTCGAATCCAAGCGGTGTGACAGCGCGGCACGCCACCGTGGGCGCGACCGCCACCGCGACGGGGGTGAGGACGGTGGAACCGCACACGGCTGCCGGCCCGGAGGCGAAGTCTCGGGTGGACCTGGTTCTGGAAGGCGGAGGGGTCAAGGGGATCGCCTTCGTCGGTGCCCTGGAGAAACTGTGCGCGGGGCACACCGTACGGCGGGTGGCAGGCACCTCGGCGGGCGCGGTGGTCGGGGCGCTGCTGGCGGCCGGCTACACGGTTCCCGAGCTCGAAGAGACCCTCAGGGAGATGCAGTTCGCGTCCTTCGAGGACGGCTGGGCACGCCACATCGGCAAGCCCGGGGCGGCGCTGGCCTTCCTGCTGCACAACGGCGTCTTCAAGGGCGATGCGCTGCATGCCTGGATCGAGGAGCGCCTGGCCCGCAAGAACGTCGTGACCTTCAGGGACCTGCGGCACGAGGAGCCGGGGGACGATCCCGGCACGCCGCCCTACCGTCTGGTCGTCACCGTCAGCGACATCAGCCGGGGCCGGGAGCTCCATCTGCCCTGGGACTGCAAGGAGTTGTGCGGTGTCGATCCGGACCGGATGAAGGTGGCGGACGCGGTACGGGCGTCCGCATCCATCCCCTTCTTCTTCCGGCCCTTCCCTCTCAAGTGCGGGCCCGACCAGGGCTCCGAACGGCTCGTGCTGGTCGACGGCGGGATGCTGTCCAACTTCCCCGTGGCCCTCTTCGACCGCCGTGACGGGCGCCCGCCCCGCTGGCCCACCTGGGGGCTCAAACTGTCCATGCGGACCACGCCCGCGCAGGACTGGCGGCCCGCCGGAAATCCGGTCACGCTGATCCAGCGGCTGATCTCGACGATGACCGACGCGCACGACCGGCTCCACATCGATGAACTGTCCGTGCAGGAACGCACCGTCTTCATCGACACCGGACGCGTGAGCTCCACCGACTTCCGTCTCACCCGCGAGCAGGCCGACTACCTCCTGGCCCAGGGGCAGGACGCGGCCGACGCGTTCCTGTCCAGGTGGGACTTCGACCGGTGGCTGGACCGCCGGCACCCACGGCCCGAGACGGCCGCCTGAACCGGCGAAGGAGCAGCCATGCGCCCTCGCACCCGCCCGCACAGACCGCTGCGCGTGTCAACGCGCCCTGCCCACAAGCCGATTACGGGAAGGGCGCCCGCGCTCCGTGGCCGACCCGTCCGGCCCCGGCGACACCCCTATCCCGTGGCCAGGCGGCCCAACACCTGGCTGCACCGCGCCCAGGCCCGTCTGTGCGTGCTGCAGGTGGAACTGGACGCCACCTACCTCCCGCCGGACCGGCCCACCCGTGACGGAGTGCGGTACGCGGAGCTGCGCAACGGGGCCCAATGCCTGCTCGACACGGCGCAGAACCTGATCAAGAAGGCCGGCAAGCGCGGGGCGTCGCTGTGGCGGCTGCGCAGCTGGTGGTCCGGGTATGCCTACGAGGGCACACTGGCCTGTCTGCACGCCGCCGACGTCGCCATCCTCGCCATGTCACGGCCCAGCCGCGCCCGGCAGCGTCTCGACACCATCCTGGTCACCGCCCGTCCGCTGCCCCGCAATGATCCCCGGCTCACCCGCATCAAGACACTGAAGTCCCAGAAGGACCCGGGCGACACGTGCCTGCCGTGGGCCCTGGCCGCGCTGCTGCAGGCCGCCTACGCCCTCCAGGAGGAGCGCGCGGTGCGCAGCCGCAACTTCCGCAACCGGCTCATCCGGGCCGGCCTGGTCCTCTGCCTCCTCCTCGCCGCCGCCCTCTGCGCGCCCCTGTGGGTCGACGGTGCCGTCCCCGTCTGCGAAGCGGGCCGCAACTGCCCGGACTCCCTGGCGCCCGGCGTGCGGGAGGTCGGTGTGGTCATGCTGCTCGGCGTGCTCGGCGCCGCCCTGCACGTGGCGGCGCGGCTCCAGCAGATGGGCGGCAGCTGGAACCCGTACGGGCTGCCGCTGTTCCAGGAGCTCATCAAACTGCCCACCGGCGCCCTGACCGCGGTGACCGGGCTGGTGCTGGTGGACACCGCCGCCCTGCCCGTGATCCAGGCACCCGACTCATGGCGTGGCGTGATGGCCTACGCGGTCGTGTTCGGGGTGGCTCAGCTGGCGCTGACCCGCACCATCGACCAGCGCGCCGAGAAGCTCCTGGCGGCCGAGCCCGCCCCGGACGAGGTGAAGCAGCTGGAGAAGGCACCGGAGGATCACCAGGACGTCATGTGACCGGCGCCGGGGAGGGCGGGAATGATGTGGCCCGTCACGCGTTGAACCCCGTGTGAGTTCCCTGATCGCCGCCACCCGTTTCTCCGTCCTCGACCGCTCCCGCATCCGCGAGGGGCACACGGACGCGGAGGCGCTGCGCGACACCGTGCGGCTGGCGCAGGAGCTGGAGGATGTCGGCTTTCACCGCTTCTGGGTGTCCGAGCATCACGGGGTGCCGGGGGTGGCCGGTTCCGCGCCCACCGTGCTGGCCGCCGCCGTGGCGGGTGCCACGCACACGATCCGGGTCGGCACGGGCGGTGTGATGCTGCCCAACCATCAACCCCTGGTCGTGGCCGAGCAGTTCGGGGTGCTGGAGTCGCTCTTCCCCGGGCGGATCGACATGGGGCTGGGGCGGTCGGTCGGTTTCACGGGCGGGGTGCGCAAGGCGCTGGGGCGGGACAAGGGTGACGCCGAGGACTTCGGGGCGCAGTTGGAGGAGCTGCTGGGCTGGTTCCGCGGGACGTCCCCGACGGGTGTGCGTGCGCGTCCCGCGGAGGGCCTGACCGTGCCGCCGTTCGTGCTGGCCATGGGCGAGGGCGCCGCGGTCGCGGCCCGCGCGGGCCTGCCGATGGTCATCGGCGACCTCCGCAATCGCGAGAAGATGCAGCGTGGCATCGACCACTACCGCGCCCGCTTCCGGCCCTCCTCCTGGGCGAGCGAACCGTACGTCGTCATCTCCGGGACGGTCGCGGTGGCCGGCACGCCGGAGGAGGCGCGCCGGCTGCTGGTCCCGGAGGCTTGGTCGATGGCGTACTCCCGCACGCACGGCGCCTTCCCGCCGCTGCCGCCCGCCGAGCGCGTCGAGAGTCTCGCCATGACCGGGAAGGAGCGCGGGTTCTACGAGTCCGGGCTCGCCGGGCACATCGCAGGCACCGAGGAGCAGGTCACGGACGAGCTGGAGACGGTGCTGAAGGAGACGGGCGCGCAGGAGGTGCTGGTCACCACCAGTACGTACGACCGGGCGGCGCTGGTCGACTCGTACCGCCGCCTCGCCCGAATCACCTCCAGGCAGTGATCACCATCCGGAAGCGGGCGGTGCCGGAGAGCATCTTCCGGTAGGCCTCGCCGGCCTGGTCCACGGGCAGGGGTCTCGGTCATCGGGCGGATGCCGTGCAGGGCACTGAAGGCCATGGTGTCCTGCACGTGCTGTGCGGTGCCGGAAGGATGGCCGCGGATGACGCTGCCGCTGCTGAGCAGCTGGACCGGGCTGCTGCCCAGCGGTTCGGGGTCCGCCCCGATGGCGACCAGTTCGCCGCGGGGCGCCAGGCCGTCCACGGTGACCGTGATGGCGTGCGAGTTGCCCGCCGTGGCCGGCACGACCCTGGCGCCGCCGAGGGACTGCAGCGCCTGCGCGACGGGGGCCGCCGCCGTGCTGTCGACGTAGTGGTGGGCGCCGCGCTGCTTGGCGAAGTCGGTTTTCTCGGCCCCGCGGGCGATCGCCACGGTCTCGAAGCCCATCGCGACCGCGTAGGAAGCCGCCGTCGTACGCCCAGCCGGGCACCTTGAGGTTCTCGCAGACGACGAAGTCGCCCTGCCGGCAGGGCGTGCAGTGGCCTCAGCTGCCTGCGAACCAGCCGACCGCCACCCGGCCACCCGGTCACCGGCCTGCCGATCCCGTTCCGCGGTCCGCTCGCCGAGCGCGTCGATCCGTCCGGCGATCTCGTGTCCGGGGACCACCGGGAAACTGATGCCCGGCGCGCCGCCGTTCACGAAGAGGGTGTCGCTGTGGCAGACCCCGCAGGCCTCCACCGCCACCCGTACATGGCCGGGGCCCGGCTACGGCACCTCGCACTCGACGAGCATGTCCCGCCGGGGTGACGCGAAAAGGGGCGAAGGCCCCAGGATCCAGCGCACCAGCTCGAAGCCGATCCCGCGCGCGAGACAGACGAACCGATCAAGGACGATGGCCCGGCCTTACGAAATGGCCCGCAGCCCACCGCGGGACCGGCGCCGGAGTTGGTCGACGGCTTGGGCCGTCTGTTCGTCCGCGGGCAGGAAGACGACCAACTGCTGGGCGTCCGAAGGGAGTTCGAGCACCTCGCGGACCAGCCGCAGTGCGCACCCGGACGGGTGGTTGAGGCGGAGGTCCCCGCGATGCGGAACCAGATGACGGTGCAGGCGGCGCGTGAAGTCGGGGCCGGCGACCGGGGCGAGTTCCGTGCTGAACCACTCGGAACTCTCGGAGGTCGGTGCGAGCCACAGGTCGAAGGCCTGCTGGTCGGCGACGTCGTCCCAGTCGGCGAAGAACGTCCGGGCGCGGGCGTCGGTGAAGACGTAGCGAGTGAGGTTCGGGGTGTCCGCGTCGAGCAGTCCGGTGCCGCTCATCACCGACTCGTAGCCGCTGGTGTGGGCGAGGACGTCACCCAGCCGGTTGGTGACCATGGCGACGCCCGGCTCCAGGAGGCGGAGTGTCTCCAGGACGGAGGGGCGGACCTCGCGGCGCGGTGGCGCGGGCTGGGTGTGTGCGACACACTCGCCGCCGCTGATCTTCGCGAGATAGCGCAGGTGGTTGCGCTCGGCCGGGTCGAGGCTGAGCGCATCGGCGAGCGCGTTGACCACCGCCACCGACGGGTTGCGGTCACGGCCCTGTTCCATGCGGGTGAGGTACTCGACGCTGATGCCGGCCCGCGCGGCGAGATCCACGCGTCGCAGCCCCGGTGAGCGGCGGCGGCCGTGATGCGGCAGTCCCAGCGATTCGGGCTGGATGGTGTCGCGCTTGGCCCGGATGAAGTCCCCCAACGGCGTGCCCATGGGGCGAGCATAGGCCGCCGTCCGCTGATCGCGGAGGGCTCAGCCTGGCCCTGTGGGGGCCAGCCTGAGCACGGTCTGGCTGGCGTCACGGCGCGGCGTGATCGTGGTGGCATGGACAACAACGAGCAGAGCAAGCACAAGCTGGTGATCATCGTCGGAAGCGTCCGGGACGGACGGTTCGGCCCTGCGGTGGCCTCGTGGGTGGCCGAACAGGCGGGCGCTCACGGCGGTTTCGAGGTGGAGGTCGTCGACCTCGCCCAGGTCGACATCCCGTTGGCGCTGCCCGCGGAGTCGCCCAAGTTCGCCGGTGACGCCTACCCCCGTCCGGCCGGGATGGCGGCACTGACGTCGGCCCTGGAGGGCGCCGACGCGTTCGTCGTGGTCACTCCGGAGTACAACCACAGCTATCCCGCGTCGCTGAAGGCGGCCATCGACTGGCACTTCACCCAGTGGACGGCCAAGCCCGTCGCCTTCGTCAGCTACGGCGGCGCGGCAGGCGGCCGGCATGCCGTGCTCCACCTGGAGAACGTGCTGACCGAGCTGCACGCGGTCACGATCCGCGACGGTCTCGCCTTCCCGAACTACTTCACGGCCTGGCAGGACGGTCGTCCCCTCGACCCCGCCGCCGCCGGGTACGCCAAGACGCTGCTGGAGCAGCTGGCCTGGTGGGCCGGTGCACTCCGCTCGGCCCGCGAGGCCGCGCCCTACCCGGCGTGACCTGGGACGACGCCCCCGAGGCGATGCCGACGGCTTAGAATCGCGGCGTTTGTCCCGCCGTAGTCGAAGACCCGTACGGAGTTCCGGTCCATGCACGACCCACATGACCCCTACGTCCGCGTCCGCGGCGCCCGCGAGCACAACCTCAAGGGCGTGGACGTCGACATCCCGCGGGACGTGTTGACCGTGTTCACAGGGGTGTCCGGGTCGGGGAAGTCCTCGCTCGCCTTCGGCACCATCTACGCCGAGGCCCAGCGCCGCTACTTCGAGTCCGTCGCCCCGTACGCGCGCCGCCTGATCCACCAGGTCGGCGCGCCGAAGGTCGGCGAGATCACGGGACTGCCGCCCGCGGTCTCCCTCCAGCAGCGGCGCTCGGCCCCGACGTCCCGCTCGTCCGTCGGCACGGTCACCAACCTGTCGAACTCCCTGCGGATGCTGTTCTCCCGCGCCGGCGACTACCCGCCCGGCGCCGCACGCCTCGACTCCGACGCCTTCTCCCCCAACACGGCCGCCGGCGCCTGCCCGGAGTGCCACGGCCTGGGTCGGGTCCACCGTACGACCGAGGAGTTGCTGGTCCCCGACCCGTCCCTGTCGATCCGCGAGGGCGCGATCGCCGCCTGGCCGGGCGCCTGGCAGGGCAAGAACCTCCGCGACATCCTCGACGCGCTCGGCCACGACGTGGACCGCCCGTGGCGCGAACTCCCGGCCGACCAGCGGGAGTGGATCCTGTTCACCGACGAGCAGCCGGTCGTCACCGTGCACCCGGTACGGGACGCGGACCGCATCCAGCGGCCCTACCAGGGCACGTACATGAGCGCCCGCCGCTACGTCATGAAGACCTTCGCCGACTCCAAGAGCCCCACGCTGCGCGCCAAGGCCGAACGCTTCCTGACCAGCGCGCCCTGCCCGGCGTGCGGCGGCAGCAGGCTGCGGCCGGAGGCGCTGGCGGTGACCTTCGCGGGCCGCACGATCGCCGAGCTGGCCGCGCTGCCGCTGACCGACCTCGCGGGCTGTCTGGTGGCGCGCGACGAGACCGCCCGCGTCCTCACCGAGGACCTCACCTCCCGTATCGCGCCGGTCCTCGAACTCGGCCTGGGCTACCTCAGCCTGGACCGCTCCACCCCCACCCTCTCGGCGGGCGAGCTGCAACGGCTGCGCCTGGCAACACAATTGCGCTCGGGACTGTTCGGTGTCGTCTACGTCCTCGACGAGCCGTCCGCCGGACTGCACCCGGCGGACACCGAGGCCCTGCTGACCGTCCTGGAGCGGCTGAAGTCGTCGGGGAACTCGGTGTTCGTGGTGGAGCACCATCTCGACGTCGTGCGCAGCGCCGACTGGCTGGTGGACGTGGGCCCGCGCGCCGGTGAGCACGGCGGAGAGGTGCTGCACAGCGGCCCGGTGGCGGAACTGGCCTCGGTGCCGGAGTCCGCGACGGCCCACTTCCTCTTCGACCGCTCCCCCACCGCCGTACGCCAAGTGCGCGCTGCCCGCGCCCAGTTGAAGGTCGGGCCCATCACCCGGCACAACCTGCGCGGGGTGGTGGCCGAGTTCCCACTCGGCGTGTTCACCGCCGTCACCGGCGTGTCGGGTTCCGGCAAGTCGACGCTCATCGGCGAGATCACCGAGGACCTGGCGGGCGTGGAACGCCTGGTCTCCGTCGACCAGAAGCCCATCGGCCGCACCCCACGCTCCAACCTCGCCACCTACACGGGTCTCTTCGACGTCGTACGCAAGGTGTTCGCGGCCACCGAGGAGGCGCAAGCCCGCGGTCACGGCGTCGGCCGCTTCTCCTTCAACGTCGCCGGCGGGCGCTGCGAGACGTGTCAGGGCGAGGGGTTCGTCAGCGTCGAGCTGCTGTTCCTGCCGAGCACGTATGCGCCGTGCCCGGACTGCGGAGGAAACCGCTACAACCCCGAGACGCTCCAAGTGACGCACCGGGGCCGGAACATCGCGCAGGTGCTGGACCTGACCGTGGAGAGCGCGGCGGAGTTCTTCGCGGACACCCCCGCGGTGGCGCGCAGTCTCAGCACCCTGCTCGACGTGGGCCTCGGCTACCTACGCCTCGGCCAGCCCGCCACCGAGCTCTCCGGAGGTGAGGCGCAGCGCATCAAGCTGGCGAGCGAGCTGCAGCGCGGCCGCCGCGGTCACACCCTCTACCTCCTCGACGAGCCGACCACCGGTCTGCACCCGGCGGACGTCGAGGTCCTGATGCAGCAGCTGCACGGTCTCGTCGACGCCGGGCATTCGGTGATCGTCGTGGAGCACGACATGTCGGTCGTCGCCGGCGCGGACTGGGTGATCGACCTGGGGCCGGGCGGCGGGGACGCGGGCGGGCGGATCGTCGCGGCCGGGACTCCGACGGAGGTGGCGGGGGTCGCGGGGAGCGCTACGGCACCGTATCTGGGGCGGGTGCTGTCACCGAGGGAGGCGTGAGCGCAGGTGCCGAAGCCGCTTGCGGCATCACAGCGATGCCAGCCAGGCGGCGGTGTTGTCGGGGTGCGGGAACCGGACGGTGTCGAGGGGCGCGAAGCGGGGATCGCTCGTACGCCGTGCGATCTCGCTGCGCCGGCCCGCATGCTGCGACCAGGACCACCACACCGGGTGCTCCCTGCTGAGCCAGCCCGCCCAGGTCTCCCTGTTGCCGCCGAAGATGCGCTCGCGGGTCAGCGAGCGCCGGAGTGAGCGACGCAGCACGCGCGGCAGCACGACCCGCTTGCCGTAGTCCAGCCACAGCACGGTGTCGGCCTGCTCCCAGAGCAGGTCACGGACCTCCGGAGAGCCGATGGAATCGATGATCCAGCGGGGCTCGGCCAGGACCCGGGACACCGCCTCGCCCAGCTTGTCGTTGACGGCCCAGTCGGGGCCGACGAAGTACAGCGCGTCCATCTCGTGATACGGCACGTCCAGCCGCTCGCTCACGGCCCGCGCCAGCGTGGACTTGCCCGCCCCTGTAACACCCACCACCAAGATCCGCTCCATACCGCGAAGCATATGGCGGCGCTCGACGCCGACCGATCGGCGGACCGGACCTATCGTGGCCGCATGACCCTCGACCTCTTCGCAGGCATCCCGGTGAACGACTACACGGTGGCGCTGAACTGGTACGAGCGCCTCCTCGGCACCGTGCCGGCCTTCTTCCCCAACGACACGGAAGCCGTCTGGGAGCTCGCGGAACACCGGTACGTGTACATCGAGCACCGGCCCGGCCACGGCGGCCAGGCCCTCCACACGGTCTTCGTGGACGACCTCGACACCCGCCTCACACAGATCACCGAGCGAGGACTGAAGCCGACGAGCAGCCAGACCTACGCCAACGGCGTACGCAAGATCACCTACCACGATCCGGACGGTAACGAGTTCGCGTTCGGCGGCGCTCCGGCCTCGCGGTGAGCTCGTTGGCCTTGTCCCCTGGCGGAGCTGTCGTGCGGAGCCTTCACCCGGGTGAGCCGTCACGGCTGCGCGGTCAAGCCGAGGAGCAGCCAGACCTACGCCAACGGCGTACGCCCTGTCACAACCTCGCCCGGCGCTCATGCACTTGGGGCCGCCAGGGCACTGTTCGCAGTACCGCCCGTGGCGTCCGGTACGGACGTAGAGCAGGAGTTCGCCTGCGGCCGGGCACTGGCCGATGCCGTCGAAGCCGCACAGGACTTGTCCTTGGATCACCGCGGGCCCCGGGGCCACAACATCGTTGACTGGTCAGCGAAGCAACTCTTCCTCGTGTGCGGCGGTCTTACTGGCCGTCCTACTCAGAGGATCGGCCTCTGTCGACCCGTAGTGGTGAATCGACTGGAAAGGGCGCACTCCATGGTGCTGGATCCCAACTTCTGCCTTGATGTTCCACCGGGTTTCGACGACTCGGACGCCGAGAGCGGGGTGCATCCCATGGCGAGGAAGCTCTTCCCCGCCACAACTGCCGCGGAGGCCTTCAAGAAGGCCCACGAGTGGGTGCGGGATCAAAGCATCCACCTGGTGGACGTGTCGTGGGATTTCTTCCACGAAGAGGACGAGCCCTACTGCCTGAGCATCTATTTCACGTTCGACCTCGATCCCGAGGACAGCTGACCAGGACTGTGCGGACCGACATCCAGGGGCTGCGCGCGGTGGCCGTCGGGCTGGTGGTGCTCGCCCACGCCCACGTGTCCCAGGTCAGCGGCGGCTACATAGGTGTCGACGTCTTCTTCGTGATTTCCGGCTTCGTCATCACCTCGCTGCTGCTGCGCGAACTCGCCGCCACCGGCCGGGTTTCGGTCCGTTCCTTCTACGCCCGCCGGGCACTGCGGCTGCTTACCGCGTCGTCCCTGGTCATCGCCGTCACACTGGGCGGGGCATGGCTGTTGCTGTCGAAGGCGCGGCTCGCCGAGTACGCGGGCGACACCCTCGCCAGCGCGCTGTACGCGGTCAACTTCCGGCTGGCGGCGGCCGGTACGGACTATCTCGCCCAGAACAGCCCGTGTGGGCGGCCCCGCGCCCGCGCTGGCGCAGGCTCTCTCCGACGCAACGGTCCCGCAGGCACGTCTCACCGAACTCCGGACGTCGTCCCTCACCACCCTGCCGAGCAACCTCGCCCCGCCCCTGCAGGAGGTGAAGTCCTCCCGCTCCGCGGTCTACCGGGACGGCTGCCGCGCCGACTACTCCGCCACCGGCACCCGGCCCTGCGTCTACGGCGACCGGACGTCCTCCCGTACCGTCGTCCTCTTCGGTGACTCCCATGCGGCCCAGTGGTTCCCGGCCCTGCAACGGCTCGCGATCACCCGTGGCTGGCGGCTCGTCTCGCTGACGAAGGCCTCCTGCAAGGTCGCCGACGTGACCATCGTCAGCGACCACAAGCCCTACACCGCTTGCGACACCTGGCGCTCCGACGCCCTGGCACGGATCAGGACGCTCCGCCCCGACCTGGTCGTCGCCTCCTCCTCGGACGCCGGAGACCCGGCCCGCCCCACCGCCGACCCCCTCCGCCAGTGGACCACCGGCTTCGAGAACACCTTCCGCAGCCTGGGCGCCACCGGCCTCCCGGTCGCCGCCCTGCTCGACACCCCGTGGCCCAGGGGCGACCCGATCGACTGCGCCGCCAGGAACTCCCTGCAACTCCACGTCTGCGCACACGACTTGCCGGACGCGATCCGCGACGCGACCCGCGGTACCGCCATCCGCACCGCCGCATCCGCAACGGCCACCACCGTCATCGACCCCACCCCCTGGGTCTGCGACCCCCGCACCCGCATCTGCCCCGTAGTCGTCGCCGACACCGCCGTCTACCGCGACGACAGCCACCTCTCGGAGGCGTACGCCGAGGCGCTCGCCCCGGTTCTGGCGCCGTCGTTGGATCGCCTCGTGCCCCGACTTCGGTGAGGCGGAGCCGAGGTCGGCCTTGACCTCCGTCACCCGCCCCGGCTCACCGGACGGGCCGGGGCGGTGACGCACGTCAGTCGGTCGTGAGCAGGCCGGCGACCAGGTCGCGGGGCAGGCCGTGCGTGTCGTGGAGGTAGCGGTAGTCGTCCTCGCTCAACGGGCCTTTGAACTCCGGGCGGGAGAGCACCCGTTGACCTCGTTCGAGGAGCTTGGTGAAGCGCAGTTCCTCGTCGAGGAGCAGCTCGCGGACGGTGCCGGTGTCGTAGGGCTGGCGGAAGTGGTCCAGCGTGTGGCCGATGAGTTCCAGGGGGAGGTCGGTCAGGGTGCGTGAGGGGTCGTCGCGCCGGAGTGTGGTGAGGAGGCGGCGGATCAGGCGGCGCAGGACATAGCCGCGCCCGGTGTTGGACGGGCGTACGCCGTCGCCGATGACGACGATGCTCGAGCGCAGGTGGTCGCAGACGAGGCGCATCGGCCGTTCGTCCAGGTCCCACAGCGGCGGAAGCAGTCGCATCCACGGTTCGAACACGTCGGTGTCGTAGACGGAACGCTGCCCCTGCAGGACGGTCACCAGCCGTTCCAGTCCCATGCCCGTGTCGATGCCGGACCGCGGCAGGGGTTCGAGGCCGCCGTCCTGGTGGCGTCGGTAGCGCATGTTCACGTGGTTCCAGATCTCCACCCAGCGGGGGTCGATGGTGGGGGTGCCCTGGGGCGGGGTGCCGGGGTCGCCGGTCCAGAAGAAGATCTCCGAGTCGGGGCCACAGGGGCCCACGGGCCCGTTGGACCACCAGTTCTCGTCCTCGGTCAGTTCCACGGGCAGCCCCAACTCCTGCCAGGTGCGCAGCGATTCGGTGTCGGGGCCGACCTGGCCGTCGCCGCCGAAGACCGTGACGTACAGCCGCTCCGGCGGGATGCCGAGCCCGTCGCGCAGCAGCTCGTATCCCCAGCGCAGGCTCTGTGAGTGGCCGTAGTCGCCGAGCGACCACGAGCCGAGCATCTCGAAGACCGTCAGGTGGGTGGAGTCGCCGACCTCGTCAAGATCGGTGGTGCGCAGGCAGCGCTGGAGGTTGGTCAGGCGCCGTCCCTGGGGATGCGGGCGGCCCTGGAGGTAGGGCGTGAGGGGGTGCATGCCGGAGGTGGTGAACAGCACCGGGTCCGAGGGCGGCGGCAGGAGGGAGCTGCCGGTGATGGGACGGTGCCCGCGCTCACGGTAGAAGTCGGTGAACGTCCGCACGGTCTCGTCGGTGTTCATGTGGGTGTTCATGTGCCTGCTCATGGCGGTGTTCCTTCGGGTCGTGCGACCGGAACGAACCGCGGGAGCAACACCTGCGAGACCGCAGGCCTGCGAGGACGGGTGAGCCACATCCCGGCGATCCGTTTCCGGCCGCCGGGGAAAGGTGGAGGGTCAGGCGTCGGCAGCCGGCGAGTTCGTCGCTCGCGCGGCCGCGGTGTGGCTGCAACAGATCCTGACCTTCATGCACGCAACGCTAACAGGGGGCGCCGGGTCCGTCGCCGGGTTTTCCTCCGGGGCAGGGCGTTAGGGTCATATGTCATGCGACTGACAGTTCTCGGCGGCTGCGGCGCCTGGCCCACGGCGGTCCAGGCGTGCAGCGGCTATCTCGTCGAGTACGACGGGTTCCGTGTGCTGGTCGATCCCGGCTACGCCACCCTGCCCCGCCTGTTGCACCACCACACCGTCGATGCGGTCGACGCCGTGCTGGTCAGCCACGGGCACCCCGACCACTGCGCCGACCTCAACCCCCTGCTCAGGGCCCGCGGGCTGAGCGAGGACCCTCCGCCGCCCCTGCCCGTGTACGCCCCGCACGGGGCCCTCGACGCGGTACTGGCCCTCGACAAGCCGCGCATGCTCGCGCCGGCGTACCGGCTGCACGAGTTCACCCCGGGCGACCGTTTCGCCATCGGCCCCTTCACGGCCGACACCTGGCTGCTGCCGCACTTCGTGCCCAATGCCGGCATCCGGCTCAGCACGCCGGGCGGTGTGCTCGCCTACACCGGCGACACCGGCCCCAGCGACGCCATCGTGCGCCTCGCGGAAGGCGCCGACCTGTTCCTGTCGGAGGCCACCTACGTCCATGAGGTGCCGGCCGCCGATGCGCCCCACCTGCTGACCGCACGCCTGGCTGGACAATACGCCCGCCAGGCGGGCGCCGCCCGGCTCCTGCTCACCCACCTGTGGCCCGGCACGGATCCGAAGGAAGCACGGGACGCGGCCGCGGAGTACTTCGAGCAGGCGACCGACGTCGCCACCCCGGACCTCGTCATCGAGGTCACCGGGGCAGCCGACTGATCCGGGCACCGCGGGACGGGCCGGGGCGCCTACGCCACCAACGCGGCGTGGATCCAGTCTGCTTGAGCCGTCGCCCCGGGCTGGGCGGCGCGGGCCAGTGAGCGGCGGTCCGGGTGGCTGCCGGGCGCGATGGCCTCCCGTACCTCGACCTCGGCCACCAGCCCCCGGGCCGACACCACCCGCCATACCGACGCCAGCAGCGAGTCGTCGCCGATGAAGGCGGGCTGCGTGCTGGCGGCCGCACCCCCGGCGATCCGGTAGCGCAGGCGTACCGGCTGTACGGGAACGCCCGCGTCGAGGGCGGCCTGGAAGACGGCGCGGCGGAAGGTGCCCTGGGCGCGTCCGCACCAGGTGCTGCCCTCGGGGAAGACCCCGACGGCCTGCCCGTCGCGCAGCGCGTCCGCGATGCGGGCGACGGTTTCCGGCAGGGCGCGCAGCCGGTTGCGGTCGATGAACAGCGCGCCGCTCCGCGCCGTCAGCGGGCCCGCCACGGGCCAGCCCCGGATGTCGGACTTGGCGAGCATGCGGGCCGGGCGGACGGCGGCGAGCAGCGGGATGTCCAGCCAGGAGATGTGGTTGGCGACCAGGAGCAGTCCCCCGGTGGGCGCGGCGGTGCCGGTGATACGGACCTGGACCCCTGCGGCCCGTACGATCCACCGGCACCACCGCTTCACCAGCTCGGCGGGGATCCTCCCGCCGAGCGGCGACAGTACGACCCCGGCGAGCACCAGGGCCACGACCGCCGCCATCCGCAGCACGGCGCGCGGTACGGCCGTGGCGGACCCCGTGGCCTCTATGCACGCCCCCGGGGTGCAGGGCGCGCTGGGCTGCCAGACGCTCATCAGGCGGGCACGAGGGAGAGGAAGTGCCGCAGATAGCGCGGGTTGACCCGGCGCATCGACAGCAGGACATACAGGTCGGCGACCCCGAAGTCCGGGTCGTGGGCGGGCTGCGCGCACACCCAGGCACCGAGGCGGAGGTAGCCGCGCAGCAGTGCGGGCAGCTCGGCGGAGGCGGCGGCGGGGGTCTCGGCGGCGGGGGTCTCGGCGGCCGGAACCCAGGGCAGCAGCGGCCGTACCCGGTACTCCTCCGGGGCCAGGTACTTGCCCCGCACCTTCTCCCAGGTGGCGGCGGCGAGCGCGCCGCCGTCGGCGAGCGGGATGGAGCAGCAGCCCGCCAGCCACTCGTGACCGCGGTCGACCATGTAGCGGGCGATCCCGGCCCAGATGAGGCTGATGACGGCGCCGTCGCGGTGGTCCGGGTGGACGCAGGAGCGGCCGACCTCGACCAGGCCGGGGCGGATCGCGTCGAGGGCGGTCAGGTCGAACTCGCCCTCGGAGTAGAGCCGTCCGGCGACCGCGGCGCGCTCCGGCGGCAGCAGCCGGTAGGTGCCGACGACCTGCCCGGTGATCTCCTCGCGGACCAGCAGGTGGTCGCAGTATGCGTCGAAGGCGTCGATGTCGTGGCCGGGCTGCGGGGTGGACAGCAGGGCCCCCATCTCGCCGGCGAAGACCTCGTAGCGCAGCCGCTGCGCGGCACGCACGTCGGCCTCGTCGCGGGCGATGGAGACGGTGTAGCGGGTGGGTGCGGCTGGCTTCGGGGGACGGTCCAGGGTGGTGACGCCGGTCATGGCTCTCTCCAGGTCGACGGCCGGGGGCGGCGGATCGGGAGCAGACCGTTGGCGCGTGATCTGCCGCCCCTGTTCTTCCGACGCCGGCTGACCTTCGCGTGACAGACGCAGAGAGAGCGGGTGTGGGGTTGTTGAACGGCTCGCCGCACATAAGCGAGACGGGGCCAGGGAGCACCTCCCGACCCCGCCCGTCCGCACAATTTCGGCGAACGTTCACTGCAGCGCCCCATTAAGGGGCGCGGGGCTGCGCCGATATGCGGCTCCGCCGCGCGGGCGCGAGCAACCACGAACAACCCGCAGCCGCCCGACAATCGGTCCCCTACGGCGCTACCGCGCAACCTTTCGCGTAGCCCGCAGCCACTCCTTGTTCATGCTCGTGATGGACACCAGCGGAATGCCCTTCGGGCAGGCGGTCGCGCACTCCCCGGTCAACGTGCAGCCCCCGAAGCCCTCTTCGTCCATCTGCGCCACCATGTCCAGCACGCGCGTCTCGCGCTCGGGCGCGCCCTGCGGCAGCACGTTCAGATGGTTGATCTTGGCGGAGGTGAAGAGCATCGCCGCCCCGTTCGGGCAGGCCGCCACGCACGCCCCGCACCCGATGCACTCGGCGTGCTCGAACGCGAAGTCGGCGTCCGGCTTGGGTACGGGCGTGGCGTGGGCCTCGGGTGCGGAGCCGGTCGGGGCGGTGATGTAGCCGCCGGACTGGATGATCCGGTCGAACGCCGACCGGTCCACGACCAGGTCCTTGATCACCGGGAAGGCGGAGGCCCGCCAGGGCTCGATGTCGATCGTGTCGCCGTCCCGGAAGGACCGCATGTGCAGCTGGCAGGTGGTGGTGCGCTCGGGCCCGTGCGCGTCGCCGTTGATGACGAGCGAACAGGCACCGCAGATGCCCTCGCGGCAGTCGTGGTCGAAGGCGACCGGGTCCTCGCCCTTGAGGATGAGTTCCTCGTTGAGGGTGTCGAGCATCTCCAGGAACGACATGTCGGAGGAGATGCCGTCCACCTCGTACGTGGACATGGCGCCTTCGGCGTCGGCGTTCTGCTGCCGCCAGACGCGCAGGGTGAGCTTCATGCGTAGCTCCGCTGAGTGGGGTGGACGTACTCGAAGACCAGGTCTTCCTTGTGCAGGGTCGGGGCCTCGCCGGTGCCGGTGAACTCCCACGCGGCCGCGTACGCGAACTCGTCGTCCCGGCGGGCGGCTTCACCGTCCGGCGTCTGGGACTCCTCGCGGAAGTGGCCGCCGCAGGACTCCGCCCGGTGCAGTGCGTCCAGGCACATGAGTTCGGCAAGTTCGAGGTAGTCGACGACGCGGTTGGCCTTCTCCAGCGACTGGTTGAACTCCTCGCCGGTGCCGGGCACCTTGATGCGCCGCCAGAACTCCTCGCGGATCTGCGGGATGCGCTCCAGCGCCTTGCGCAGACCGGAGTCCGTACGGGCCATACCGCAGAACTCCCACATGAGTTCGCCGACTTCGCGGTGGAAGGAGTCGGGCGTACGGTCGCCGTCCACGGACAGCAGGAGGTTGAGACGGTCCTGGGTCTCCGCCAACACCTCCTGGACGACCGGGTGTTGGACGGTGACCGGCTCGTGGTGCGGGTTGCGGGCGAGGTAGTCGTTGATGGTCGCGGGCAAGACGAAGTAGCCGTCGGCCAGGCCCTGCATCAGTGCGGAGGCGCCGAGGCGGTTCGCGCCGTGGTCGGAGAAGTTGGCCTCGCCGATCGCGAACAGGCCCGGGACGGTGGTCTGGAGGTCGTAGTCGACCCACAGTCCGCCCATCGTGTAGTGCACGGCGGGGTAGATCCGCATCGGGACGGTGTACGGGTCCTCGGCGGTGATCCGCGCGTACATGTCGAAGAGGTTGCCGTACTTCTCCTCGACCGCCTTGCGGCCCATCCGCTGGATGGCGTCGGCGAAGTCCAGGTAGACGCCCTGCCCGCCGGGGCCCACTCCCCTGCCCTCGTCGCAGACGTTCTTCGCGGCGCGGGAGGCGATGTCGCGCGGGACCAGGTTGCCGAAGGACGGGTAGATGCGCTCCAGGTAGTAGTCGCGCTCGTCTTCGGGGATCTTGTTCGGCGGCCGGTCGTCGCCCTTGACCCTGGGCACCCAGATCCGGCCGTCGTTGCGCAGCGACTCGCTCATCAGGGTGAGCTTGGACTGGTGGTCGCCGGTGCGCGGGATGCAGGTCGGATGGATCTGGGTGAAGCAGGGGTTGGCGAAGTAGGCGCCGCGCCGGTGGGCCCGCCAGATGGCGGTGGCGTTGGAGTTCATGGCGTTCGTCGACAGGTAGAAGACGTTGCCGTAGCCGCCGCTGGCGAGGACGACGGCGTCCGCGAAGTAGGTGTCGATGCGGCCCGTGATCAGGTCGCGCGCCACGATGCCGCGCGCCTTCCCGTCGACGACGATCAGGTCGAGCATCTCGGTACGCGGGTGCATCTCGATGTTGCCCGCGGCGATCTGCCGGCTCAGCGCCTGGTACGCGCCGAGCAGCAGCTGCTGGCCCGTCTGTCCGCGGGCGTAGAAGGTCCGCGAGACCTGTACGCCGCCGAAGGAGCGGGTGTCGAGCAGGCCGCCGTACTCCCGGGCGAAGGGCACGCCCTGGGCCACGCACTGGTCGATGATCTCCACGGAGATCTGCGCGAGCCGGTGCACGTTCGACTCGCGGGCGCGGAAGTCGCCGCCCTTGACGGTGTCGTAGAACAGCCGGTGGATGGAGTCGCCGTCGTTGCGGTAGTTCTTGGCGGCGTTGATGCCGCCCTGCGCGGCGATCGAGTGGGCGCGGCGCGGGGAGTCCTGGTAGCAGAACTGGACGACGTGGTAGCCCTGTTCGGCGAGCGTGGCGCCCGCCGAACCGCCTGCCAGCCCCGTGCCGACCACGATCACCGTGTGCTTGCGCCGGTTGGCCGGGTTGACCAGCTTGGCCTCGAAACGCCGCTTGTCCCAGCGCTCGTTGATCGGGCCGGAAGGGGCCTTGCCGTCGACGACGGGATCCCCGGTGTTGTAGTCCGCGAAGTCGGTCATGTTCAGCTCACCACTCCGGTCATGACGCCCACGGGTACGGCGATGAAGCCGGCCGTGAGCAGCAGTGCGAGGACGTTGGCGACGGCCTTGAGCGCGCGGTCGCGGCTGCGGCTGCCGACGCCGAGGGTCTGGACCGCGCTCCAGAAGCCGTGCCGGATGTGCAGGCCCAGGGCGAGCATCGCGACGATGTAGATGACATTGCCGTACCAGGTGGAGAAGGTGTCCACGACGTTCTGGTACGGGTGGCCCTCCTGGAAGCCGCCCGAGTGCACGGTGCCGGTGGTCAGGTCCAGGATGTGCCACACGATGAACAGGCCGAGGATGACCCCGCCCCACCGCATGGTCCGCGTCGCATAACTGGCCCTGGCCTTCTTGTGGACGTACTTGCTGGGCCGTGCCTTGATGTCGCGGCGGCTGAGCTGGTACGCGGAGACGGCGTGCGCGACGACGGCGACGATCAGCACGACGCGGACCAGCCACAGCGTCCACTCGTAGTGCATGAAGGGCTCGCCCACGGTACGCAGCCAGTGCGCGTAGTGGTTGAACTCGCCGGCCCCGAAGAAGATCTTGAGGTTACCGATCACGTGGGCGACCAGGTACAGCAGCATGATCATGCCGCTGACGGCCATCACTGTCTTCTTGCCGACGGAGCTGTCCCACACCGTGCGCGCCATCGACGGCCGTCGGTCCGTCCGCGTTGCCAGAGCCATGGCTCAAGACGCTAGGGCCGAAGGTCCCGATCGGTCCAAGACATGGTCCGGCTTGATTCCATAGCCAGCGGCTATCGTACGAGGATGCAGTTCCAGCAGCTCCAGTACTTCGTGGCGGTCGCCGAGACGCGGCACTTCACCCGGGCCGCGGACCTGGTCCATGTCGCGCAGCCGTCGCTGTCCCAGCAGATCAAGGCGCTGGAGCGGGAGCTCGGGGCCGATCTGTTCCTGCGGGCGCGCGGCAACATCACCCTCACCGACGCGGGTGAGGCCCTGCTGCCGCTGGCCCGGCGCATCCTGGCCGACGCGGACACGGCCCGGCACGAGGTGCAGGAGCTGGTGCAGCTGCGCAGCGGCCGGGTCCGGCTGGGCGCGACCCCGAGCCTGTGCACGGGCCTGCTGCCCGACGTCCTGCGCGCCTTCCACGACCGCTATCCCGGCATCCGGCTGCTGATCGAGGAAGGCGGCTCCCACGATCTCGTACGGGAACTCGCCCGCGGCGCCCTGGACTTGGCGCTGGTCGTGCTGCCGCTGCCGTCCCCCTCCCCCGCGCTGACGACGGTGGAACTGCTGCGCGAGGACCTGGTCGTGGTGTCGTCCCCGGAGTCGCCCGCGCCCGCCGGCCCGGGACGGCGGACCGTCCGCATCGCCGACCTGGAGAGCGGACCCCTGGTCATGTTCCGGCACGGCTACGACCTGCGCGAACTGACCGTGGCCGCGTGCCGCGCCGAGGGCTTCGAGCCGGACTTCGCGGTGGAGGGCGGTGAGATGGACGCGGTACTGGGCTTCGTCCGCGCGGGCCTCGGCGTGGCCGTCGTCCCCCGCATGGTCGCGACCCGTTCCGGCCGGGGCCTACGGGTCACCCCCCTGGCCCGCCCCGGCCTCCACCGCACGATCGCCCTGGCCCACCGCAGCGACGTGGCTCCGCCGCGGGCGGCTCGGGAGTTGCAGCGGATGCTGTTGGAGCGGTGAGCCGGCGGACGTTCTACGGACGTACGGCTGCGTGATGGTGCATCACGCCGAGATAGTGACGGTCGCGGTGAGGCACGTGGTTGTCCCGGCCGGGGAGGCTGAAGACCGCGCACACGTGGGCGGGCCGGGTGAGGATGCTGGACTGCCCGCCGAAGGTGAGGGCATCGTTGACCTGATGCTCACAGCCCGCAGTGTCCAGGGCCGCAACCAGTTCCTCGCGGTCCACGGTGGCCTCGAACGACTCTGATTCGGGCAGGACGAGCGAGGGGAGCTTCGCGGTCGATCCGGGCCGCAGCCTGATCCAGATTGCACTGACCCGCCGCTGGGTGACGACCAGCTCGAGCCCGTCCCAGGAGTAGGGGTACCCGTCGATGTCGGGCCCCTTCATGATGATGGCGGGGTGCGGGCGTCCCGCGCCAAGGAGTTCCTCGGCTTCCGCCAGGGGCATCCCGCAGTGCAGGGGCCCGATCCGCGCGGATCGGGCGAAGGCGACGAGTACGTCCATCAAGGTCACGCCCGTGACTGTGACACGCGCCCGATCCGGTTCGCATGCGAATATCAGTGCGACGTGCCATCGCGGCGGTGGACGAGTGGTGCAGAAGGCGTTTGACGAGTCCGAGCGACGGGAGCGCGATCGCCTGGTTCACCGCGTCGGTTTCATCGTTCACCCGCGCATCCTCGCGCTCCAACCCGGCGCGTCCACAACCGGGTTGCGCGGGTGGCACGTGAGTTGCAGCGGATGCTGCTGGAGCGCCGAGCGGTCGTAGCATGGGGCTCTCAGACGGGGGTGGGCGGGATGAAACGGCACATCGTTGCGGTGGGCGCGGCACTGCTGGTGCTGGTGGGGTGCGCGGGGAACACCGCGTCCGGCGGGCCGAAGAGTCCGGCCGTCTCGTCGCCGTCCGGCGGCTCCGGGCCGACGGTGGAGACGAGCTCGACGTCAGTCTCCGGCCCGTGGCGCGCCTGGGCGGTGACCCTCTCCAGCCAGGAGGCCCACGGCAGTTGCGGCGCCACGGCGCACCAGGTGGTGTGCGCGACCGACTCCGGCGGGTTCGTGGGGCGTTCGCGGGCCGACGGCCGTATCACCTGGACGGTGCCCGCGGGCGACCACGGCAAGAGCGCCGGACTGGTGGTCGACGCGGTCGACGAACGGGCCGTGACCGGGGTCGCGGGTGTGCTCCGCGCGGCGAACCTGCGCACGGGTGCGCAGGCCTGGACCCGTCAACTGCCCACCGGCCGCACCTACTTGGCTCTCGGCGCTGCGGAGGGAATCGTCTACGCTCTCGGGGCATCGGATCCCTTCACCCACACCCCCGTTCTCGACGCCGTTCGCGCATCCGACGGCACGCCCCTCTGGCACCGGACCGTCGCCTGGACGACGGGCGAACACCTGGCCGCCTTCCGGGGCCGCGTCTACACCGCCGACGGCGCCCGGGTCACCGCTCGCGACGCCCGCACCGGCGCCACCGTGGCGACCAGCCCGACAGGCATCGAGTGCCCGCACCTCGTCACCGGCGGCCACTACCTGGTCTGCACCGGCAGCCCGTACTCCGCCGGGGACACCTTCGCACCCATGCGGCGCCTGGATCCAGCGACGCTGAGACCGCTGCCGACCCCGAGGAACACGGCCGACAAGCCCGTACGCGGGGTGATCTCCGACGACGGGATCCTGGTGCTGTACGAGGCCGGCGCCGAGGACACGAGCGCGGGCAACTGGTACGCGTACGACCTCGAGAACGACCGCAAACTGTGGAGCACGTACGCCACCGAGGCGGACGCCACCGTGACCGCCGGACGGTTCGTGACCTTCACGCCCCGCAACGACCGCGCCAAGCGGGACCGCGTGATCACGATCGACCTGCACGCCGGTCCGCAGGGGACCGGAGCCGCCGCGCCCCGGATGTCCGCGGCGTACTCGCAGACCAGAGCCGGCGAATACCCCCTGGTCTTCGCACCGGGCGGGGACACGGGCCACGTCGTCGTCATGGCCCGTACCCACGGTTCCCTGCGCTCGGTGCCGCTGCCCTAGGACCGGTGCGGGACTCAGCCCGTCGCGTCCACCAGCGCCAGCTCGTGCAGCCGGTCCGGCGGGCCGGGGCGGGCGTAGTACCAGCCCTGGGCCGTGTCGCAGCCCAGTATCCGCAACTGCTCGGCCTGGGCTCCGGTTTCCACGCCCTCCACCGTCACCGCGAGGTCGAGGCTGTGGGCGAGCGCGACGATCCCTTCGACGATCTTGAGGTCGACGGGGTCCGCCGGGAACTGTTGCATGCTCTGGGTGAAGGAGCGGTCCAGCTTGAGGATGCTGACCGGGAGGCGGCGCAGGTTCGCCAGGTTCGAGTAGCCGGTGCCGAAGTCGTCGAGGGCGATGTCGACACCCATCTCGGCGAGCCGGCGCAGGGGCTTGAGGAGGTCGTCGTCGGCGCCGATCAGCGCCGACTCGGTGACCTCCAGGCAGAGCGCGTCCGGGTCGACGCCCGCGCGCTCCAGGATGTCGACGGTGTCCTGGACCAGACCGGGGTGGGTGAGCTGGCAGGGCGAGAGGTTGACGTTGATACGCAGGGGGCCCGCGTCGTCGTACCGTTCTCGCCATTCGCGGGCCTGGCGGACGGACTGTTCCAGGACCCAGCGGCCGAGCGGCACGATCAGGCCGGTGTGCTCGGCGAGCGGGATGAAGCGGTCCGGGCCGAGGATGCCGTGCTGCGGGTGCAGCCAGCGCACCAGGGCCTCGGCGCCGCGCACGCTGCCGTCGCCGAGGTGGACCAGCGGCTGGTACTCGATGAAGAACTCGCCCCGGTCCAGAGCCGCCGGAAGCGCGGTGGTCAGGCCGTGCCGGGTGATGGCGCGGGCGTCGGCCTCCTCGTCGGCGAGCTCGAAGCGGTTGCCGCCCGCCGACTTGGCCCGGTACATGGTGATGTCCGCGCTGCGCAGCACCTCCGCCGGGCTGCGCTGCCCGGCCGGGCCCTCGACGATGCCGATGCTGCCGCGCACGGTCAGTTCCCGGCCGTCGATGCTGATCGGGGCGACGAGGGCGTTCATGATGCGGGCGGCGAGCTCGTCGACCTCGTGCTCGGTGTCGGGGCCGGTGGTCAGCGCCACGAACTCGTCGCCGCCGAGCCGGGCGACCATCTCGCCGGGCGCGGTCGCACACCCCTGCAACCGGTCCGCGACCTCGACGAGCAGCCGGTCGCCGGCCGCGTGGCCGAGGCTGTCGTTGATGGTCTTGAAGCCGTCCAGGTCCAGGTAGCACAGGCCGTAGCGCTGGCCCCGGCCGGCGCCCAGCGCCTTCTCCAGGCGTTCGAAGAAGAAGGTGCGGTTGGGCAGTCCGGTGAGCGCGTCGTGCGTGGCCTCGTAGCGCAGCCGGAGGTTGAGCAGCCGCCGCTCGGTGGTGTCCTCCATGAGGGCGAGCTGGTACTGCGGGATGCCGTCCGCGTCGCGCAGCAGGGAGACCGTCAGGTTGGTCCACAGGACCGTTCCGTCAGGTCGGTAGAAGGCCTTTTCGACGTGGTAATGCTCGCGCTCGCCGCGGACGAGCTCGTCGTAGAGCTTCCAGGTCTGCGGTGCGTCCTCGGGGTGGGTCCACTCCTGGACCTTGCGGCCGTGGGCCATCGCGTCCGTGATGCCGAACATGCGCAGCAGTGCGCCGTTGACCTGGAGGATGTTGCCTTCCAGGTCGGCGATGCCGATTCCTATGGCCGCGCCCTCGAAGACCGCGCGGAAGCGGGCCTCGGTGGCGTGCAGCGCCTGTGCCACCACGCCCTGCGCCTTCAGGGCGGCCGCGGAGATCGCCTCCTGCTCGGCCAGCGTCCGCTCGCGCAGCGCCCCGGCGAACCCGGCGGCCATGGCGTGCTGCAGCCGCGAGGAACGCGCCCGCATCTCCTCCTGGTCGCCGCCCTCGCCGCAGTAGAGCACCAGGTAGGCGTCGACGCAGTCCAGGGTGCGGGTGAGCGCGTCCGGGTCGGTGCAGTGCGCGGCGACCAGGGCGGCACCGACCTCCCTGCCCGTGTCGGCGTCGAGGGTGCGGGTGTGCAGCGCCTGGCTCAGGCGACGGGCCAGCGGCAGGAGTTGCTCCTCGAACTCCGGCCTGGTCAGCGACGTCGAGGTCACCGGGAACACCGCCCGGCTCCAGATCGTCGCGAACCTCCGCAGTCTGTCCTGCTGCCCGTCCGGCTCCGCGATCACGCCGTACGCCCCACGCCGGCGAACCCGGAGAAGGCATACGGATCCTCGTCCTCCGCCGCCTCCTGCGGCCGCCACAGCGGCGGCGCCACCAGTCCCGGTTCCACCATGTCGTACCCCTCGAAGAACCGCGCGATCTCGTCGCGCGAGCGCATGATCAGCGGGTTGCGGATGTCCTTGTACACGTCCACCGCGCCCTCGGCCCGCTCCGCCGGCAGCGGGATGCCCTCGTACGAGGCGTGCGTGAGGACGAGCAGGCTGCCCGGCGCGAGCGCGTCGCGCAACTCGGCCACCGCCTCGTACGGGTCGTCCGCGTCTTCCACGAAGTGCAGTATGGCAACGAGAAGCAGCGCCACTGGCCGATTCGGGTCGATCAGGCGCTCCACTTCGGCGCTCGCGAGGATCTCCTGGGGCTTTCGGAGGTCGGCGGCGACGACTCCCGTGCCGTCGTTGCCCGCGAGGACCGCCTGGCTGTGCGCGACGGCCACCGGGTCGTGGTCGACGTACACCACGCGCGCGCCGGGGTTCGCGGCCTGCGCCACCTCGTGGACGTTTCCGAAGGTGGGGATGCCGGAGCCGATGTCCAGGAACTGGTCGATGCCCTCGTCGACCGCGAAGCGCACCGCGCGCCGCATGAACGCCCGGTTCGCCTGCATGATCTTCGGAAGTCCCGGCATGAACTCCATCGCCTTGCGGGCCGCTTCCCGGTCGACCTCGAAGTTGTGCGAGCCGCCCAGGTAGTAGTCGTAGATCCGCGAGACGCTGGGCACCGAGATGTCGATGCTCCGTGGGGCCCAGGCGGGACGCTCCATCTATCTCTCCAAGGCGTAGGCGATCCGGTGTTCGAGCTGAGGCTACTGATCGCCTGCCAACGGGGCGAGCCCAAACGGAAATTGACCGTCCGTTCCCGGTCACTGCCTGCGGCACTTGCCGCATTCGCCCGTCGAAAAGCCGTAAAACGCCAAAGAGTCCGCCCCCTCCGTGCGGTGCGGAGGGGGCGGACGGGGGCCGAGCGCGCTGTCCGGTGCAATCAACCCTGGGGAGGTGATGGCTACTTCTTCGGCGCGCCGACCGGCTTTCCGTCGGGCGACATGGCGTACCAGGTGCCGCCCACACCCTGGCCGTTGATGTCCCCGGGCTTGGTGTCGCCGGAGAACGTGTATGCCGGCCAGCAGTCGACGGTCATCTGCTTGACGCCGTCGGGCCGGGTGAAGCCCATCAGGCCCTTCTTCTCGATGCCCTTGGTGTCGTCCTTGGAGACGATCCCGACCGCCGGCCACTTCTCCAGGCAGGAACCGGTGCAGTTGGAGATCGGCTTCGGCCAGGCCACGTCCTTCAGGAAGCGGTAGACCGTCATGCCGTTCTTGTCGACGACGATCTCGCCCAGCTTGGGGTCGTTGCGCACGGACAGTCCCGGCAGGCTCGCCAGGGTGGCCTTCTTGCCGTCGGGGGCCAGCGCGAACCACTTGCCGCCCACACCCTGACCGGCCACGTCCCCGGCCTTGGTGTCCTTCGCATAGCGGTACGCCGGCCAGCCGCCGACGGTCAGCTGCTTGGTGCCGTCGGCCCGGGTGACCTCGCCGAGCAGCGCCTTGTCGATGCCGGCGCCCGCCGTGGCGTCGTCCGCGGAAACCGGCGGCCAGGCCTTGGCACAGTCGCCGTCGCAGTTGGACTTGGGCGGCTCGGCGGTGTCCTCGTCGAAGCGGTACAGGGTCATGCCGTTGCCGTCCGCCAGCACCTTGCCGAGCTCGGCGTTCTGGGTGACGGCAAGCTTGCCCGCGGCCGAGGCCTGGGCCCCGGACTTCTGGCCGTCGGCACCGTAGCCATTGCTGGGGCTGGCGCTCGCACCCGCGCCGGCACCGGTGCCCACGCTGCCGTAATCGCCCGCCGCGGCGGTGGCGCCCACGTTCTGGCTGCCCACCGCCGATGTGCCGCTTTCCTGACCGCACGCCGTCGTCAGCGCCAGTACGGCCGCAGCGCTTGCCACGAGTGAGGCGCTCCGCCAGGAGGTCTTCATCGTCAACTCCCCAATATCGCAAAGGTGTTGCAGCGCCCTGCTGCGTCGCCGCACGAGCATGGGTACGAATGGGACCCACGGTTGTGTTCAACCGCCTCACAAATTTCTTTTCGGAACCTGTGGCACCGGTGCGGTGAGTTCGCACTTGCGTGCGCTTTGTTGTGCGCCGGGGTGCGCGGCGATCAAACCGTCGTACGGGGCTCGTCCCCCGTTCGAGCCAATCCCGGCGCGATACGGCGTGCCCCGGTGCGCGAGGGCTCATGATCTTCGGCGTGTATGGACCCGAACCGACTCAAAATGCCTTTGCTGAACGGGCGTTGGCGCGTGGCGCTCCGCGCGATGGGGGGCCATCGGTCGCCGTTTTTCTGCGGCGCCGCCGTGGCTTGTCGCGCCGTTCCCCGCGCCCCCATAGGGGGCGGCTGGCCTGCGTCGTATCGCTGACCTGGTTTCTGGTGGGGGCGCCGACCGGCGTCGCGACTGCCGACGCCTGTGCGTATGCCTCGGTCGGGCCGGACGGCACTCAGGCCGTGGCGGTTGCCGGGGACCTTGCCTGGCCGACCCCGCCGGTCTGCCCCGCGCCCACTCCGACACCCACACCGACTCCGACACCCAGGCCCGCGCCGCCCGAGCCGAAGCCGCCGCCTCCGGCGCCCACCCCGACACCGAAACCGACGCCGAAGCCGACACCGAGGCCGAAACCGCCGTTGCCTGCCCCGCCCGCTGCGAAGCCTGCGGCACCGCGCCCGCGCACCACTCCCCCGGCCGCGCCGCCCCCGGCCCCCGCTCCGAAGCCGTCGGCCAAGCCCGCCCACCGTACGTTCCTGGCCCCGGTGACCTATCCGCGCTACCGGGCGCCGGCGCCCAAGCGGTCGCCGCGCGGCGGTCCTTCACCCGTCACCTTTGTCCTGCTCATCACGGTTCCCGCCGTGATCGCCGTCGCCGCGCTGCGGCCGCGCTGATTCCTGGAGGAATCTCTTGTCGGAATGGCTTGTTCTCACCCTCGCGATGCTGGCCGCCTGCGTCGTGGTGGTCATCGTCACCTTCGTGCGGCACCGGGCCGCGCCCGTGGACGAGGACCCCAGCGAGACCCCGGACGTCATCGAGTACATGACGATGTGGATCGGTGTGGTGTACGCCATCGTCCTGGGCCTGGCCATCGCCGGGGTGTGGGAGGGCCGCAGCGCCGCCCAGGACCATGTGCAGACGGAGGCCGTCGCGCTGCACGAGATCTCGGAGCGGGTGCGGGTCTATCCGGCCGACATCCGTGACCGTATTCGGGACGATGTCAACGCCTATGTCGGACACGTCGTGAACACGGAGTGGAAGACGATGGCCGACGACGGGCATGTCACCCGGCGCGGCGACGCACTCTTCGACCGCATCCGCCAGGACGTCACGGACTACCAGCCGAAGTCCGACTTCGAGGCCCAGGCCTACCAGCCGCTCCTCGACCAGGTCACCGCGGCGGACCAGGCCCGCAGCGCTCGGGCCGACTCCATGGGGGCGACCATGCCGGGCGTGGTGTGGTTCGGGCTGCTCGCCGGGGCGGTGATCACCATCGGCATGGTCTTCGCGCTGCAGATCCGGCGCACCACGCGCGAACTGGTACTGGCGGGGCTGTTCTCCGCCCTGATCGCGTTCCTTCTCTTCCTCATCTGGGACTTCGACGCGCCCTACACCCGAGGCATCACGGCGTCGGCGGCCCCCTTCCTCAACCTCTTCCCGCAGATCCGGGCCTGACCGGCAGGCCGTCACACGACGGGCCACCCGGGAGAAGCACGCCACGCCGCTGCCGTCCCCTGGGTGGCCCATGCGTTTGCCCCATTCGCCCTACAGCGATCGCGCGATCGGACACCCGTTCCTAGCGTTTCGGTTACCGAGGCGCATTCAGCCCCACAGCGGAACGGGTCCGCAGCTGCTCCTCGGGGACCGGAGGAACCACCATGCGCGCGATACGCATTGCTTCGGCCGCTCTGCTGGGCATAAGCGCCCTCGCCCTCTCCGTACCCGCCGCCGTCGCGCGAGACGACGGCCACACCATCACGCCGTTCGGCTTCAGCGTGCTGCCCTCGACCGTCGCGGCGGGCAGCGAGGTCAAGCTGCATGTGAACCGGGACGGCGACTGCAAGGGGCCTGCGAGGGTCACGTCGGTGGTGTTCGACACGGTCGTCATTCCGGTGGGACGGTCCTGGGCGACGGCGTTGGTGGACCGGGACGCGAAGCCGGGTGCGGTGTATCAGGTGACGTTCTCCTGTGACGGCGCGAGCGGCTCCACGGATCTGACCATCGTGGGCGGCCGCCCGCACCACCCGAGTCCGGTGCCGGTCGACCCCGTCCCGGTCCCGGTCCACCCCCACCGGGGTGTGCACGCCGGTGTGGGCGGCGGCATCGCCGGGTTCGACCTCAGGGAGATCGGCATGGGTCTCGCCCTCATCACGGGCTCGGTCGGGGCGGCGTACCACCTCTCGCGCCGCCGCAGCGGCGAGGAAGGTGCCTGACAAAGGGCCATCGCCCCGACTCCTCTTGGGGAATCGGGACGAAGGCCCTTCAACGTGGGATCTTCTCCACGGACTTGACGTGCGGTCCGCTCTCCGAAGGGAGAAGGGTCAGATCCGCTTCTCGGACCTCCGGCGCAGCCAGAACGCTCCGCCGGCGAGGACGGCCGCGGCCACGAGTCCGCCGCCGATGGCCACGTCGGTCGGCGTCGCCCCGGTGGAGCTGCCGCCGCCGAAGCCGCCCTGGACACCACCGATGACGGTGAAGGCGGCGGGGTTGGTCAGGGACTTGCCACCGCAGGTGACGGTGATGGGGTGCGAGCCGTTTCTCGCGTCCCGGTTCACCGTCGCGGTGCCCCTTGCCGTGTTGCTGCCTGCGACCGTCATCAGCTGTGTGCTCGGGAACGCGTCCGAGGTCGCGGTGGCTCCGCCCGGGCATCCGTCGACGGTGATGGTCAACTGCCCGCCGCGGGCGATGACACTGGGCAGCGCGACGATGTTGCTCGGGTTGAAGTTCATGCCGTCCCGGGCGACGGCCGCCGGTGCGGCGAGGCCCAGAACGGCGACCGCGGCGGCTGAGACCGCCAGGGCACGATGACTGCTCATGTGATCCTCCGCGGAAGGCGCCCCGGGTCCCATTCCCCGGCAATGTCGGCGAGAAAGCGCCTCCCAGAAAGACAGTCAGATGCGATGCACGTGCCCGCATTTCGGCGATGGTCCGTCCTGGTGAGAGGACACGCCGAGCAATAATCAGATAATCGGATATCTCCGCAGGTCACGGACCGTCAGAAATTTCCTGCCCTCGGCAACTCGGATGGCGCACCCCCTCGGGCGAGCCACCCGTTCGCATCCGCCCCGTCGCCGGTTTCGCACAGGCCGCTTAGCGTTGCGTCATGCGCGAATGACGCGGCGACTGCCTCGTCGAGAGGGGAAACGAATGTCTGCGTCCGAACTGGCCGAACTGGCCGAAGAGGAGGAGCGACGGAAGAAGCGCGCCCCCTGGGGCGTCATAGCGCTTGTTCTGCTGACCGGCATCGCGCTCATTCGGAACGGTTCGGGGGAGTTCGACGTGGGCCCCCCGCAGCCGGCCTCGGCGGCAGCGGCGGACAGCCACGCCTCCGCCGCCGTGGGCACCGCCATTGCCGTCCAGCCGCTGCCGGCCTCCCCGCCCGACCGGGTCAGGATCCCCACGATCCGGGTCGACGCACCGGTGCTGCCGGTCGGCCTGGCCGCGGACGGCTGGGTCGGCGCGCCTCCCCCTGAGGACCCCAACCTGGCCGGCTGGTTCACCGGTGCCGTCACTCCCGGCGAGAAGGGCACCGCGGTGGTGGTCGGCCACGTCGACAACAAGCAAGGACCCGCGGTGTTCTACAACCTCGGGGCGCTGAAGAAGGGAAATCGCGTCGAGATCGCCCGCAAGGACGGAAAGACGGCCGTGTTCGAGGTCTACGGCATCGAGGTCTTCGCGAAGAACAACTTCCCCGGCGACCGCGTCTACGCCTCCAAGGGCGCCGCGGAATTGCGGGTCATCACCTGCGGCGGCGGTTTCTCCAAGAAACACGGTTACGACGGGAACGTCGTCGTCTTCGCCCGCCTGGTCGAGGTCCGCTGAACGTGCCCCGGCCGGGCGGGCGGAATGCGGCTATGCGTGCCGCCGTCTCGGCACGGTGATGTGGTAGCCGGAATCCAGCAGGTACGGCAGATAGTCGCGCAGGGCCTGGACGCTCTGCGAGCGGTCGCCCCCGGCGTCGTGCGAGAGCACCACGACGCCGGGGGCTGCGCCGTCCTCGACCCGGTCGACGATGGTGCCGGTGCCGGGGGTGGTCCAGTCGAGGGTGTCGACCGTCCAGGCCAGGGGCTCCATGCCCATTTCGGCGCCGAGTTGGAAGGTCGCACGGTTCCAGGCGCCGTAGGGTGCGCGGAACCACAGGGGGCGCTCACCGTAGGCGTTCTCGATGACGTCGCTGGTGCGTTTCATCTCGGAGCGGATCTCGGACCGCGTCAGCTGGGTCAGCAGCGGGTGGGTCCAGGTGTGGTTGCCGACGATGTGGCCGTCGTCGGCCATCCTGGCCAGCAGGTCCTGGTTGTCGACGGCCATCTCCCCGCACACGAAGAACATGGCGCGGACGTCGTACTCGGCCAGGGTGTCCAGGATGTGCGGGGTGTAGCGGGGGTCGGGCCCGTCGTCGAAGGTCAGCACCATGGTGCGACCGCGTCCGTACACGCGCAGGAACGGGTGATGCCGCACGCGGGTTCTCCGGGGTGCGGTGCGCACCTGCCCGTATCCGGTCAGCGGCTGAAGGCGGTAGTCCGACGGTTCGAGCGCATAGCTCTCCTGGGGGGCGGGATCGGGGGCGGGCGCGGGAGCGACGGGCCGAACCGTCTCGTCGCCCCCGCCCGACGCGAGGACACCGGCGGCTCCGGCCGCGCCCAGGGCGGCGGCACCCGCGATCAACGCCCGGCGCCTGGTGAGCAACTGATCCTTCTTCATGACTCATCAGTCGCCCGAACCAGGACCGACGGTCCCCCACGACACCGCAGCGGCGGCAGGAAAGCACACGCCCGGCCCAAGCCGCCTGGCGCTTCTCCGACGGGCTTGGTAACCGACGGCCTCGCGGCCGAATTCGCTTTCCTCCATGCGGACATTGCGGATACCGTCGGGCCCGTGCAGTGATCTCCCGCGCGGCGTCCCGGATGCCGCAGAAGCGAACGGTCCGTCTTCGTGTCCGCGGCCGTCGTCGTCCGGCCGCACACGTTTCCGCTCGGAGAGATCACCGATATGCCTGCCCTTCCTCCTGTCCCCGGCGACAGCCCCGAGGCCACCTCGGCTGCCTTCGTCGTCCGGGCCGCCGCCGACCCCGCTGTCCTCGGACTGGTCCTCAGCGGCTCCCAGGTGCACGACGGGATGCCGACCGTCCACTCCGACCACGACCTGCACGTCGTGCTGCGCGAGCGCGACGCCTCGCCGCTCAGCGAGCTCGACCGGTTCCGCTCGGCCCATCTGGACCTGGTGGTCATCACGCTCGCCGAGTTCCGCCGCCGTGGACTGCCCGGCGACCCGGCGGCCTTCAGCCGTTACTCGTACGTCCACGCCCGGGTGCTCCTCGACCGGCTGGACGGAGAGATCGCCGCCGTCCTCGACCGCAAGCGGACCCTGGACCCCGACGAGGCGCGCACCGCCGTGGCCGACTACCTCGACGCCTACGTCAACCAGACCTACCGCTCGCTGAAGAGCTACCGCGACGGCCGCGACGCGATGGGGCACCTGGATGCCGCCGAGAGCGTGCCCTACGCGCTGGAGGTGCTCTTCGCGCTGCACCGGCGGGTACGGCCGTACAACAAATACCTGCGGTGGGAGCTCCAGCGGCAGCCGCTGGGCGAGGACCGGTGGAGCGCCGGGCGGCTGCTGCCGTTGCTGCGCCGCATCCTGGCCGACGGCGATCCGCACACCCAGCGCGCCCTATTCGCCGACATCGCCCGGGCCGCGCGGGCCGCGGGGCACGGCGAGGTCCTCGACTCCTGGGGAGACGACCTGCGGCTGCTGCTCCCTTCGCGGCCCTGAGCGGTCAGCGGTGGCGCACCAGCGGGAACGGCAGCGTCTCACGGATCGTCAGTCCGGTGAGGAACATGACCAGCCGGTCGACGCCGATGCCCAGACCGCCGGTGGGCGGCATGGCGTATTCGAGGGCGTCGAGGAAGTCCTCGTCCAGTTCCATCGCCTCGGGATCTCCTCCGGCGGCGAGCAGGGACTGGGCGGTGAGGCGGCGGCGCTGTTCGACCGGGTCGGTCAACTCCGAGTAGGCGGTGCCGAGTTCGGTGCCGAAGGCGACCAGGTCCCAGCGCTCGGCGAGCCGCGGGTCCGTGCGGTGCTGACGGGTCAGCGGGGAGACGTCGGTCGGGAAGTCCTTGTAGAAGGTGGGCAGCCTGGTCTTCTCCTCCACCAGGCGTTCGTACATTTCGAGGACGACGTCGCCGCGGCCGTCGTCCGGCGTGTACGGCACGCCGGCGCGGTCGCACAGCCGGTGCAGTGCCGACAGCTCCGTGTCCGCGTCGACCTCCTCCCCCAGTGCCTCCGAGATCGCGCCGTACACCGTCTTGACCGGCCAGGCGCCCGAGATGTCGTACTCCTGGCCGTCCTTGCGGGCGATCGGCGCGCCGAAGGCGGCAGTCGCCGCGCCCTGGATCAGTTCGCGGGTGAGGTCGAGCATCACGTCGTAGTCGGCGAAGGCCTGGTAGGCCTCCAGCATCGTGAACTCGGGGTTGTGTTTGTAGGAGACGCCCTCGTTGCGGAAGGTGCGGCCCATCTCGAAGACCTTCTCCAGGCCGCCGACGCACAGCCGTTTCAGATACAGCTCGGGCGCGATGCGCAGGTACAGGTCGAGGTCGTAGGCATTAATGTGGGTGGTGAAGGGGCGGGCGTTGGCGCCGCCGTGGATCTGCTGCAGCATCGGGGTCTCGACCTCGAGGTAGCCGCGCTGCAACAGGCCTTGGCGCAGGGCCTGTACGGCGGTGGAGCGGGCTCGGATCACGGCGCGGGCGTCGGGGCTGGAGACCAGGTCGAGGTAGCGCATGCGGACCTTGGCCTCGGGGTCGGCGAGGCCGCGGCGTTTGTCGGGCAGCGGGCGCAGGCACTTGCCGATCAGTTGCCAGGAGGTGACGAAGACGGTGGGTTCGCCCTTGTCGCTCACTCCGGCCCGGCCGGTGGCGCTGATGTGGTCGCCGATGTCCGTGTCGGCGGTGAATCGGCCGAGGGCGGGGCCCAAGTCATCGCGGGTGAGGGCGAGTTGGTGGTCCCCCGACCAGTCGCGCAGGGTGACGAAGACGATGCCGCCGAAGTCGCGCACCAGCATGATCCGGCCGGCGACGGTGACCTGCTGGCCCTCGCGGACGTCGGCGAGGGCGTGGGTGCGCCGCGGGATGCCGACCGGGTAGGGGTCGGTGCCGTCGGCGCGCAGCCGGTCGAGGGTGCGGTGCCGGATGCGGACCTGTTCGGGCAGGCCGGCATGAAGATCGCCGGGCCCGGCCTCGCCCCCTCCGTCGAGGCCGAGCGCCGACAGCGACGGCAGGCCCTCCGTGGTCGCGGGCCTGGACGCGCCCTTCGGGTGCCCCTTTCCCCAGAGTTTGCGCAAGGACGGTACCGAAACGAAACCTTCGGCTATGCCGGAGGCAAGCCCGATTCGGGCGAGGGAGCCGGCGTCGCCGTAGCAGATGAAGCGCGGGTACCACTCCGGCTGGTACTTGGCGTTGGAGCGGTAGAGCGCCTCCAACTGCCACCACCTGGAGAAGAACAGCAGCAGGCGCCGCCACAGGCGCAGCACCGGTCCCGCGCCGATGCGGGCGCCCTCCTCGAAGGCGGAGCGAAAGACCGCGAAGTTCAGCGAGATTCTGTGGATCCCCAACTTCGGTGCCGCCGCGCACAGTTCGGCGACCATGAACTCCATGACGCCGTTGGGGGCGCTGCGGTCACGGCGCATCAGGTCGAGGGAGACGCCGTCGCGGCCCCAGGGCACGAAGGAGAGCAGCGCAAGCAGGCGGCCGTCCTCGCTGAGCGCTTCCACGAGGAGGCAGTCGCCGTCGGCCGGGTCGCCGAGGCGGTCCAGGGCCATGGAGAAGCCGCGTTCGGTCTCGGTGTCGCGCCAGGCGTCCGCCTTGTCGATCACCTCCTCCATCTCCTCGTCGGTGAGGGTGGCGTGGCGGCGGATGCGGCAGTGGGCGCCGGTGCGGCGCACCCGGTGCACGGCCTGCCGGGTGACCCGCATGTCGCGGCCGTCGAGGTCGAAGTCGGGCACGTGCAGGATCGCCTCGTCGCCGAGCTGGAGTGCGCCGAGGCCGGCGCGGGCGAAGGCCTTGGCGCCGTCCTCGGAGGCGCCCATCGCGGCGGGCGCCCAGGCGTGGCGACGGGCGACGTCCAGCCAGGCGGCGATGGCGTGCGGCCAGGCCTCCCGGTCGCCGACGGGGTCGCCGCTGGCAAGGCAGACGCCGGCCTCGACACGGTAGGTGACGGCGGCCTTGCCGCTGGGCGAGAAGACCACGGCCTTGTCGCGGCGGGTGGCGAAGTAGCCGAGGGAGTCCTGCTCGCCGTAGGCCTTCAGGAGGGCGCGGATGCGGGGCTCCTCGTCGCCGTGCAGGGCGCCTTCCAGGCGTTGCGAACGGAACAGGGTGGCGGCGGCGTTGAGCAGGGCGAGCGCGCCGAACAGGCCGAGCAGGAAGAACAGGGCGCGGGGCGGGCGGCCGTCGAAGGAACGGGCCGAGACCAGGCCGCCGCAGACCCGGTTGGCGGCCCACAGCAGGTGCTGGCTCTCGGGCAGGGTTCCGGGGAAGAGGGCCACCAGGCCCCAGCCGACGAGGATGCCGACGGCGATCCCGGCCAGCAGCACCACCAGGGCCCGGCGGACGGCGGCGCGCCGGGAGGCGGCGTAGAACTCCTTGCGGGCGACGATCAGCAGGGTCAGCGCGAGACCGCAGACGACGAGGGACGGGACGGACTCGACATACAGGCCGAGCGCCACGCCGAGGATGTCGTCCAGGACCAGCAGGCCGAGATAGACGACCACCAGCCACCAGGCGATCTTCTTGCGGGCGGCGGTCGCGGCGGCGAGCAGGAAGAGGAAGACGGCGTAGGCGAGGTTGGCGCTGACCGGGACGATGATCACGTCGAGGAAGCGGACCACCGGGCGCAGCAGGACGCGCAGCGGAGGGATGAGGGCCAGCAGGCCGCACAGCAGGCCGAGGGCGCCGAAGAAGGCCGCGAAGGCCTCGGGCACCTTGCTCATCGGACCGCTTCCGGGCGGCCGTATCGGGCCCGTGGTGTCCTTGGGCGGGGAGGCCTCCGCTGTGGCACTCATGGTTCCGACTGTAGGAAGGGCTCGGCCGGCTCGCCCGTCGAGAGGTCCCGCCCGGCGGGGGGACCTGCGGCTTCCGATAGCCTCACAGCCGTGACGGAACAGCACTCGCACCAGTTCGAGCGGGGCACGGACGGGCCCAAGGTCATCGTGGTCGGGGTGGACGGCTCGGAGTCCTCGATGCGTGCCGCGGCATATGCCGCCGGCCTGGCCAGGCGCCAGCACGCGCTGCTCGCCGTGGTCTATGTGCAGCCGGTGATGGCCGCGGGCGCGGCCATGGGGGCGCCGGTCGCCGAGACGACGGACGAGATCGCCGAGGACCTCAAGACCTCTATCCGGGACGCCGCCGAGCGGCTCAAGGGGATATTCGACATCCGCTGGGAGTTCCACACCTTCCGCGGCGACCCCTACAGCGGCCTGGTCAAGGCGGCGGACGAGCTGAAGGCGGACGCAGTCGTGGTGGGCGCCTCCGAGCAGGCCGGGCACCGGATCGTGGGTTCGGTGGCCGTGCGGCTGGTGAAGGCGGGGCGGTGGCCCGTGACGGTGGTTCCGTAGCCGAGGAGCGGCCGGACCGGGGTCCCGCCGGGCCGGTGCCTGCCGGAACCCCGCTCACACCGTTTCGGACGTCCTTCCTACCGGCGTGGCGCGGAATCGTGCCCGGTACTCGCTCGGCGTCGTGGCGAGGCGGCGGCGGAACGCCCGGATCAGCGTGTCGACGGTGCCGAACCCGCAGCCGGAGGCGACGCGTTCCAGGGTGTCGTCGGTGGTCTCCAGCAGGTTCCGGGCCATCTCGACCCGGGCCGACTCGATGTAGGCGTGCGGTGTCGTGCCGAGTTCGGTCTTGAAGATCCGGGTGAGCTGGCGCTCGCTGACATGCGCGTGAGCGGCCAGGTCCGGGACGGTGAGCCGCTGGTCGAGGTTGCCCAGGATGTGGTGCCGGAGTTCTTCGATGCGACGCGTCGTGGACACCTGCTCCAACGGCACGCTGAACTGGGACTGCCCGCCGGGCCGCTTCAGGTACATCACGAGCTCGCGGGCGACGCGCAGGGCGACCGGCTCTCCGAAGTCCTCCGCGACCAGGGCGAGGGACAGGTCCAGGCAGGCGCTGATCCCCGCGCCGGTCCAGACCTCGCCCTCCTCGCGGATGAAGATCGGATCCGGGTCGACCCGCACCGCCGGATGGTCGGCGGCGAGTTGCTGCGCGGTCGACCAGTGCGTCGTGGCGCGCTTGCCGTCGAGGAGCCCCGCGGCGGCGAGGATGTGCGCACCGACGCACACCGAGGCCACCCGCCGGGCGCGCTGAGCCAACGCCTTCACCCGGGCCACCGTGCCGGCGTCGACGACGGGCCGGACGACATGCTCGCCGTCGACCTCGACGGACTCCACGGAGCCGGGCACCAGCAGGGTGTCGATCGCCCGTGCGCCGACGTCGTGGAAGGTCGCGTCGGGCAGGATCCGCACGCCGGCCGCCGTGGTCACCGGTTCCAGGGTCTCGGCGGCGAGGACGACCTCGTAGCCGGCTCCGTCCGCGGTCTCGTGCCGGACGAGGGAGAACACCTCCGGCGGGCCGGTGACGTCGAGGAGGTCCACGCCTTCGAACAGCACGATCACGATCAACCGATTCACGGTCCCCACCCTGCTACCCCCGCTTCCGCTCCCGGCCGCGGGTGTCGTTTTCTGCAAGTAGTGCGTCATTGCCGACACCGCGGTTCGCGCCCTAGCGTCGCACGTGTGTTCAACAGGCCGTTGAACGACCCGTTCAAGCACCCCGAAGAACCCAGGAGAAGACCTGTGGCAAGCAAGACGCTGCGCGAACTCGACAACGCCGACCACACCCCCGCCGCCCTCGCGTCCTCGACGCTCATCCTCGTCGACTACCAGAACACCTACACCCGTGGCGTGATGGAGCTCGACGGCTGGGAGGCCGCCCTGGACGCCGCGTCGGACCTGCTCGCCCGCGCCCGCGGGGCCGGAGCCGCCATCATCCACGTCCAGCACGACGACGGCGAGGGCTCGCCCTACGACATCCGCACGGAGATCGGCCGCATCCACCCCGGTGTGGCGCCGGTCGAGGGCGAGCCCGTGGTCGTCAAGCACGCCCCCGACGCCTTCCACGGCACCGACCTCGGCAAGCTCGTGGACGAGGCCGGGAACGAGAGCGTGATCGTCGCCGGGTTCATGACCCACATGTGCGTCGCCTACACCACGGCGTCCGCGGCCCTGCGCGGCAACAAGCCCACCGTCCCGGCCGACACCTGCGCCACCCGGTCGATCGTGGACGTGACCGCGGACGAGCTGCATCGCAGTGCGCTGGCGGCCATCGCCGACGCGTACGGCGTCGTCGTCGCCTCCGGAAAGCAGCTGGTCTGACGGACCGGTCCCCCTCCGAGGGGACCTGGGTCCCGGGTCGGTGTACAGGCCGCTTCGGGGGCCCGATGATGCTGCCGTGACTTCTCGCCCCTTCGACGTGGACTCCTTCCTGAGGCAGCCGCTGACCGCGCGGATCGCGACGAACGGGCCCACGGTGCGGCCGGTCTGACACTTGTGGGAGGAGGACGCCTTCTGGGTCCTGACCGGGCCGTGGACGCGGCTGTTCGACCGGGTCACGGCCGACCCGGCGGCGGCGAACGGGGAGACTCTCAGTCGCGGTAGGCGGCCGTCGCGATCTGCACGAACGACCGGAGCAGCGGGTTGGCGTCGCCCTCTTTCGACGCCACCACCACCCGGCTCGGCGTCATGTCCGTCAGCGGTACGACGGCGAGTCCTGCGGGCAGGTCGTGGCCGAGCGGGGCCATTCCGACCGTGCCGTTCCAGAGCACTGCCTGCACGCATTCCTGGACGGCGCGCACCACCGGACCCTCACGCGGCTCGCCGCCGCTCCAATACGACCGCCAGAGCCGGTCGGTGCCCTCCGGGAACCGGAACCAGGGCCGGTCGGCGAGGTCGGCCAGCTCCAGGCGGTCGCGCCGGGCCAGCGGGTCGTCGGCGCGCAACACCGCCCCCACCGGGTCGGTGCGCAGCTCGCGCACGGTCAGGCCGGACTCGTCGAACGGCCCGCGGGTCAGGGCGACGTCGACCAGTCCGGCGCGCAGTCCGCAGGTCGGATCGGTCAGGTCGGTCTCGCGGATGCGGACCTCGACGCCGGGGTGCCGCCGCCGGAACGCGGCGGCCAGCCGTGCGGCACCCCGGTCGGTGCCGTCGCCCAGGATGCCGACGGTGAGGCTCGCGGCGCCGGCCGCCGCAGCCACCCGTACGCGTATGCGTTCGGCCTGGTCGAGCAGGGTGCGCGCCTCGTCGAGCAGGGCCGCGCCGGCGGGGGTGAGGGTGACGCCTGCGGCGGAGCGGTGCAGCAGGGCGGCTCCGAGGTCGGCCTCCAACTGCTTGATGGCCCGGCTCAGCGGTGGCTGGCTCATGTGCAGGCGGGCGGCGGCACGGCCGAAGTGGAGTTCCTCGGCGACGGCGGCGAAATAGCGCAGCGTGCGTAGCTCCATGACCGGCGACGATACCCGTTCGGTATCGAGCCGACCCGGTCGGTCTTGGACGGCCGGGGTCCGGGGGCAGTGGAATCGGAGCATGACGGACGAACAGCTTCCCGACCCCGCCGTGCAGGTTGCCCATGCACAGGAGATCGCGCCCGACCTGCTGGTGATCCCGAACCATCGGGTCCAACTGGTGCCCAACATCGGCATCATCGGCGGTACGCAGGCCGTACTCGTCGTCGAGACAGGCATCGGCACCGCCAACGCCGAGCAGGTCCTCGCCTTCGCCTCCGAGGTGGCGAAGGGCCGCCGGCTGTACCTGACCACGACGCATTTCCACCCCGAGCACGCCTTCGGCGCGCATGTCTTCGCCGATCGGGCCACGTACCTGGTCAACCGCGCGCAGGCGGACGACCTGAAGACGAAGGGGCCCGGCTACCTGGAGATGTTCCGCGGCTTCGGCGGGTCGATCGCCCGCCGCCTGGACGGCGTCCCGGTGCCCGCCCCCGACGTGGTCTACGACGACGACAACGGCTACGACGTGGACCTCGGCGGCCGGACCGTACGGCTGCGGCCCACCGGCCGCGGCCACACGAAGGGCGACCAGGTGGTCGAAGTCCCGGACGCAGGCGTCCTGTTCACCGGCGACCTGGCCGAGACGGGCCAGTTCGCCATCTTCCCGTGGTTCCCGCCGTACGACACGGACGTCTCCGGCGTGCGCTGGCTTACGGTGATGGACCGGCTGGCCGCCACCGAACCCCGGTTGGTGGTGCCGGGGCACGGCGACCTCGGCGGGCCGCAGGTGCTCGCCGACGTCCGCGACTATCTGCGGGAACTGCGCGACGAGACATGGCTCAGGCGGGATTCGGCGACGGGTGAGGACGCGATCGTCGCCGAGGTCCGGGCGTTGCTGATCGAGCGGCATCCACAGTGGGCCGGCCGGGAGTGGATCGAGCGGGGCGTCGGGTGCCTGTGCGCCGAACACGCCGCATGACCCGCCCTCAGAGCGCCCCCTGCCCCGTACGGGTGCCGAGGACCGAAGCGGTGAACTTCGCCAGCTGGTCCCGCAGTTCCTCCCGGGACGCACCCTTCTCGCCGGTCAGGTGAGCGACGAGGTCGGCCCGGGTGGCGGCGAGCAGCGCGTGGGCGGTGAAGTCGGTGAAGTCGCTGCCTGCCAGTTCCGGGATCTGCGCCAGCAGGTCCCGGAGCAGGGTGTGCCAGCGCTCGTAGTGGTCGGTGCGGTAGGGGCTGTCCGCGCCGTCCTGCTCCAGGGCGAGTGCGAGGTGGCGGTTGTCGAGTTTGAAGCACAGGACGGCGTCGAGCAGGGCCGGCACCCGCACCTGCGGCGGGGTGGCGGGCCCCAGCGGCGGCGGGCCCTCTTCGATCGCGTTCCTGATCGGTTCGAGCCGTGCCGCGTACAGCGCGCGGATCAGCCCGGTGCGATCGCCGAAGGCGCGGAAGAGCGTCGCCTTGCCGACGCCGGCCGCAGCCGCGATGTCGGCCATGGTGATGCTCTCGGGGCTCCGGCCCTGAGCGAACAACGCGTCTGCTGCCTCAAAGACGGCCGCTCGGTTACGAGTCGCGTCCTTGCGCGGTCTGCGCTCGGTCACGTCACTCCCTCCTTGCAAAACGGACCCGCGGTCCATATCATCCCTGAAAACGGACCCAGGGTCCGTATCGTACGGGACGGAGGACCCCCTGCCCATGACCGCGCCCACGCACGCCTCACCGAACGAGCCGAAATCGGCGGACGAGCCGCGCGAGCCGGAGGAGCTGTACCGCCACAGCCTGCGCCTGCTTCTCGACAAGGACATTCCCGCCTGGGTCGACCTGTGGGCCGAGGACGGCGTCATGGAGTTCCCCTTCGCGCCCCCGGGTTGGCCCGGGCGGCTGGAGGGCCGCGAGGCCGTGGCCGCCTATATGCGCGACTATCCCGACCACATCGACCTGCACGACTTCCCCGACCTGCGGATCCACCGGACCACGAGCCCCGGGACCATCGTGGTCGAGATGCGCGGCGTCGGCCGCCTGGTCGAGACCGGGGCCGACTTCGACATGACCTACATCGCCGTCGTGTCCGTCGAGGACGGACGCTTCATCTCCTACCGGGACTACTGGAACCCCCTCGCCGTCCAGGAGCCCGGCCTGGACTTCGCCGGGAGCCGCGCCTGATGACCGTCGACGACGCCACCTCGGCCACGGGCACCACGCTGGTCATCGGAGCCACCGGCACCACCGGCAGCCGAACCGCCGCCGGGCTGATCGCCGCCGGCCACCGCGTCAGGGCCGCGAGCCGGAAGGCCACCCCGCTCCGGGGCGCGCAACCTGTCCGGTTCGACTGGTACGACCCCGCCACCTTCGGCGATGCCCTCGCCGGAGCCGAACGCGTCTACCTCCTCCCGCCGATCGGCGATCCGGACCCGGCCGCGGTCATGCTGCCCTTCCTGCGCCAAGCCCGCACCGCGGGCGTGCACCGCGCCGTACTGCTCAGTTCCTCGGCCGTCCCCGAAGGGGGCCCGGCGGTGGGAGAGGTCCATCAGGCCCTGCCCGGTCTCTTCGACCAGTGGGCGGTACTGCGGCCCTCCTGGTTCATGCAGAACTTCACCGGCAGCCACGCACACGCCCTCGGCATCCGTGCCGACGGCACCATCCTGACCGCGGCCGGGACCGGCCGGGTCGGATTCGTCGACGCCGACGACATCGCCGCCGTCGCGGTACGGACCCTGACCGACGACCGCGCCCCCAACTGCGACCTGGTCCTGACCGGTCCGGAGGCGCTCAGCCACGACGACATCGCCGCGATCGTCACGGAGGTCACCGGCCGCCCCGTGGTCCACCACAACCTGACGTACGAACAGCTGCGTGACCGCCTGGCCGCAGTCGTCCCGCTGGAGTTCGCCGCCATGCTGGCCGACATGGACCGCGCCATCGCCGCGGGAGCGGAGGACCGGACCACCGACACCGTCCAGCGCCTCACCGGCCGCCCGCCCCACGGCTTCCGGACCGTGGCCGGACGGGAGCTTGGGGCGGTGCGGGACACCGGCGCCGCCCGCTAGGCGTATTGCTCTGCGGCGTTGTTCACGCTGCTGATGGGGGCCGGCCTGCGAGTGCGGTGTGGCAGGCCCGGCGGGGAACGGGTGCTCGGGCGCCAGGCGGTACTCCACGCTCACCACGGCCAGCCGGGTCTGCAGGGCAAGCCGCCACAGCCTCTCGTCCTGCCCGCCCGCGGAGACGGTTGCGCCGCAGGAGCGCCGGCGTGTCACCCCTTTTCCGGTGAGCCGCGTGACGGCGCTACAGTTCTGCGTCGGCCCGGGCAACACCGGTGCGACACGGGGGGATTGAGCGCTGATGGGATCAGCCGGAAGACGGAACAGGCACGGGGCGGTCGTGACCGCCATGCTCGGTGTGGTGGCGGTGCTGCTGCTCGGCGGATGCGGGACGCAGGTGGCCGGCCGGGAAGCGGTGCCGTCGGCGACCGGGACGCTCCAGTGGACCGTTTTCGAGCCGTCGGAGGTCACCGGCGCCCGCCTCGCCGACGGCGGCCGTACGCTGCTGCTCGACGCGCAGGTGCCCAGCGGTGGGCGCGCGTGTGTGCGGGATTTCAAGGCGGTGCTCACCGACCCCGTGCAGAAGGACCTCGTGCGGGTCCAGCTCACGTTCTCCTCGCCGTCCGGGGACCGCAGTTCCGGGTGCACCAAGGAGCGATCGGCCACGGCACGGGTCCGGCTGCCCGTCCCCCTGGGCAGCCGGGAGGTGGTCGCCGACCACTACGTGCAGTTCACCGCCGACGGCGCGAAGGCGCCCGCGTTGCGGCTGTGCGGGAAGCTGGGGTGCACCCCGCCGGCGACCGGCTGTACGGACGCCTCCTACGACCAGGCGCTGATGGCGGTCGACGCGCCGGAGCACACCTACCGGGACTCTCAGGAGTGCGACGGCAGGTGGCTGGTGATGGACTTCTCCTGGCGGACCGGACCGGCCTGCGACGACGGGTCGGCGCCCGGCTGCGCGTCCCGGCTCGGCGACCGCTGGTTCTTCCGGGCCGAGAAGTCCGGGTGGGTACCGATCGTCGAGGGGGCGGCGGGAGGCTGCCGGGTCGTGCAGCGCAGGGCGCCGGCCTTTCCGACCGCGCTGTGCAGGGGCCTGGCTCCGCTGTCGCGCTCCCTGCACCCGAGTTATCCGCCCGCGTCCGCCTCCGCCGGCCCGTCCCCCTCGCCGAGTCCCTCCTAGAGAGCGCGGAGGAACTCCAGCAGGACCTCGTTGAAGACCTCCGGCTTCTCCATGTTCGGGTAGTGGCCGGTGTCTTCGACGGTCCGCGCACGCCCGTCGGGGACGGTGCGCGCGAGGCGCTCGGCCGCATCCAGCATCTCGGGGGGCTCCAGGGTGCCGTTGACGGTGAGCACCGGGACGTCGACCTTCGGCAGTCGGGACCAGGAGTCGGCCACGCGCACGAGCCAGTCCTTCTCGCCGGGCGTGTGCTTCGAGAGCGAGTTGAAGGCCATCTCCCTCAACCGGCGTGAGATGTCCGGGTCGACGTCGTCGGCGCTGCGGTACGGGCCGGGCACGACACGCACGAACACATCGAGCCAGCCCTCGATGTCGCCGGCGCCCAGCGTGCGGGCGTACTCGGCCTGGATCTCACGGGTCCAGTCGTCCGTGTACTGGAAGTCGCCGGTCGCCGCACCGCAGGTGACGACCGCGCGCACGAGCTCGGGGTACTCCAGCACGGTGTCGGTGGCGATCACTCCGCCCATCGACAGGCCGACGAGGGCGGCGGGGCCCGCGTCGAGGTGGCGGAGCAGGGCGGCGAGGTCGTCGGCCCAGCGGAAGGGCCTGGAGGCGTTGGCGGAGGATCCGTGGCCGCGCACATCCGGGGCGATCACCCGGTACTCGGCGGCGAGGGCCGGTATCTGGTCGTCCCAGACGCGGTGGTCGACGTACCCGGAGTGAAGGAGGACGACGAGATCACCGGAGCCGGTGTCGAGGTAGGCGAGGTCACCGTCCAAGGACGGGAAGAGGCGAACGTTCGAAGCACCATTCATGACAACCAAGGTGTCATATTCGACGGGCTTTGACAACCGGGATGTCATGATGGCGGGGTGAACGACACCGACAAGCCCCTCACCCCCGACGAGCTGGGCCACCGCCTGACCGAGGTGTTCGACCTGGTCGGCCCGCTGTACCGGCGTGCCCTGCGCAAGGTCGAGCAGGGCGAGGCGGTCGAGGGGGTCTCCGTCGGCGTACGCGCCGTACTGGACCTGCTGCGGCAGCACGACCCCATGACGGTGCCTCAGATGGGCCGGATCCTGGCGCTGAGCCGGCAGTTCGTGCAGCGCATGGTCAACGACGCGGCGGCCCAGGGATGGGTCGAGGTCGTCCCCAACCCCGCGCACCAGCGCTCGTCCCTGATCCGGATCACGGAAGAGGGCCGGGCGACCATCACCACTGTCCTGGGCCGTGAGCACTATCTGAACCGCCAGGTCGGCGGCGATCTGACCGACGCGGAAGTGCGGGCGACCGTGCGGGTGTTGAGGGAGATCCTGAAGACCTTCGACCACGTGGACGTGGACTGACCTACTGCCCCATGGTCAGCCCGTCCTTGGCCGCGCCCCGGCTGAGCACGACGTTCCGGATCGCGTCGCGCACGGCCTTCACCTCGGCGCCCTGGGCGATGGCCCGGTTGAGGTTCACAGCACGCCCGGCGTCGACGTCGAACATCAGCGGGACGAATTCCGCCTTGCTGACCTCCCAGCGGCCGCCCTGCCCGGCGGTCCGGGTGAAGGTGAAGCGGCCGAGGGTGGACTGGTTGCCGCGCGGATCCTGGGCGCCCGATCTGTTGGTCATCTCGCCGGCGATCTCGTCGCCCAGGCCGTAGACGACCCAGGTGCCGTTGACCTTCTCGTACGCCTGCGGGACATGGGCGCGGGTGCCGAGGACGAGGTCGACGTCGGGGCGGCCGCCGGTGCGGGAGGCCGTGAGCTGCCGGGCCAGGGCCAGTTGCTGCTGGTCGGGCGCGTCCTGCCATTCGGTGCCCCAGTGCACGGAGACGACGACCACGTCGGCGCCCGCCCGCCGGGCCGCCCGGGCGTCCTCGATGATCCTGTTCTCGTTCAGGAGACTGACGGCCCACGGCGCGCCCTGGGGCAGCGCGATGCCGTTGGTGTCGAAGGTGTAGGCCAGGTGGGCGACCTTGGCGGGGCCCGCGCGCAGGATCGTGACGGTGTGCGCCTCGGCCTCGGTGCGGGCCGAACCGGCATGGCGTACACCCGCGCGGTCCAGGGCGTCGAGGGTGCGGCGGACACCGTCGGGGCCGTCGTCGAGGCTGTGGTCGGAGGCGGTGGAGCAGCCGTCGTAACCGGTGGCCGCCAGGCCCTGGGCGATCTCGGGCGGGGACTTGAACAGGGAGCGGCCGGTGTAGTGGCCGTTCGCCCCGTAGGCGGTGTCCATGCGACACAGCGCCAGATCGGCGCGCGCGACGACGGGCTTGATGCCGGAGAACATCGGCCGGAAGTCGTAACCGGCGCCGCCGCCGTCGAAGCGGGCGCGGTCGATGATCGAGTCGTGCGGGATGACGTCGCCGGAGGCGACCAGCGTGAAGGTGCGGACCTCGGACGCAGCCGGGGCCCCCGAGTGTCCGGCACGGGTGAACGCCTGCCGATGCTGGGCCTGGCAGGCCGCGCCCACGGTCAGAACGGCCATCAGGGCCAGGGCAACCTGTCGCCTGCGTGCAATCATCAGCTCACCCCACCGTTGTCACATTTACGGATTAATAGGTACGAAACTGGGTGCGCGGCCAAACAACCGCGCCACCCCGATTAACCCGTCCGGTGCCCGCGAACGGATGCCCGGACCGCTCGCGGGGCGCATGCGGGACCGTTCGTCGTACCGTTCGTCGACGCGATCGACCGTCCGCCGCAGATCCCGGTACGGGCCCTGTCCCGAGGCGGCACCCTGCGATGCCATACGCCCATGACGGCCGGAACCACCCTCACGAACGCGACGACCGCCGAGCACGAGCTCGCCGCGCTGCAGCGCGAGCACGGCCGCCCCCTCTTTGCGCTTCTGCTCCGGCTCTGCGACGGAGACCGGCAGCGCGCCGAGGACCTGGTGCAGGAGACGCTGGTGCGCGCCTGGCAGCATCCCGAGGCGCTGCGCGCCGACGACTTCGACTCCGTACGGCCGTGGCTCATGACCGTGGGACGGCGGCTCGCCATCGACGCGCGGCGGGCCCGGCAGGCGCGGCCGCCCGAGGTCGGGGACGCCGTCCTGGAGAACGCGCGGGTGATCGGCGACCACGCCGAGCGGGCCGCCGCGGCCCTCGATGTCCGCGAGGCTGTGAAGACACTCACTCCGGAGCACCGTGAAGTCCTGGTGCTCGTGTATTTCCAGGGGGCGAGTGTTGCGGAAGCCGCCGAAACCCTCGGCATCCCTGCCGGTACGGTGAAGTCCCGCGCGTACTACGCGCTGCGCGCCCTGCGCCGAGTGCTTCCCGGATATGCGGCCGACCTGCGGTGAAACCGACGGCTGAGTCAAACCTCCGTAAAGCGCCTTGCTGAGGACCCCGGTTGAGCAATCAGCTGTCCTCATCCGTGTTCCGGACTGGGGGCTCGGGGCCCCGCGACCGGGGCCCGGAGTCGGGCGACGCGCACGCACCGGAGGAAGGCAGGAAGGGATGCTGCACAGAGGTCAAGAGAGCACGGACGGCACCGGCGGCGGTGAGCTGGTCGTCCCGATGGCCTGGCTGTACGCCGAGTACATCGCCGACGAGCTGCTGCGGAAGGGCGACCTGATGCCGCCGACGTCCTTCGAGTTCCGCGCCGGGCGCGACGCCCTGGCGCTGACCGTCTTCCTCTCGGACACGGACGGCGAACTCCCGGGCATCCGGGTGGTCTCCCAGCTGGAGACCTGGCTGTCGCTGACGGCGTACGACCAGCCGTGGCAGGACTGGGTGCGCGAGCGGATGGCGAAGCTGGTCGCCCAGGCGGCCGAATCCGGCGGTCCCGCTCCCGACGTGGAACTGGCCCGGGCGGCCTGGCGCTGGCTGGAGGAGACCGAACTGCTCGCACCCGACCTGAACGCGGTGCCGGGCGGCGCGGCGATGGTCGGCGAGGACGAGGGTCCGAAGGTGTGGACGAAGGCGTGGCAACTGGGCCTGCCGCTCGGTCACCTCGCCATCCACCTTTTCTAGACTCGTTTTGATGTGGACCAATCCGCGGGCCGGGCGGCTACGAATCCCTTGGTTGCGATTCTCCACATGCCCTGAGTGATTCGACTGTCTGGTGCGTACCTGTGGGAGCAAGGAGTAACCCCACCCGCACCCAACGGCACGAGGATTCGGCATGAGGTCCCAGGAGAGGCATCGCGACGTCGCCGCGTACGCGCTCGGCGTGCTGGACGAGGCGGACGCCTTCCGCTTCGAGGACCACCTCATGGAGTGCGCGCGCTGCGCCGCTCACGTGACCGAATTCGGGCCCATCACCCGGCAGATGATGCTGTACCGCCGGGCGACGCCACGGTTCGTGAGCCCCATGACCAGGCCCGGCCCGCAGCTGCTCGACAGGCTGCTCGGCGCGGTGGCCGCCCGGCACCGCGCCGGCCGGCGGCGTTTCCTGTACGCCGTGGCCGCGTCCCTGGCGATCGGGGTGGCCGGGCCGGGCATCGCGATGACGATGGCCGGCGGCGGCACCACCGACTCGGTGCGCATCGCGGCGACCGACGCGAAGTCGGGCGTATGGGCGCAGGTGACCACCCAGGACGAGTATTCGGGCAGCCAGGTCAAGCTCGAGGTGAAGGACGGCGCGGGCCCGCGCTCCTGTCGTCTGATCGCCGTCGGCCGCGACGGCTCCGAGCAGATCCTGACCAGCTGGACCGTCCCCAGCCACGACGCACGCCCGATCACGATGCAGGGCAGCTCCGCCATGCACACCGGCGAGATCGCCCGCTACGAGCTCCGCACGGCGGACGGGGAGCACCTCGTCACACTCCAGCCCCGCTAGCGCCACCGCCACAACGCCACACCGCCCGGTGTGACACCCCCGTCCGACGCTGCGCTGTAGCCAGTGGTGATGTCGGAATTCGGGATGGGTGTGCACGTGCTGCTGGCGGACCGCTATCAGCTGGAGGAACTGCTGGGAAGCGGTGCGATGGGCGAGGTCTGGCGCGCGGCCGACCGGGTCCTGGGCCGTCCGGTGGCGATCAAGCTGCTGAAGGCTGAGGACACCGCCGACATCGAGCGGTTCCGCATGGAGGCGCAGACCACTGCCCGCCTCAACCATCCGCATGTGGTGGCCGTGTACGACTTCGGCTCCGATCACGGCCGGCTCCATCTGGTGATGGAACTCGTGGACGGCTGGACCCTGGCGCAGGAGCGGTCAATGCGCGGGACCGTGGAACCACAGGAGGCGACCGCCATCGCCGCGCAGGTGGCGGCGGGACTGTCCGCCGCACACCGCCAGGGCGTGATCCACCGGGACATCAAGCCCGCGAACATCATGCTGACCACCGACCGCACCGTGAAGATCACGGACTTCGGCATCGCCCGCTTCACCGACGACGGCGCCGGCACCGCGACCGCCACCGGCAAGATCCTGGGCACCGCCGACTACCTGGCCCCCGAGCGGGCCCTGGGCCGGACCGCGCAGCCCGCCTCGGACGTCTACTCGCTCGGCTGCGTTCTGTACGAACTGCTCACCGGCCGCCCGCCGTTCAGGGGCGCGACCTCGCTCGCCGTGGTGCAGCAGCACGTCGACATCGCCCCGCCGCCGCCCCACCGGTTGAGCGCCGGCATACCCCGGGCGCTGTCCGAATATGCGCTGCGTCTGCTGGCCAAGGACCCCGCGCAGCGGCCGAGGGCGGAGGAGGCGGCCGAGTGGCTGGGCGCGCAGAAATGGGGACCGAACCCGACGGAATCGGCAGAACCGACTCAGCCGCTGGACCCGGTGGACCCTGCGGAACCCGACAGCAGGGCTCTCAGCCCCACGCCCTCGGCCGTCACGTCTCCGCCACCCCCCCGAACCGCCGCCCCCGCAGCGCATTCCCGTCCCCGCAACCGCCGAAAGCAGGCGTCCAAGGCCCTGCTGGGTGGCGCGGCCGTCGCCCTGTTCGCCACGGCCACGGCCCTCGGGGGAGTGCTGAACTCCGACGGTGACAGCCCTGCCTCGACCGTCTCGCCGAGCCCGGCGCCGACTCGGACACCTTCCTCGACACCTACGGCCGTCACCTCGCGACCCGCGAGCGAGACCGCCACCGCCCCCGCGGCTCCGTCTGCCGTCCCGTCCACCAGGCCGACTCCGGCGAAGAACCACAAGGACCCGCAGCACGGCGGGAAGGACAAGCACGGCAAGGACAAGACGAAGGACCGGAAGGGGTAGACCGGCTGAGCCGCGCGGCTACTTCAGCAGCTTCGACATCCTCCGGTCCGCCAGCGGTTTGCCGCCCGTCTGGCAGGTCGGGCAGTACTGGAGCGAGGAGTCGCTGAAGGAGACCTCGCGGATGGTGTCGCCGCAGACCGGGCAGGGCTCGCCGGTGCGGCCGTGGACGCGCAGGCCGCTCTTCTTCTCCGCCTTCAGACGGCCGGCCGCCACACCCCGGGAGCGCTCCACCGCCTCGGTGAGCGTGGAGCGCAGCGCCTCGTAGAGGCGGGCGGTGTCCTCGGGGGTGAGGGTCGCGGCCAGTTTGAAGGGGGACATCTTCGCGGCGTGCAGGATCTCGTCGCTGTAGGCGTTGCCCACGCCGGCGATCAGGCTCTGGTCGCGCAGGGCGCCCTTGAGCTGACGGCGCTCGGGGCCGAGGAGGGCTGCGAGGCGGCCTTCGTCGAAGTCGTCCGCCAGCGGGTCGGGGCCGAGGCGGGCGACGCCCGGGATCTCCTGGGGGTCGTGGACGACGTAGACGGCGAGGCGCTTCTGGGTGCCCGCCTCGGTGAGGTCGAAGCCCTCGCCGGTCTCCAGGGCCACACGCAGGGCGAGGGGGCCCTTGCCGGGGCGCGGCGGGCCGTCCGGGAGGCGGTCCTTCCAGTGCAGCCAGCCCGCGCGGGCCAGATGGGTGACGAGGTGCGGGCCCCCGTCGGTCTCCAGGTCGAGGAACTTGCCGTGCCGGTGCACGGCGGTGACCTCGCGGCCCTCGACGGCGGTGAGGGGCGGGTCGTACGTCTTGAGGACGCTGATCGCGACGGGCAGCACCCGCACGATCTCGTGACCGACCAGGTGCTCGGTGAGGAAGTCCTTGAGCGCTTCGACCTCGGGGAGTTCCGGCATACGTCCAGAGTGCCACCCGGCACCGACAGTGGCGGGCGGGATCGAGTGTGGTGGGTTCAGTCGCCTTCGGGGACCACGAACTCGCACCACACGCACTTGCCGCCGCCGCGCGCCTCCACGCCCCACACGTCCGTCAGCAGGTCGACCAGGAGCAGGCCCCGCCCGGACACGCCCGACTCCCCCGCGTCGCGGCGGCGCGGCAGGGCGCTGGAGGAGTCCTCGACCTCGACGCGCAGCCGCCGCTCGCTGCCGCCCAGGACCCGGAGGGTGACGATGGCGGATCCCTCGGTGTGCATCAGGGCGTTGGTGATCATTTCGTCGGCGACCAGCTCGATCTCGTCGGCGCGCTCCTTGGCGCCCCAGGCGCGGACCGCGGCCCGGATCATGTGCCGGGCCTCGGTGAGGGCCTCGGGGTCGCCGGGGGCCACGTGCTGCTGCAGCCGGCCGCCGGACCGCTGGGCGTCCACGCCCCGGCGGCGCAGCAGGAGCAGGGCCACGTCGTCGTCGCCGCCGCGTTCCTCGGCGACGGAGATGAGACAGTCCGCGAGATCCCGTACGTCGTCCGGGCCGCCGGTGATGAGGGCGGTGAGGGTGCGCATGCCGTCGTCGAGGTCGGCGCCGGGCTGTTCGACCAGGCCGTCGGTGCACAGGAGCAGGGTGTGGCCGGGGTCGAGTTCGAGGGTGCCGACGGGGTATTCGAGGCTCCCGAACTCGGCGGAGAGACCGAGCGGCAGTCCGCCCGGGAGGGAGATGCGGCGGCAGCTGCCGTCGGCGTCCCGGATCAGCGGGTCGATGTGACCGGCCCGGACCACTTGGACCACTCCCGTCGCCAGGTCGGCCTCCGCGTACAGGCAGGTCGCGAAGCGGTCGGTGTCGAGCTCGTGGAGGAAGACCGAGGCCCGGGCCATGACGGTGGCCGGGGTGTGACCCTCGGCGGCGTAGGCGCGCAGCACGATGCGCAGTTGGCCCATGACGGCGGCCGCGTGCGTGTCATGGCCCTGGACGTCGCCGATGACGGCGCCGACCCGGCCGCCGGGCAGCGGGATCAGGTCGTACCAGTCGCCGCCGATGTCCCGGCCGAACGAGCCCGCGGCGGAACCGGAGCGGTAGCGGACGGCGACGTCGGCGCCGCGGACGCTGGGGATGGTGCGCGGCAGCATCGCCTGCTGCAGGCCGGTGGCGAGGTCTTTCTCCTGCTCGTAGAACATGGCGCGCTGCATGCTCTGCGCGATGCTGCTGCCGAGGGCGAGCAGGACGTTGCGCTCCTCGGGCGAGAAGCCGCGCCGGTCGCTGTAGAGCAGGCCCATGGCGCCGATCGGCCGGGCCTGGACGATCAGCGGCAGATAGGCGGCAGCGGTGATCTCCAGACCGGCGAGGTGCGGCCACAGCAGGGGGTAGCCCTCGGCGAACTCCTCCGGCGACGAGATAAAGCGGGGCGTGAGGGTCCGTACGACCTCGCTCATCGGGTACGGCTCGTCGATGCGGGTGAGGTCGGTGCCGGGGACGAAGCTGCCCGCGGGCCCCTCGGCTATCAGCCGGATGCGGCCGGCCTCGACCAGGCCCACGACCAGGCTGGTGGCGCCGAGGTGGGTGAGGCCGTGGGTGTCCTTGAGGACGTCGATGACGTCCTGGACGGTGCGGGCGTGCGCGAGGGCGGCCGTGGTGAGCTGGACGACGTTGGTCTGCTCGAGCCGCGCCGCGTCCTCGGCGGCCTCCTCGCGGCGGTCCCGGCTCTCGCTCAGCTCCTGGGTCGCGTCCCGGACGATGCCGATGATCCGGCGCGGGCGGCCCGTCTCGTCGCGCCGGATGTAGCCCTGGGTGTGGGTCCAGCGCAGGGTGCCGTCGCGGCGGCGGATGCGGAAGTAGGCGCCGTAGTTCTCACTGCCGTCCTTCATGGCCTGGGCGACCAGGCCGTCGAGCCGGTAGGCCTCGGGCCTGGGTACCCGGACGGCGAGGGTCTCGGGGTGGTCGTCGTATTCGTCGGGGCGCAGGTCGAAGACCTCGTGGGCCTGGGCGTCCATGTGGAACAGACCGGTGTCCAGGTCCCAGTCGAAGCTGCCCATGCGGTTGAGCGCCAGGATCGGATCCGGGTGGGCGGGCCAGTCGTCCGGGAGAGACAGGGCGCTCACGCCCCGATCAACCATGGGCCCACCTTGCCAGGGTTCCCCCGATTCTTCGACCGGGAAGCAGCGACGAATTCCGGGCTCTCCGATCACCATCGGCGCCCAGCCGTCAAAACCGTTCCTTCCGCCCCCCTTCCCTCGATTCATCACCTTTGCCCATCTCACCCCCTTGGGTTACACAAGCGGAAGATGGACATACGGAGAGTGACATAGGCTTCGGCGCCACAATGGAACGAGGAGCGCACGGCCGTGGAGTGGTTCATCGCACCCGAGTACTGGTGGAGTCGGCTGGTCTTCCAGCGGGCTCTGGCCGGGCTGTACCTAGTGGCGTTCCTGGCGACGGCCCTGCAGTTCCGTGCGCTGATCGGCGAGCGGGGCATGCTGCCGGTCCCCCGCTTCGTCGGCCGGGTGCGCTTCAGGCAGGCCCCCAGCCTGTTCCAACTCCACTACTCGGACCGCTTCTTCGCGGCCTGCGCCTGGGCGGGCTGCGCGGTCTCGGCGGCACTGGTCGCCGGACTGGACTCCCAACTGCCCCTCTGGGCAGGGATGTTGCTGTGGCTGGTCCCCTGGGTCCTCTACCTCTCGATCGTCAACGTCGGCCAGACCTGGTACGCCTTCGGCTGGGAGTCGCTGCTGCTGGAAGTGGGCTTCCTCGCGGTCTTCCTCGGCAACGACGAGGTGGCCCCGCCGATCGTGGTCCTCCTCCTGCTGCGCTGGATCCTGTTCCGGGTGGAGTTCGGCGCGGGCCTGATCAAGATGCGCGGCGACGCGTGCTGGCGGAAGCTGACCTGCCTGTACTACCACCACGAGACCCAGCCGATGCCGGGACCCTTGAGCTGGTTCTTCCACCACCTCCCCCGGCCCCTGCACCGCATCGAGGTGGCCGCCAACCACGTCACCCAACTCGTCGTCCCGGTGCTGTTGTTCACCCCTCAGCCGGTCGCCACGGCCGCCGCCTCGCTGATGATCGTCACCCAGCTGTGGCTGGTCCTGTCGGGCAACTTCGCCTGGCTGAACTGGATCACCATCGTCCTCGCCGTCTCCGCCCTGAAGCTCCCGGCCGGTCCGCCGTCCGCCGTGCCCGGCGCCCCGCTCTGGTACGAGGTCGTGGTCCTCGCAGTCGCCGCACTGCTCCTCGGGCTCAGCTACCACCCGGTCGCGAACATGATCTCCCGCCGCCAGATCATGAACCGCTCCTTCGACCCCCTCCACCTGGTCAACACCTACGGGGCGTTCGGCAGCGTCAGCCGCATCCGCTACGAGGTGGTCGTCGAGGGCACGGACGATGCCGTGCCGCACGAGGACTCGGACTGGCGGGAGTACGAGTTCAAGGGCAAACCGGGCGATCCACGGCGCTGGCCCCGCCAGTTCGCGCCCTACCATCTGCGCCTGGACTGGCTGATGTGGTTCGCCGCGCTCTCGCCGTCGTACGCCGGCGCATGGTTCGGCGCCCTGGTGGAACGCCTCCTGGAGAACGACCGCGACACGCTGCGCCTGCTGCGCCGCTCGCCGTTCCCCCCTGACGCCCCGCCCCGCTACATCCGGGCCCGCCTCTTCCGCTACGAGTACACGAGCTGGCGGGAGCTGCGGGAGACGGGGGCGTGCTGGGAGCGGACGTATGTACGGGAGTATCTGCCGCCCACGCGGCTGGCGGGGGTGGCTCAGCGGAGCTGACCTCCGGCGCCACGCGCTACGCGCCGGGTCCGCCCGGCTCCTCGGCCGCCGCCGGCCTGCTCGGGTGGAGTGCATCCGACAGCGGTACGAGCGTCGTCGGGACGTCCACGCCGTGCGGTGCCTCGGCGGGCGCGGACACGGGCTCGGGTGCGGAGCGGGTCTCGCCGGGGCCGATGGGCTCCGGCACTCCGTCTAGTTGATCACGAACCATGCCACTGCCGTTTCTGTCGCGGAGGTCTGGGTCAGGAACACGGTGAAGGAACCGGCGGCCGGATCGGGGACGGCGGCGCGTACGGCGACGCCCGGCTTGTCCTGCTGAACGGTGGCGAGGACCATGCTCGCCGGCCCGAGGGTCGGCCCCGTCACGGTGATGCGGTCACTGCCCGCCGGGACCGTGACGTGCCCCCCGGAGCTGAAGACCGCGGAGCCACGGACCTGCAGCGCGGTCGATCCGGGGTTCGGCGCGGTGGCGTACACGCCGATGCCGCCGGTGTTCGCCGACGTGGCGCCGAACACGCCGATGCCGCCCTCGCCGAGCGCGTCGCCCTCGACCCCGATGCCGTACTGGGTGAGGCCACGGCCGATGACGCCGATCGTCCCGTCGCCCCAGACGCCGGTGCGGGCGAAGCCCAGGACGCCGTAACCTCCCTGCAGTCCGTGGCGGTTGATGCCCTCGACGCCGAAGCCGGCGGCGTCGGACGCCTCGCCGACCACACCGGCCCACATACCTGAGCCGCGGGCCCCGACGCCGCGCGGCGAGTTGCCCTGGACGCCGGTGCCGCCGCCCGTGTCCTGGCCGTAGACCGCGGTCCCCGCGGCGGAGACGCCGTGCACACCGGCTCCGTTCGAGCGGGTCGCCCCGTACACCCCGTCGCCGTTGTAGCTGTGCGCCCGCACGGCGCACCCCTGGTAGGACACGCTGTAGAGACCGTCTCCGCCCGGGGATTCCCGGTCGGACGGCGCGCCGAAGAGGTAGAGGCCGGTGCCGTCCGCGCCCCCCTGCGCATGGTTCGCGAGCTGTGTCGCACTGTCCTCGGTGTTGTTCTTGTTCGCCCCCGAGCCCTGAATGATGGGCTGTCCGTCTGCCATCTCGTCCCCGTTTCCCCGGTGTCGGGAAGGAAGCTAATCTCGCGGCCGGGGGCCGTAAAGCGCGCGAGAGGTGCCGGAAAAGACGTAAATTTCCGTCCCGAGCGGCCAGTTCCAGGGGTGTCAAAGACCGTAAACGCGGGTGGCCGTGCCGTGGAAGACGTCCGCCCGGGCGGCCGCGTCGAGGTGGTCGGTCAACTCCTGTGTGGCGGACAGGAGTTCGCCGTACGTCGCCCTTTCCGTGCACACCGGCCAGTCCGAGCCGAACATCAGGCGGGTGGGGCCGAAGGCCTCCAGGGCGGTGTCGGTGTACGGGCGGAGGTCGTCGACGGTCCATGAGTCGGGGGCGGCCTCGGTGACCAGGCCGGAGAGTTTGGCGGCCGTGTTGGGCAGGGCGGCGAGGGCCTGGAGGTCGGTCGCCCAGGGTTTCAGGGCACCGGCGGCGATGGGCGGCTTGCCCAAGTGGTCGAGGACGAAGGTGAGTTGGGGGAGGGCTGCAGCCGCCTCGGTGCAGGACGGCAGTTGGTGCGGGAGGACGACGAGGTCGTAGACCAGGGCCGCTTCGGCCACGGCCGCGAGGCCTCTGCGTACGTCCGGGCGGAGCAGCCACTCGGGGTCGGGTTCGCCCTGGACCTGGTGGCGGATGCCCTTGAGGTAGTGGCCGCCGGGGAGTTCGCGCAGGCGGGCGAGTTCGTCGGTGATGTCAGGGCGGGTGAGGTCGGTCCAGCCGACGACACCCGCGATCAGGTCGTGGGCGGCGGCCAGGGCCAGGAACTCCGGGGTCTCCTCCGGCACCGTGATCGTCTGGACGAGGACCGTGCGGTCGACGCCGGCCGCCTGCGCCTCGGGGGTGAGGTCGGCCAGGGTGAAGTCGCGGCGGAGCGGGCTGCCTCCGGGGATCCAGTCCTGGTCCCGGACGGAGAGGTCCCACACGTGGTGGTGGGCGTCCACCGTCATGGCAGTTCCCAGACCACGGGCAGGCCGGCGGCCGCACCCCCGTCGGAGTAGTCGTGCACGACGTCCAGCAGCTTCGCCATGCGGGCCTGCCAGGCGATGTTGACCGGGAGTTTCTCCAGTTCGGCGAGGAGGCGGGCATAGTCCTCGCACTCCAGGACGTGGAAGAGGTCGGCACCGCTGCGCCAGATCGTCCAGGACGTGGCTCCGGCCGCGCGGATCGCGTCCGTCAGTTCCTTCGGGACCTCGCGGTGGGCGGCCTCGTACTCGGCGATGCGGTCCGCGCGGACCTTGGTGTGCAGGGCGACTCTCATGACGCTTCCTCCCCGGGTACCGGGGCCTCGGGCGGCAGGAGCCCTTCCGCGCGCAGCTGCTGCCAGAAGGCGGCCGGAGGCGGCGCCGCGAACTGCTCGGCACAGTCGCGGACCTCCGCAGCCGAGCGGGCTCCCACGAGGACGCTCGCGACCGCCGGATGAGCCGCGCAGAAGGCGAGGGCGGCGGCCCGCAGGGTGGTGCCGTGCCGGTCGGCGACCGCCTTCAGGTGCAGGGCGCGGTCCAGCAACTCAGGTGGCGCAGCAGCGTAGTTGTACGTCGCTCCCGGCTTCGGGTCGGCGAGCAGACCGGAGTTGAAGGCACCGCCGACGACCACCGACGTGCCGCGTTCCTGCGCCGCGGGCAGGAGCTCGGTGAGCGCCGGCTGCTCCAGGAGCGTATAGCGGCCGGCGCACAGGACGACGTCGACGTCGGTGTCGCGGACGAAGCGGGTGAGCATCCCGGCCTGGTTCATGCCCGCGCCGATGGCGCCCACGACGCCTTCCGAGCGCAGCTTCTCCAGCGCCGGGTAGCCCTCGTGGAAGGCCTGTTCGGCATGGTCGTCGGGGTCGTGGAGGTAGACGACGTCGACGCGGTCGAGGCCGAGCCGTTCCAGGCTGGCCTCAAGGCTGCGGCGTACGCCGTCGGCGCTGAAGTCCCACACGCGGCGGTGCGTGGCGGGCACGGCGAAGCCGTTCGCGAGGTCGTCGCCGCCCTCGCCGGAGGGCTCCAGGACGCGGCCGACCTTGGTGGAGATCGTGTAGGCGGTACGGGGATGTTCGCGCAGGGCGGCGCCGAGGCGGCGTTCGGACAGGCCGAGGCCGTAGTGCGGGGCGGTGTCGAAGTAGCGGATGCCCTGCTGCCAGGCCGTCGCCACCGCCTCGCGGGCCTGTTCCTCGCTCACCTCGGTGTAGAGGTTGCCGATGACGGCACCGCCGAAGGCCAGGGCGCTGACCTCGACCTCGCCGCTGCCGAGCCGGTTCACTGCCCCACCGGCCTCAGCCGCAGGCCCTGCATGCCGCCGTCCACGGCGAGCGAGGTACCGGTGGTGGCACCGGACAACGGGCTCGCCAGGTAGGCGATGGCGCCCGCGACTTCGGCCGCACTGACGAGGCGGCCGGTGGGCTGGCGGGCCTCCAGCGCGGCGCGCTCGGCGACGGGGTCGTCGGCCGCGTCCAGCAGGCGGCCGACCCACGGGGTGTCCGCCGTGCCGGGATTGACGCAGTTGACGCGGATGCCCTCACGGACATGGTCGGCGGCCATGGCGAGGGTCAGCGAGTACACCGCGCCCTTGCTCGCGCAGTACAGGGCGCGCTGCGGCAGGCCCGCGGTGGCGCCGATGGAGCAGGTGTTGACGATCGCCGCGTGCTGCGAGCGGCGCAGGTGGGGCAGGGCGGCGCGGGCGACGCGGACCATGCCCACGACGTTGACGTCGAGGACGCGGTGCCAGTCGGCGTCGTCGTTGTCCTCGATGGTGCCCTGCGCGCCCACACCGGCATTGTTGATCACGATGTCGAGGCCGCCGAGCTCGGCGACCGCGGCGGCCACCGCCTCCCGCACGGACGCGTCGTCGCTGACGTCCGCGCGGAAGCCGAGCAGCGGCTTGTCGACCGAGGACGGGTCGAGGTCGAGTACGGCGACCTGGGCCCCGCGGGCGGCGAGGAGTTCCGCCGTCGCCCGCCCGATGCCGGAGGCCCCGCCCGTGACCAGGGCCTTCAGACCCTCGAAGTCGCTCATGCCGCCTGTCCTTCTTTCTTCTCGTCGAGGTCCGCGGCCCAGAAGGTACCGCCGGGGAAGGTGTACCGCGCGATGGACTCCGGGCGCATGGCGGCCGAGAAACCGGGCGCGGCGGGTGCCGTGTAGTGACCCTCGCGGATCACCACCGGATCGAGGAAGTGGTCGTGGAGATGGTCGACGTACTCGATGACCCGGTCCTCGGTGGTGCCGGAGACCGCCACGTAGTCGAACATCGACAGGTGCTGGACGAGTTCGCACAGGCCGACGCCGCCCGCGTGCGGGCAGACCGGCACCCCGAACTTGGTGGCGAGCAGCAGGATCGCGAGGTTCTCGTTGACGCCGCCGACGCGGGCCGCGTCGATCTGCAGGATGTCGAGGGCGCCTGCCTGCAGGAGCTGTTTGAAGACGATCCGGTTCTGGACGTGCTCGCCGGTCGCCACCTTGACGGGCGCCACCGCGGTGCGGATGGCCGCGTGGCCGAGGACGTCGTCGGGGCTGGTGGGCTCCTCGATCCAGTACGGGTCGAACTCGGTGAGGGCCTTGGTCCAGCGGATCGCCTCGTCGACGTTCCACCGCTGGTTGGCATCGATGGCCATGCGGATGTCGGGGCCGATCACCGAGCGGGCGACCCGGCAGCGGCGTACGTCGTCGTCGAGGTCCGCGCCCACCTTCAGCTTGATCTGGGTGAATCCGTCGGCGACCGCCTGGGCGGCGAGCCGGGTGAGCTTCTCGTCGCTGTAGCCGAGCCAGCCGGCGGAGGTGGTGTAGCCGGGGTAGCCGTGCTCCAGCAGGCGGGCCGTGCGCTCTTCGGAGCCCTCGCGGCCCCGGCGCAGGAGCTCCAGCGCCTCCTCCGCGGTGAGCGCGTCCGTGAGGTACCGGAAGTCGATCTGCCCGACCAGCCACTCCGGATCGGCCTCGGCCAGCAGCCGCCACAGCGGCTTGTGGGCACGCTTGGCCGCCAGGTCCCACACGGCGTTGACGACCGCGCCGATCGCCATGTGCATCACGCCCTTCTCGGGCCCCAGCCAGCGCAGCTGGCTGTCCCCGATCAGGTCGCGGTAGACGGCTCCCGGATCGGCGCACACCTCGTCGACGGACCGTCCCACCACGTGGTGGCGCAGCGCGTGGATCGCGGCGACCTGGACCTCGTTGCCCCGCCCGATGGTGAAGGTGAAGCCGTGCCCCTCCGGCTCGTCCTCGCCGCCGGTGCGCAGCACCACGTACGCGGCCGAGTAGTCGGGGTCCGGATTCATCGCGTCGGAGCCGTCGAGCTCACGCGAGGTCGGGAACCGGATGTCGTAGGTGTCGACCGCGGTGATGCGGCAGGAGGGGCCGGGCGTCGGGGACACGGAGGGCCTTTCGGTCGGGGGCAGGGGCGGTGGTCAGTCCTGGGCGCGTCCCGTGGTGAGGCGGGCGAGGATGAGCGCGAGCAGGATGATTCCGCCGTAGATGGCGTCGATCCAGAACGACGGCACCTGGGCCATGGTCAGCATGGTCTTGACCACACCCAGCAGGAGTACGCCGGTCAGGGCGCCGAACATGGTGCCCTTGCCGCCGTCGAGGCTGATCCCGCCGATCACGGCGGCGGCGAACACGGTGAAGATCATGTTCTGGCCCTGGTTGGCGCCGATGGCTCCCACGTAGCCGGTGTACATCAGACCGCCGACCGAGGCGAGGACACCGGCGACGACATAGACGCCGAGCCGGACGCGGTCGACACGGATGCCGGCGGCGCGGGCCGCCTCCAGGTTGCCGCCGATCGCGTACAACGAACGGCCCACCCGGTGGTACTTGAGCAGCAGCCCGGCGATCGCGAAGGCCGCGGCGGCCACCCACACGGAGATCGGGATGCGCAGGAACGTGGTGGTGGCCAGCGAGAAGAACGCATCGGGCATGCCGAACAGTGTCTTGCCCTTCGTGGCACCGACCAGCAGCCCGCGCAGGATGATCAGCATGGCGAGGGTGACGATGAACGCGTTGAGCCTCACCTTCACGACGAGGAAGCCGTTGATGGCACCGATGGCCGCACCCACCAGGGGGATGGCCAGGAGAGCGAGACCGGCGGGGAGTTCCGTGCCCCAGCCGGCCTCGGCGGCCGGCAGCACCAGCAGCGCCGCCACCGCCGGCGCTATGCCGACCACCGACTCCAGGGACAGGTCGAACTTGCCGGTGATGAGGACCAGCGACTCGGCCAGCACCACCATCGCCAGCGATGCCGACGAGGCCAGGATGGAGATCAGGGTGGCCTCGGTGAAGAAGGAGTCGTTCAGTACGGCACCCAGCAGAAGCAGCAGCAACAGCGCCGGTACCAGGGCGAGTTCGCGGGCGCGGCGCAGCAGGACCGCCCTCGCCGCCCGGCCGTCGGGCATGCTCACCGGCTTCACCGGCGGAGCCTTGGTGTCAGCCATGGTCCACTCCTTCGATGGAGGCGATCAGCTCGTGGTCGCGCCAGCCCGCCGGGTGCTCGGCGACGACGCGGCCGTGGAAGAGGACGAGGACGCGGTCGCAGCGCCGCAGGTCGTCGAGTTCGTCGGAGACGACCAGGACCGCGGTGCCGTCCTCTCGGGCGCTGTCCACGCGGGCCAGCAGTGACTCCTTGGACTTCACGTCGACGCCCGCGGTGGGGTTGATCAGGACGAGCAGACGGGGGTCGGAGGCGAGGGCGCGGGCCATGACGACCTTCTGCGCGTTGCCGCCGGACAGGTCGGAGACGGGCTGCTCGGGGCCCTCGGTGTGGATGTCGAGACGGTCGATCAGCTCGGCGGCGAAGCCGCGTCTGCGGTCGGTGCCGATGAAGCCGAGACGGCCGAGCCGGTCCAGGACGCTCATGGTGGCGTTGTCGCCGATGGTCATGCCGGCGACCAGGCCCTGGTCGTGCCGGTCGCGCGGGACACAGCCGACACCGGCCTTCAGGGCGGCCTGCACGGAGCCGAACCGCAGCCGCTCGCCGTTCAGTCGGGCGGTGCCGCCGGTGGGTGTGCGCAGGCCCGCGATGGCCTCCGCCAGCTCGATCTTGCCGCTGGCGCTGGATCCGGCGAGCCCGACGACCTCGCCGCGGCGGACGGTCAGGTCGATGTCCTCGTACGACTCCGAGGTGAGCCCTCGGGCGTCGAGGAGCACGGGCGCGCTGTCGTCGACGAGCCTTTCCTGTACGGCCTGTCCGGCGATCGTCTCGATGGACTCCCCCGCCATCGCCTCGATCAGCGCCGCCCTCGGCAGGTCGGCGACCGGGGCCGTGGTGATCCAGCGGGCGTCCCGCAGGACGGTGACGGTCTGGCAGACCTCGTAGACCTCCTGCAGGTGGTGCGAGATGAACAGGAAGGTGACACCGGAGTCCTGCAGTCCGCGCATGCGGTCGAAGAGCCGCTCGATCTCGCGGTTGTCGAGCTGGGCGGTCGGTTCGTCGAGGACGATGAAGCGGGCGCCGAAGCTCAACGCCCGTGCGATCTCGACCATTTGCCGGTCCTCGACCTTGAGGTCGGCGGTGCGGGCCTCCGGGTCGACGTGCACGTCCCAGGTGTCGAGGAGCGCGGCGGCCTCGGTCTTCAGGCGGCGCCAGCTGATGAAGCCGCGCTGGAGCGGCTGCCGGTTGATGAAGAGGTTCTCGGCGACGGTCAACTCGGGGACGACCGTGGGGTGTTGGTAGACGCAGGCCACCTTGCGGCGCCAGGCGTCGCGGTCGGCGAGTGGGGGCGCGGGCTCGCCGTCGAAGCGGACCGTGCCCTCGTCGGGCGCCTCCAGGCCGGTGAGGATCCGGACCAGGGTCGACTTGCCGGCGCCGTTGCGGCCGACGAGGGCGTGGGACTCGCCGGACAGCACGGTGAGCCGGCCGTCCGCGAGGGCGGTGGTGGGGCCGTACCGCTTGACGATGTCCCGCGCCTCGGCGAGCGGGGTGCTGGGGTCGCTCATTTGACCGTGTTGCCCCACAGCTTGGGGTCGTCGACGTTGCCCTTGGTCACCAGCGGCGCGGGCAGCTGGTCCTCAAGGATGCCGCTGGGCAGCTTGACGATGGTCGAGTCGTGGTCGGTCGGGCCCGGCTTGAAGGTCTTCCCCTCCATCGCCGCCTTGATGTAGTACATGCCGTACTTGGCGTAGGCGTCGGCGGGCTGGGACACGGTCGCGTCGATCTCGCCCTTGCGGATGGCGTCGAACTCCTGCGGGATGCCGTCGTTGGAGACGATGGTGATGTGGCCCGCGGTACCGGCCTTCTTCAGCAGGCCCTTGGACTTCAGGGTCTGCAGGGTCGGCGCCAGGTAGACGCCGCCGGCCTGCAGGTAGATGCCCTTGATGTCGGGGTTGGCGTTGAGGAGGGTGTCGAGTTTGGAGGCCGCGGTGTCGGACTCCCACTTGGCGGGGATCTCCAGGACCTTGAGCCCCGGGTACTTCTTCTTCACGCAGGAGCGGAAGGCCTCGGAGCGGTCCCGGCCGTTGACCGAGGCCAGGTCGCCCATGATCTGCACGACCTTGCCGCTGGTGATGTGCTGCCCCAGGTAGTCGCAGGCCTTGGTGCCATAGGCGACGTTGTCGGCGCGCACGACCATGGCGACCTTGCCCTTGTCGGGCGCGACGTCGACCGCGACGACCGGCACGCCCTTGCGGTCGGCCTGGTCGAGGCCGGCCTCGATGGCGGCGCTGTCCAGCGGGGCGACTACCAGGCCCTTCACACCCTGGTTGAGCTGGTTGTTGATATCGGTGATCTGCTGCGAGGGGTCACTGTTGGAGTTGACCGTCTTGAGCGCGTCGACACCTTCGGACTTCGCCGTCTTCGGCACGTAGTCGTTGTACGACTGCCAGAACGGCGAGGTCAGCAGGGGCAGGATCACCCCGACCTTGCCGGTGCCGCCGCCTCCGGCGCTGCCGGAGCCCCCGGTGTCCTTGGTGCTGCCGCAGGCGGCGAGCGCGAGCGAGGCGCTCGCGGCCACGGCCGTCACACCGATCATTCGAAACCTGTTCCGCTTCCCCACTGTCGTGCCGGGCATCTGGCGGCTCCTCGTTGAGCGTGTTCGAGCAGATGCCCGCATATTTATCAGACCACTTCCCCGGAACAACACCCTCCGACGGCAGATTTTCCCGCCTTCTGACAGTATTGGTCGGACCACCTCCGTGGTTAGACTGCGGCGCACCGGGTGACAGGAGGCATGGCGTGGACGAGACCGCCCCGCAGAAGGGCACGGTGACGCAGCGCGCCATCGAGCGGATCAAGGCGATGATCGGCGAGGGCCGTCTGGAGCCCGGCCAGCGGCTGCCCACCGAACGTGATCTCGCCGTCCAGCTGGGCATCTCCCGCAGCTCGATGCGCGAGGCGATCCGCGCGCTCACGGTGCTCGGTGTGCTGGAGGCCCGGCACGGTTCCGGCATCTATGTCACCCAACTGGAGGCCGGCGACCTGCTGGAGACGTTCGGGGTGGTCGCCGACCTGTCCCGGGGGCCGCGCCTGGTGGAGCTCCTGGAGGTGCGCCGCATCCTGGAGTCGACGGCGACCGCCCTGGCTGCCGCCCGCATCACCCCTGACCAGCTGGCCGAGGTCGAAAAGCACCTCACGGCGATGAACGCCACCGAGGACCCGGAGGAGATCCTCGCCCACGACCTCGCCTTCCACCGCGAGATCGCGGCCGCCGCGGGCAACGACACCATGGCGGCCATCCTGGAAGGCCTGTCCTCCCGCACCTTCCGCGCCCGCGTCTGGCGCGGCTACCAGGAGGAGGGCGCCTTCGCCCGCACCCGGCGCGAGCACGCGGCGATCCACCGCGCCCTGGTGGCCCACGACCCGGAGGCGGCACGGGCTGCGGCGGCCGCACATGTGGGCGAGGTGGAGGAGTGGCTGCGGGCGCAGTTGGGAGGTCAGACGCGACCGTCGGCCTGGCCGCTCTGACGGCGGACTCCCCAACGGGCCGCATTCGGCTGCGGTCGTCGATACGTTGGAGCCATGCGATATGCCATCTCCATCCCTCAGTTCTATCGAGACGGCCAGTTCGATCCGGGAGCCTTCCGCGAGTACTTCGCGAAGGCCGAGGACCTGGGGTACCACAGCGCGTGGGCGCAGGAGTCGCCGTTGGGGACCGGGTCGGTGCTGTCGCCGATGGAGGCCATGACGTACGCCGCCGCGTGCACGACGCGGCTGCGGCTGGGCACCACGGTGTTCGTCAGCACGCTGCACCAGCCCGTGCACTTCGCCAAGGCACTGGCGACCATCGACCAGATGAGCGGCGGCCGACTGGAGGTGGGGGTCGGCTCCGGCGGCCCTGACCGGCCGTTCGCCGCGTTCGGCATGGACAAGGCCCGGTACTTGGCCCGTTTCTCCGAGGGCATCGCCCTCACCAAGGCCCTGTGGACGCAGCCGAGCGTCACCTTCGACGGCGAGTTCTGGCAGCTCCAGGACGCCGTGTTGGAGCCGAAGCCGCTCCAGAAGCCGCATCCTCCGCTGTGGTTCGGCGGATCCAGCGAGTCGGCGCTTCGGCGTGCGGTGCGGCTGGGGAACGGGTTCTTCGGGGCGGGGTCGTCGACCACGGCCGCGTTCAGGGAGCAGGTCGCGTTCGTCACCGAGGCGGCGGCCAAGGCGGGCAGGACGGACTTCCCGATCGCCAAACGGGTCTACATCGACATCGATGCGGACGCCGGGCTGGCGCGTGAGCGGGTCAACGCCGGGCTGGCCCGCATCTACGGCCGGCGCATTCCCCGCATCGAGGCCGCCGCGATCGCCGGCACGCCGGACGACTGCGTGGCCGCCGTCCGCGAGGTGATCGACGCCGGCGCGGGTCTCGTCCTGTTCACCCCGATCGGCGATCCCACCGCCCTCGCGGACCGCATTGCCGACGAGGTGATCCCCGCACTGGCGGTCTGACCTCCAGCGATCCCCCGACTGCGCGCAGGCTGCCGGGTTCAGCCGCTCGCCGCAGGCAGCGAGGCACTGGCGCGCTGCCCCTGCGTCTCGGCCCACTCCCGCAGCTCGTTGCCACCCACCTCCTCGATCGCTGTCTGCAGCGCGGCGCGCGCCGCCGCATCGCGTTCCGCCGGCGGCAGCAGCAGATAACGGTCGACGGCGCGCCGCAGGGTCTCGTGGGACTGCCCACCGGCGATCCAGCGAGCGCCGGGGTTGAACAGCTGCCGCACGCCGGTGAAGAAGACGGCGCCGCCCGCGATCAGCGCGGTCAGCCAGGCCGGGGCATGCAGCCCGGCCGCCACGACCGTCGCCGACGTGGAGGCGAGGGCGCCCAGCTCCGTGGCGTGGTGGAGCCGTCTGGCCCGGTCGCGGGTGCGCCCGTAGAACGCCAAGTCCTGCCGCGCGAGGGCCAGTATCGGGTCCGGCTCCGCGGACCAGTCCGGGTCGGTGACCGTGCTTCGTCTCATCGGGACATCATCGGGGGCGCACGCACACGGAGGAAAGGCCGGCCGGGCGGCAACCCGGCCGTCATACACCGATCCCGTCGCCGGGCCTCCTGAGGCCCGCCGGAACGCAGGGTCATCAGCTGGAAGGGGCGCAGCCGCACACCGACCCGGTCTCCCTCCCGTCGCTCGATCTCCGTCTCGGGCACCGGGCGTTCCAGCAGATCCGTCTCCGTCACGCCCGCCACCTCGAACCCGGCTGTGAGCATCCCCCGGGCGCGTCCCCGTGGGCCTCGTGGAAACCGACCACGACGTCGCCGCCGTCGTCGTCGGCCAGCTTGACCGCGGTGACCACGACCGCTTCGTGATCGACGGCCACCAACGGTTCTGCCTGCGCCGCCTGGTTGATCCGCCCCTCCCGCACATTGATCCACCACCCTTCGCGCACCGCGTCCCCGATCCCCGCCCCCGGCACCAGCGCGTGCCGGAAACGGTGGAGGACCTGGTCGGTCTCCGGGTCCGGGAAACGCGGAGGGCGCGCCGTCACCCGCCGGGTCCTCGGGCGGCCCGCACCCCCGACCGCCCTTATCTACGACAACGACGTGATGGCCGTCGCCGGCGTGGCCACCGCGACCGAACTCGGCTTCTCCGTACCGGCCGACGTGTCGGTGGTGGCCTGGGAGGACTCGGCTCTGTGCCGCATGGTCAAGCCCTGGCTGTCCGCCCTGGTGGACGGCGGACCGGCGCGTACGGTACGGGTGCCGGTGCCCCGGGTGATCGTGCGGGAGAGCACGGGGGCGGCACGGGGCGCCTGATCCGGTGGCGAAGAGGAGGGGTGTCTCTCCCTTGTGGTACCCGCATTCCGGCGTATTCCCGACCCCCCGGTTCTCTGCTTAGCTGCCTCTCGACAGCCGCGGAGCACCGGGGGTTGCCGCTGTCGCTCAACTACGGGGGTACGGCTGTGAAAGCCTCTCAGAGAATGTGATCCCGTCCAGGCGGAAGTCGGCGACCAGCGCCGTCCGTACCGCCGTTTCGTAGTTGCCACCGTTTCCAACGTTTCCCGCCGTGCGGCGACGTGTGCCCGCGCGGCGTGACGGACGCGCCCCGCCCCGTCCGGGCCCGGCCGCGCTCCGCCCTGCCCTGCCCTGCCCGCCGTGCGGCGGCCGGCAGGGGCACCGACACGCCCCGAGCACGAAGGAGGGTTCCTCATGCCTGTCAACGACCCGCTGGACCTCGACCACCTCAGGTCGGTACTCGACCAGGCGGGCAATCCGTGGCACATGACCACGACCAGCATGACGGCGCTCACCGAGGAGCAGCGTGTGGTGCGCCTCGGTGTCCCCGTCGAGTCCGGCGACCGCTCCGCGATCGAGAGCGCGAAGCAGAGCAACATCGCAGCGGCCGTGGCGGCCACCGCCGACTCGGTGGGCGCACCCACCGCGTTCGACCTGCGCAACATCGGCGGCGTCAACTACACCACGCCGGTCAAGAACCAGGGCTCGTGCGGTTCCTGCGTGGCCTTCGGCACCGTGGGCATGATGGAGCACGTCACGCGCTTCAGCTACGGCGCGCCCTATCTGCCGGTCGACCTGTCCGAGGCGCAGGCGTTCTACTACTACGGCCGTCAGGCCGGCCGTACCTGTTCCACCGGCTGGTTCCCGGAGCCCCTTGCCGACCAGGCGCGGGACAACGGCATCACCATCGAGGAGTACTTCCCGTACACGGCGGGCGACCAGGACGCCTCCAAGCTCAACGCCGACTGGCCCAACCGCCTGGTGAAGATCCGCTCCTGGCAGTCCGTCACCAACAACCCGGCGGCGATGAAGGAGAACATCGCACGCTACGGCTCCATCACCGCCTGTTTCCTGGTCTACCAGGACTTCTTCAGCTACTCCAGCGGCGTCTACCGGCACCGCACCGGTGACCTCGCGGGCGGCCACTGTGTCACGCTCGTCGGCTACGACGACGCGCAGCAGTGCTGGATCGGCAAGAACAGCTGGGGTCCGGGCTGGGGCGACCAGGGCTTCTTCCGCATCGGTTACGGCGAGTGCGGCATCGAGACCTGGCACAACGTGGCGGCGCTCGGCACGCTCATCCACAACTGGCTGCCCGACCAGCGCATCCTCGCGCTGTGGAGCAACGAGATCGACGCCAATGTGTGGGCGTACGGCGAGCTGCGCGGCTGGCTGAACCTCAACGGCACCGTCGGCGCGACCGACGCGGCGATGCTCGCCGAACTCGCCGCGTCCAAGGCGAACGGCGCCAAGGTCGGCCTGTACGAGGACAACGGCAGCGTCCAGCAGATCTACGCCTGGTGAGACCGGGAAACCAGGGAGAGGAGAGCACGACATGAGCCCGCAGAACAGCGGCCCCCAGCAGCCGAAGCAGCAGCCGCCCACCACGCAGGCGGTCCGCTCCGCGGCCGAGCAGGACGAGGCCGGGCGGCCCGTACTGCTGCCGCCGGGCGTGGACATCGGCCTGAACGGCAGCGCGCTCACCGCGCAGGGCAAGCCGGCCAGTGATGTGATGGTCGCGCGGTTCGAGCAGACGGCGTCCGGCGAGGCCCGGCCGACGATCACGCCCGAACTCCGCGGCGACCTCCAGGCGTTCGCGGCGGCGCAGGCCGCCACGGCGGTCACGGGCACGTGGACGCAGAACGCGATCGTCGACGCGATGTGGTCCATCAACCAGACCCGCAACGCCTTCCTGCACGTCAAGGGCGGCGCCTGGAAGAAGATCTTCAACGGCAGCGACTGGGCGTTCACCGCGCTGACGACGCTGGCCTCCCAGGCCCGCCAGACGGGACGGCCGATCTCCTTCCGCGAGGAGGCCGACGGCCTGGTCCACGAGATCTACCTGCTGTAGCCCTGCACGGGGAGGGGCCGCGGCCGGGTGTGCCGGACGCGGCCCCTCCGACATCACTCGACGGTGACGCGCAACGCGTACCGGTCGGCCACGTCGTGGCCCCACGGCTGCCTGAGCACGAGCTCAAGGCGCCCCTCACCGGCCTTGGTCGGCCGCAGCCGCAGCACCCGGGTGCCACCGGCGCCCGGGGCGAGCTCTCCCGGCGGCGCATAGTCGCTGGCCGCCACCTCAAGGCCGCCCTCGATGCCCTCGACGTGCCACCGGTAGCCGGTGGTGGCGTTCTCGGCCAGCCGCACCACGAGGTCGTCGCCGAGCCCCATGCGCACCTCGCCGTCCTGCGCCGACACCTGCACCTCACCCACGGGACCGCACCTCCTCGGCTCTGGTCCTATCGGTGTACCCCGCGTTCCCCTGCGTGGCCAGCCGGTGCGACGGCCGAACCGACCGCTGCGGCACTGTGGGGCCTCAGAGACGGAACAGGGCCCAGACGAGCTTTCCGCCGCCGGCCCGCGGGTTCCATCCCCATGCGTCGCTCAGCACCGAGACGACCTGCAGTCCCCGTCCCGACTCGGCGAGTTCGTCGGCCTGCACGGCGACGGGGACCAGGTCGCTCTCGTCGGTGACCGCGCACACGGCGCAGGACCAGCGGTCCCAGTACGCGAGCCACAGCGCCGGCTGCAACTCCGCCGCGCCGTCCGCTGCCCGGCCGTAGCGCAGGGCGTTGCTCAGCAGCTCCGACACGGTGACCGCCACGTCCTCGACGCGTTCCTCCGCGGCTCGGTCGACGAGCGTCGTTCGCATGAAGTCGCGGGCGATGTGGGCGGATTGAGCGATCGGCGGTACGACGAGCACCGAGCAGTGGGCGGGGCCGCAGCCGTCCGCGGAACTCGGGGCGAGGGGAAAGCTCAGGCCGGGCCCGGGCCGGCCGATGTCGTCCACGGCCTGGCACAGCCACTGCCAAGTCGCCTCGATACGCAGGGGGTTGACCGGTTCTGCGACTTGCTCTGCGGACATCGCGACCCCTGGTACCCCTGCGGAGAGAACAACCGAGCGCTACACCTGTGCGAAGTATCGTGCTACGTCCGCCAGTCCGCACGCAAGTGCATCGGCAATTACCGCTGCAATTGCAGATGATCTTGCGAGCAGTGGGCGCCGGGCGCTATCGTCCCGCACACCACCCGTGGATGCAATTGAAGATGCAATTGCAGCGCCGACCACGAGTCCACTCAACGCGACTTCATCTCAAAGAGGTTCAGATGCAGCACGTGAGCAACGGCATGCCTGCCACCGAACTGGCAGGGGCGGTCTGGCGCAAGAGCCACCACAGCAACCCGGAGGGCAACTGCGTCGAGCTCGCCGCCCTCCCGGACGGCAGCGTCGCCGTCCGCAACTCCCGCCACCCCCAGGGTCCGGCGCTCGTCTACACCAGCGCCGAGATCTCCGCCTTCGTCCGCGGTGTGAAGGACGGCGACTTCGACGGCCTACTCCCCGCCGGCTGAGGTCGGGCACACCCGCGGACAGCCGGAAAGCGCCGGCCACCGGTCGGCGCCTTCCGGCGACTTCACGCACCGCAGCCGTACGATGCCTCGGTGCTACCCTGCTTGGTTGAGTCCCGAACACATGCAGACGCAGCCGGTGCGGCGGCCGAGGGGATGACCATGACGGCAGTTCAGCGAGAACCCATTCCCTCCGGTGCCGACGTCCTGAGCCTGCGGCGCGGCGGGCCCACCGTGCAGCGCATCATGCTGGGCACCCGCCTGCGCCGCCTGCGCGAATCCCTCGGCATCAGCCGGGAGAAGGCCGCTGCGGCCATACGCGCCTCGGACGCCAAGCTGTGCCGCATGGAGCTGGGCCGCGTCGGCTTCAAACAGCGCGACATCGCCGACCTGCTCACCCTGTACGGCGTCCAGGACCCTGCCGTACACCAGGAGTTCCTGGACTCGGTGCGGCGGGCCAACGAACCCGGCTGGTGGCGGGCGTACGGAGACGCCTTCCCGAGCTGGTTCGAGCAGCATCTCGGCCTGGAGGAGGCCGCCTCCCTCATCCGGACCTACGAAGTCCAGTTCATCCCGGGCCTGTTGCAGACCCCCGAGTACGCCGAGGCCGTCATCCGGCTCGGTCATCCCATCACCTCCCCGGACGCGATCGCCCGCCGGGTCGAGCTGCGCATGACCCGGCAGGAACTGCTCTGCCGTCCGGACGCGCCGAAGCTGTGGGTCGTGGTGGACGAGGCGGCGCTGCGCCGCCCGCTCGGCGGGGCCGAGGTGATGCGCGCCCAGTTGCAGCACTTGATCAAGGCGGCCTCCTGGCCGAACGTGACGCTCCAGGTGCTGCCCTTCCACGTCGGCGGTCACGCGGCGGCCGGCGGACCGATCACCGTGCTGCGCTTCCCCGTCCCGGACCTGCCGGACGTCGTCTACCTCGAGCAGCTCTCCAGCGCCCTGTACCTGGACAAGCCCGAGGAGGTCGACCACTACCTCGCCGTCATGGACCGCCTGAGCCTGGTGGCCTCGCCGGCCGTGGACTCGGTGCCCTTCCTGGAACAGGTCCTCAAGGACATCTGAGCCCGCCGCGCCCCGAGACCGACGCACCTGGCGGCTGTCGTGCCGCCAATGACAGCACCGACGACCACCACGCAGAGCGACCCGGACTTCGCCGTACCCATCGAGGACCAATGCGGGGCCCGTACCAGGGGCTGATCGCCAGCGGCTGGCACACCTGCGCCGTCATGATGCGGCTGTACACCGACCACTACATCAGCAAGGTGGGCGGCCTGGCCTCCCCGAACCGTGCGGGAGAGCCGCCCGTCCCGCTCCAAGCCGGACCGCGGACTGGTCCACACCGGAATCGAAGTCCTCACCCAGCACGACGAGCCGCTCCTGACCATGACCGCCGTGAACTTCCTGCTGCGCCGGACGGCCGCGGGCCAAGCCGCCGCTGCCGGGTACTCGTACCCGGCAGAGAAGGGGGTCGGCAGATGCACGCTCTTGTCGACTGGCTCGCCGACCTGTCCGGGCCCGTGGTCTACCTCGTGGTCTCGGCCCTGGTCTTCGCCGAGGACGCGCTGTTCTTCGGGTTCGTCCTGCCCGGCGAGACCGCGGTGATCATCGGTGGCGTGCTGGCCCGGCAGGGCAACGTGGAGCTGGTCTGGCTGACACTCGCCGTCGTCCTCGCGGCGATCGCCGGGGACAGCGTCGGCTACGAGATCGGCCGGCGCGCCGGGCCCCCGCTGCTCTCCCGCGGCCCCCTGCGCCGACGGGCCGAGCGGGTGGAGAAGGCGCGCGACCTGATCCGCCGGCGTGGTCCGGCGGCGGTCTTCGTCGGCCGCTTCGTCGCCTTCGCACGGTCCTTCGTTCCGGCGATGGCGGGCGCGTCGAACATGGCGTACCGCCGCTTCCTCCTCTACAACGCCGTGGGCGGCCTGGTCTGGGGTGTCGGCAACGTCCTCCTCGGTTATGCCGTGGGAGCCGCCTACGAACGCGTCGAGGGCCTGGTGGGCCGAACCCTTGCCCTGGCCTCCGCCGCAATCGTCCTCGTGACCCTTGCCGTCTGGCGAATCCGCCGGCACCGCCGCTCCCACTCGTGAAACGCACCGACGAATAACAGTCGAGTTGCCGGGCTTCGAGTTGCGTGAAAGCCTGAATAGAGGTATCCGTATGCCCGGATCGGAGGTTTCCGATGCGCCTCGGACCATTCACCGGCATTGTTGCCGTCATTCTGATTGTGGTCGCTTTCTCCGTAGGCGGGTCGACACCGGACATCGGAGATCCCGGCCCGCAGATCAAGCTCTTCTACCACCAGCACGACACGCGGCAGGGTGTCGCCCTGTATCTGCTGGTCCTGGCTGCGGCGTTCCTGTTGTTCTTCGCCGGGAACCTGCGCCACCACCTCTCCGAGGCCGACCGGCACGGCTGGCTGCCGCAAGTCGCCTTCGCCGGCGGCATTCTGTCGGCGGTGGGCTTCTGGACGGCGTCGAGCCTCACCCTCGCCATGGTCGACGCCAGTGACAAACGGCGGGTCGGCGGCCAGGCATTTCAGGCGATGAATGCCATCAGCACCGATTTCTTCATTCCCTTTGCCGCGGGAATCGGCGTCATGATGCTCGCGGCCGGTCTGGACACGGCACGCAGCGGCACGCCTTTGCCGCGCTGGCTCGGCTGGGCCGGAGTCATTCTCGGCGTGGCCACCTTCATTCCGTGGGTGGGATTCTTCGCCTTCCTCGCGGGCGGCCTGTGGATCATCGTCGTGAGTGTGTTCCTCGCCCGCCCGCCGAAGGTCAAGGCGCCTGCCGAGCCTCCCGTCGCGGCGCCCGCCGGATGACGACCCGGCTCACCCATGCCACTCCACCTTGAACACCCACACATGCTGTCCCGCTCTCCGGGCCGTCTCGGGTACGTCGATCACCAAGGCTCCCTTGTTGACGCTCCAGGTCAGTGGCCGGTCGTGGCCGAGCATCGTCACCCTGTCGCCGCCGCGGATCGGCACCGGTGCCTCGACGGTGAGCCTCGCGCCCGGGCGGGTCAGAGAGTGGATGTAGAAGGCCTGGTCGGGGCGGACCGTGAAGCGCAGGTCGTCGCCGAGCTGCGCCATCCGCGACCAGTAGGTCGTGTCGTAGATCGCCTCTCCGTTGACCTTGAGCCAGGCGCCCGTCTCACGCAGCCGGGTTTGCATGATCTGAGGGATGGTGCCGTCGGCGCGCGGGCCGATGTCGAGCAGGAAGTTGCCGTTCTTGGAGACGATGTCGACGAGACTGTGCACGACCTCCTCGGCGGTCATGTAGGCGTCGTCGGGGGTCGCGCTGTTGTAGCCGTAGCTGAAGGGGTCCAGGCCGCGGCTGGACTCCCACTTGGCGACGACCGTGTTCTCGTACGTCGTGTACTCGGGGGTCGTGAAGTCGTGGAAGGCGATGCCCGAGCGATTGTTGACCGTGACGTCGATCGGACGGGCCCGGTTCTTGGCGTGGTTGAAGTACTCGGCGAGGACGTGAAGGCTGTCGTTCACGCCGCCGATGTCGCACCAGATGAGCTCCGGGTCGTAACCGTGGATCAACTCCAGCAGCTGCGGGGCCTGGTAGTCCTTCACGTAGTCCTTGCCCGCGGTGTATCCGGTGTAGGGGACCGGTTCGAGGGTGTACGGGTTGCGCGGGGCGTGGCCCATCCACGGGTTGTCGGGGTTGAACCACTCGGGCATCGAGAAGTAGAGGCCGCGGTGGAGTCCGGGGGCGTGGCGCCGGGACGCCTCGAACAGCTCCTTGACCAGGTCCCGTTTCGGGCCCAGCTGCACGGCGTTGCGGTCGGAGACCTTGGTGTCCCACAGGGCGAAGCCCTCATGGTGCTTCGAGGTGAGCACGTGGTACTGGGCGCCCGCGTCCCGGAACAGCTCCACCCACGCGCGCGGGTCGTACTTCTCGGCGGTGAAGCGCGGGATGAAGTCGTCGTAGGCGAAGTCCTCGCCGTAGGCGGCCCGGTGGTGGGCGTACGTGGGGTTGTTCGGGTCCTGCATCTGGTCCCAGTACCACTCGGCGTACTGCTTGCCGACCGGCGCCCAGGCGGGCACCGCGTAGACACCCCAGTGGATGAAGATGCCGAACTTGGCGCCCTGGAACCAGTACGGGGCCTGGTGGGCGGCGAGGGAGGCTTCGCTGGGCTGGTAGTCGGCCGTGCCGAGCGTCAACCTTCCTTTTTGTACGGCGATTTGGGTGCCCCGTCCGGCGACGGCCACCGAGCCGTCCTGCTGCGTTCCGGGCGCGGTGCCCGTGCGGTTGCGGATGCCGACGCGGACGCGGGCCTGTTCGCCGGGGTCGAGGCGGCGTATCCGGGCGGGTTCTACGGTGCGGGCGCCGGGGACGTCGACGCGTACGGACACCTCGTCGGCGGCCAGGACGGCGACGGTACCGGCGTTGACGACGGTGGCCTCGACGCTCTGGGCGCCGGTGGCGGCCAGCAGGGAGTGGGTGGAGCGGGCGTCGTGCAGGGCCAACGCCCGCCCCTGGGCGACGGGTTGGAGGGAGAGCGCGAAGACGTGCAGGGCGGTCTTGTTCGCCTCGGCCGGGTTGGTGACCGGCAGGGTGACGGCCACGGCCTCGCGCCGTGGGTCAATCCACGCCTCCGAGGTGCCGATGCCCACGCCGTGCTCGTCCTTGGTGCCGTCCGGCTTGTAGCGGTAGGGCGCGGACAGGGAGCCGCCGGCCGAGTACCAGTCGGCGCCGGTGAGGCCGGCGGTGCTGGTCGAGCCGTCGGCGTAGTGGACGGTGGCCTTGCCGGTGGCGTTGCCGTAGCTGCCGGCGGTGAGGAAGACCGCCGAGAGATAGCGGCCCTTGGGGAGTTCGATGCGCTGGCCGAGTGCGACGACGTTGTTCTTGGCGCCCGCGGTCGCGGCCGGGAAGAGGAAGGGGATGCCGTCGACCTCGATGCGGCCCGCGGGGAGTTCCTCGCCGGGGAAGGTGTAGCCGGAGCCGTCGAAGTCGCCGCCGGGGGCGGAGGCGGTGTCGATGCCGTCGTTGTCGTAGAGGCTGTCGAGCGGGACGGGGACCGGGGCGGGGACGGGGACCCATTGAGGGGAGGCGGCCGGTTCGGCGGCGTGCGCCTCCGGCGCGGTGGTGAGGGGCAGGGCGGCGGCCGCGGCGGCGACTGAGGCGGCGGCCGTCAGGACCTGACGTCTGGGACAGGGACTCATACTCATGAGCGGCTCCCGATTCATCCGATGTCTGATGATTGGGCGGGCTCAGGGGCCTGTCAATGGGGCGTGATCGCATGGGAGTTGATCCATTGATCGGACGACCTGCGAGTGAAGCCGTCATGGCCGGCCGACGGCCCGCGAAAAGTCCGAGACGAGCCGCCCGTATGTCCAAGAGCGAGTGCTCTCGACGCGGCGGCCGCGGCGGGGCAGAGTGCTCTGCGTACTCATGAGTAGTTCCACGTCACGCACCCCGAGGAGCGCCCGTGACCAGCTGGGTCGGCCGGACCGCCGCCGAGATCGCCGCCGCCGTACGCGAGAAGCGGGCCACGCCCCGTGAGGTGGTGGCGGAGCACCTCGACCGGATCGAGCGGCTGGACGGCCGGGTCGGGGCGTTCCGGGTGGTGCGGGCCGAGGCGGCGCTCGCCGAGGCCGACGAGCTGGCCTCCCGCGACGATCTGGCCGAACTGCCGCTGGCGGGTGTGCCGGTGGCGGTCAAGGACAACCTGGCGGTGCGCGGCGAGTCCAACCGCGTGGGCTCCGCCGCGACGCCGGACACCCCCGCCTCCGACGACCACATCACGGTGGCGCGGCTGCGGGCCGCGGGCGCGGTGGTCGTGGGCCTGACCAACGTGCCCGAGCTGTGCATCTTCGGAACCACCGAGGGCGTCCACGGCACCGCCCGCAACCCCTGGGACCCGACCCGCACGGCGGGCGGTTCCTCGGGCGGCAGCGCGGCCGCGGTCGCCGCCGGCCTGGTGCCGATCGCCCTCGGCAACGACGGCATGGGCTCGCTGCGCATCCCGGCCGCCAACTGCGGCCTGGTCACCATCAAGCCGGGCCACGGAGTCGTCCCGGCGGGCATCAGCGACGGCGACTGGTTCGGCATGTCCGAGAACGGCCCGCTCGCCACGACGGTCGAGGACGCGCGCCTGATGCTGGCAGTGCTGGCGGACGCCGAGGTGACGGCGCCGGACGAGCCCGCCATGCGCAAGGTCGCCGTCTCGCTGCGCAGCCCTCTGGCCGGCGTCACCATCAGCGCGCCGTACACGACCGCGGCCCGCGACGCGGCCGGCGTCCTGATCAAGGCCGGTCACCAGGTCCGCCGCGCCGACCCGCCCTACCCCCTCTCCCTGAGCACCATGTCGCTCGCCCACTGGACCGCGGGCACCGCGGTGGACGCCCAGGGCCTGGACCCGCGCCTGCTCACCCGCCGCACCCGCGTGCACGCCACCATCGGCCGCCGCTTCCTGAGCAGCGTCCGGGGCGGCGACAGCCGGGAGCGCCTGCGCCGCCGTATGGAGCCGTTCTTCGCCGAGTACGACGTCCTGCTCACCCCCGCGCTCGCCCGCCGCTCCCCCAGGTCGGTGGCCTGGCACGAGCGGGGCTGGCTGGCCAACGTCCTCGCGAACACCAACTACTCGCCCCTGACCCCGCCGTGGAACCTGACCGGCTGGCCCGCCATGTCCGTCCCCTTCGGCACCCTGCCCTCCGGCGCCCCCTGCGCGATCCAGCTGGTGGGCCGCCCCGGCTCGGAGGCGATGCTGCTGGAGGTGGCGCAGCAGCTGGAGACGCTGCATCCGTGGCAGCGGACGGCGCCGCTGGACCGGTAGTTCCGCGGAGGCGGGATGCAGGGCGGTGGACGCCGGGAAAATGGGGCTGAAGAGCGGCCCCTGCCCGTGCTTGCATGGGTCGCATGATGTCCACCGACCGTCTGCTCGCCTTCGCGGCGCTGTCCTTCCTGCTGATCGTGATACCCGGGCCCAGTGTGCTGTTCGTGATCGGACGGGCGCTCGCGCAGGGGCGCCGGGCGGCGCTGACCACCGTGGTGGGCAACACGCTCGGCGCCTATCTGCTGGTCGTGGCGGTGGCGTTCGGCATCGGCTCGGTCGTGGAACGCTCGGTCCTGGTCTTCACCGTGCTCAAGCTGGCCGGCGCGCTCTACCTGGTGTACCTCGGGGTGAAGGCGTGGCGTGAACGCGGGTCCCTGCGGGCTGCGTTCGCGGGCGGCGAGGTGCCCGCGCACAGCGGACTGCGCACCTTCTGGGAGGGGTTCGCGGTCGGTGTGACGAACCCGAAGACCATCGTGTTCTTCGCGGCCGTGCTGCCGCAGTTCGTGGACCGCGACAGCGGACACGTCACGGTGCAGATGCTGCTGCTCGGCCTGGTCTTCAACGTGATCGCGCTGGCTTCCGACAGCGTGTGGGGCCTGATCGCGTCCACCGCCCGCGGCTGGTTCGCCCGCTCCCCGCGCCGGCTGTCCCTGGTCGGCGGCGTCGGCGGCCTCACCATGATCGGCCTCGGGGTGACGGTGGCCGTGACGGGGCGCAAGGACTAGGGCGACTGCGTCCCTTTCGGTCACCGATGAGTTTCGGCATGCCGGACGGTCCAAGTCGGCACACCTGACAAAGGGAGAACCCGATGGGCACCACGCACCTGCATCCGACGACTCACATCGCCCGCCGCATGTTCGAGCTCCTGGAGCCGATCTGCCTGGTCACCTTCATGGCCGACGAGTGCAACGAGGAACTGGCCGCACTCGGCCACCGCACCTACTGGGACGGCTACTTCGCCAGCCGCGCCGCACCACTGGGACGGGTGCCGGCCCAGGTCGTGCACGCGGCCTTCTACAACTTCGCCGACGGGGAAGCCGCACGGCACATCCCCAGCGCCTGGGAGACGATCCCGCCCGAGGCCTCCGTCGCCGCGCGGGAGCGGGGCAGCGCGGCCTCCCTACGGCGCATCCTCGGCGACGAGCTGGCCGGCTCCCCGGGCCTGGTGCGCGCCGCGGACCTGACCACCAAGGCCGCTACGAGCGCCCCCACCGAAGGCCGGATGATGTACGCCGGAATGCGCACCCTTGAGGTACCCGGCGACCCCGTCGCCCGGCTGTGGCATGCCGCGACCATGCTGCGCGAGCACCGCGGCGACGGGCACATCGCCGCTCTCGTCGGCGCGCGCATCGGCGGCACGGAGGCCCATGTGCTCTCCGCTCTGGAGCAGGGCATCCATCCCCCGGAGTCGTTCGGACGCATCCATCACCTGCCGAAGGAGCGCCTGGCCGCCGTCATGGACGGCCTGCGCGAACGCGGACTCGTCGACACCGACGGCCACTTCACCGACGCCGGCCGCGCGACCAAGCACCGCATCGAAGCCCTCACCGACGAACTCGCCGCCCCGCCCTACGACGCCCTGTCCCCCGCCGAACTCGACGAACTGATCACCGAACTCGAACCCATCACCGCGGCACTGGTGGCTACAGGCTCTCAGTGACACGAAAAGATTGCTGCAGAGCTTCGTGCTTGCGTACCGCCGCGCCCTACAGCGCCCGGTACATCACATGCAGCCCCACCCGCCCGTAGCGCGGATGCTCGTACGCCTCCGGCACCGTGCCCAGGATCTCGAAGCCCAGGGACGTCCACAGCTGCACGGCCGGGTTCGTCTCGACGACGGCGTTGAATACCATCGCCCGGTAGCCGTCGGACTTCGCGGCGGCCAGGACGTGTTCAGCGAGGGCCCGGCCGATGCCGCGGCCCGCCCGGTCGGGGTCCACCATGAAGCCGGCGTTCGCGATGTGGGCCGCGGGGCCGCCGTAGTTGGGGGTGACGTAGGCCGAGCCGACGACGGCGCCGCTCTCGTCCTGAGCGACGTAGACATGTTTGGCCGGGTTCATCCACAGGGCCCGGGCCGCCTCCTCGGAGGTGTCCGGGTCCCAGGTGTAGGTCTCGCCTGCGGCGACGATGCGGTGCCAGAAAGGCCAGATCCGCGGCCAGTCCTCGGCCGCGGCTTCTCTGATCTGCATGGGCGTGAGTCTCGCACGCCCATGCAGTCGGCGATCGCGAAGGTCCTGCCGGGGTCAGTCCACGCTGGGCAGGATGTGGGGCTCGGCGAGGTCGTCCTCGTAGCCTGCCAGGCGGATGGGGGCCGCGTGGGCCCAGACTTCCAGGCTGCCGAGTTCGTCCGACCGTCGGCCGGGGCGCTCCGTGCGTTCCTTGGGGCGCTGTTCGCGATTCGTCTTCTCTGGTGTCACCGCGCACTCCTTATGTGTCGGGTCACCCTCGGGGCGTGCCGGTCACTTTGCGCTCCGGCGCCTGACGCCCGCTCGGGTGTGAGTCGAAAGCAGTTCGGACGCGGTGGCGCCGGTAACTCGTGTGAGAACAGGCCGTTGTCTGCCGGCTTGCCCCGGGACGGACGTGGGTGTGGGTTGGACCCGTTGGTACTGTCCGTCCACACCAGATTAACCAAATGAGCGGGCGTCCGCTCTATGGGGCTGAAAACTTGAGGTTACTGTCATAAGTCGTCCTGTTTCAGCCCCCTCTCCAATCACTCGTTCGGTCTACAGGCGTGCCGAAGGGGCAACACCCGTTCCATGCTGGGTGCGAGGGACCTGTCCGGGAGGGGGATGTCATGGCGTCTGTCACCTTCGACCAGGCCACCCGGTGCTTCCCGTCGATGGACCGGCCGGCCGTGGACTCGCTCGACCTCGAGATCGGGGACGGTGAGTTCATGGTCCTGCTCGGTCCTTCCGGTTGTGGAAAGTCGACCTGCCTGCGCATGCTCGCCGGACTTGAGGACGTCGACTCGGGTTCGATCCTCATCGGCGTCCGGGACGTCACCCATCTTCCGCCCAGGGACCGCGACATCGCGATGGTGTTCCAGGACTACGCCCTCTACCCGCATTTGTCGGCTGCCGACAACATCGGCTTCGCCCTGAGGATCGCCCGCATGTCCCGGGTGCGCGCCCGGCAGCGCGTCGAGTACGCCGCCTCCGTCCTCGACCTCGAGCAGTTCCTGGGCCGTCGGCCCAGGTCACTGGCGGGCGGCGAGCAGCAGCGAGTGGCGACGGGGCGGGTGCTCGTGCGGGATCCGCGGGTGTATCTGATGGATGAGCCGTTGTCCAATCTCGACGCCCGACTGCGGGCGCAGACCCGTATGCAGATCGTCCGGCTGCAGCATCATCTCGGCATCACCACGGTGTACGTCACCCACGACCAGGCCGAGGCGATGGCCGTGGGCGATCGCCTCGCCGTGCTCAGGGACGGTGTGCTGCAGCAGGTGGGCACGCCGAAGGAGGTCTACGCGCACCCGGCCAACACGTTCGTGGCCGGTTTCATCGGCTCGCCCGCCATGAACCTCTTCCGGCTTCCGCTGTCTTCGACCGGGGCCCGGTTCGGCGGCCTCGACGTGCCGCTGCCCCGCGTCACATTGCGCGCGGCCGCGGCCGCGGGCGCCGACGAGATCGTGCTCGGCGTCCGGCCCGAGCAGTTCGAGTTCCTGTCGCGGGAGGACCGTCGGACCCCGGGACTGGATCTTGTGGTGGAGCGGGTCGAGGACACCGGCGCCGTCGTCCACCTCCATACGACGGCGTGGTCCGGCGAGGGTCTCGCCCGCATCGTCGTCCGGCTCCCGGGACGCTCCGCGTACGGCAAGGGGGGCACTCTCCGGGTGGCGATCCGTGCGGACGGCGTGCACTGCTTCTCTGCCGTGACGGGACGGCGGCTTCCCGACGACGCGGATGCCTCGCCGGTGGCGTGAGGTCACGGAGCGCGGTGAACTGGCCACGCAGTTCAAGTCCCGTTGGCCGAATCGCAAGGAGGCCATGATCTGCTGACAGGACGGCAACGGCTTGTCCGGCGGAAGGACTGGCGCATGGAGCTGCGCAGTGTCGAAGAGCTGATGGATCTGCTGTACGCCTGCCGGGGCTCATGGGACGCCCCGGGCCTGCGAAGTCGCCGGGTGGATCTGCACCAGCACGCGCTGCAGACCGCCGCGCTGCTGCGGCGCCGCCGCCCCGCCGACAAGGAGCTCCAGGTCGCCGGCCTGGTCCACGCCATCGGCCCGCTGCTGCGGCCGGGCGACGAGAGCGCCCACCCGGACTGCGCCGCCGACGCGGTGCGAAGCCTGCTCGGTGAGCGCGTCGCCCGGCTGGTGCGCGAGCACCATCGCGGTGAGCTGCCCGCCGACGAGGATCTGCTGCGCCTGCGCCAGGCGGACGAGGAGGGCCGCACGGCCGGCTTCGACGCGGGGGTGCTGGAGGACTGGCGCACGGTGCTGGAGCTGGTCGCCGCACGCAACTCCCGTCTCGGGGCTGTCGACTGACGGTCCGTCATGAGACGGTACGGCGATGACGTCGTCGTACGCAGTCAAGGGGCACCCATTCGACGGGCATGGGCTGGAGGGCAGGGCTGCCGTCGTCACCGGGGCGACCCGCGGGATCGGACGTGCCGTCGCCGGGCAGCTGGCCGCGGCGGGGGTGCTGGTGTGCGTGACCGCGCGGGACGCGGACGAGGTGCGCTCCACGGCCGACGAGCTGGGTGGCATCGGGGTGAGCGGGAGCGTCGCGGATCCGGATCATCTGCGGGAGGTCACGGAGCTGGCCCTGCGCGCGTTCGGCCGGATCGACGTCGTGGTCAACAACGCGGCGACGAACCAGCCGTACGGACCGCTCATGGAGGCCGATCCCGATGCCTGGCGGGAGGCGTTCGCCGTGAACGTCGAGGGGCCGCTCAGGCTGGTGCAGTGGGCGTGGCGGGCCTGGATGCGCGAGCACGGCGGCTCGGTCGTCAACGTCTGCACGGAGGGCGCGGGGCACGTCGGGCCGAACGTCGGCGCCTACGGCACCAGCAAGGCGGCCCTGCTGCATCTGACGCAGCAGCTCGCCGGGGAACTCGCGCCGAAGGTGCGGGTCAACTCGGTCTCCCCCGGGCTTGTGCGCACCGAGATGGCGCGGTTCGTGTGGGAGCCGGGCGAGAAGGAGCTGGCCGCCGGGCTGCCGCTGGGGCGCATCGGTGAGCCGGAGGACGTCGCGCGGGCCGTGGTGTGGCTGGCCTCGGACGCCGCGCGGTGGATCACCGGCGCGGATCTGCTGGTGGACGGGGGCACCCGCGTCAGGACGGCGCACTCCGCCCAGGAGTACGCCGTCCACGACCGTCTTCGCTCATACGCACCACCTCGCTCGTGACGGTGGCCATGGCTGTGGCTCCCTCACGGGAAAAGTGCGATCCCCACGAGGATCAGCAGGATGATGCCGGCGACGAGCGCAACCGTGGCCCACGTGCCGCGGTGCTTCACCGGACTCGTACCCCCGCCGCCGCGTGGCCGGTCCTCCGGCAGTACGGCGTGGTCGGGGCGGTCACTGCCGTAGAACTCTTCGTCGGTCGGATAGCGGTTGCGCGGGTCGTGGTGCGCTCGCGGATCAATGCTGTGTGGACTACCCATGGTCACTCCCTGGCGCGGTAATCACCAGGGTCCGGGTTCCCTGGGGGCGCCGGGCCACACGTCACAGCCGGTGGTTCACCACTTGCCGGGCGCGTAGTCCTTCAGGAAGACGCCGTACAGGTCCTCGCCCTGCTCGCCGCGCACAATCGGATCGTAGACCCGTGCGGCCCCGTCGACCAGGTCGAGCGGGGCATGGAAGCCCTCCTCGGCCAGGCGCAGCTTGTCGTAGTGGGGGCGCTCGTCGGTGATCCAGCCGGTGTCGACCGAGGTCATCAGGATGCCGTCGGTCTGGAACATCTCCTGGCCGCTGGTCCGGGTGACCATGTTCATGGCGGCCTTGGCGGCGTTGGTGTTGGGGTGGCCCGCGCCCTTGTAGCCGCGGCCGAAGACACCCTCCATGGCGGAGACGTTCACGACGTACGCGCGCTTGCTGGTCGCCTTCCTGGCGGCGTCCGCCATGACCGGGCGGAGCTTGCTGATCAGGATGAACGGCGCCGTGTAGTTGCACAGCTGGGTTTCGAGGAGCTCGACCGGGGAGATCTGCTCGATGGTCTGCACCCAGGTGTTGGTGTCGACGACATCGGGGACCAGGCCGCCCGCGTCGATGGCGGTGCCGTCGAGGTGCCGGGCGACGCTGGCGTTGCCCGCGACCAGGGCGAGGTCGGCGACCTGCTGGGCGTCGAGGCCGCTGGTGCCGAGAGGCAGGGCTGCCAGGCCGTCGACCGCACCCGAGTTGAAGGCGCCGATGACGTGGTGGGCGGGCAGTTCCCCGGCGGGCAGCGGGGCGCTCTCGCCGTCGACGAGGGCGGCGTAGGCGGAGGGCAGGCGGCGCACGGTCTGCGTCGCGTTGTTCACCAGGATGTCGAGCGGGCCCGCCTCGGCGACCTGGTCGGCGAGGGCCACGGCCTGCGCCGGGTCGCGCAGGTCGATGCCGACGACCTCCAGGCGATGCATCCAGTCGCCGGAGTCGTCCATGGCCTTGAAACGGCGGATGGCGTCCTTGGGGAAACGCGTGGTGATGGTGGTGTGCGCGCCGTCGCGCAGCAGCCTCAGCGCGATGTACATGCCGATCTTGGCGCGGCCGCCGGTGAGCAGGGCGCGCTTGCCGGTGAGGTCGGCGCGGGCGTCGCGCTTGCCGCGGTTGAGGCGGGCGCAGTCGGGACAGAGCTGGTGGTAGAAGTAGTCGACTTCCACGTACCGGGTCTTGCAGGTGTAGCAGGAGCGGGGGCGCTGGAGTATCCCCGCGATCTTGCCCTCATCGGTCGCGGACGACGGCAGCAGGCCCTCGGTCTCGTCGTCGATGCGCTGGGCGGAGCCGGTGGCCGTGGCCTCCGTGACCGACTTGTCGTGGGCGGTCTTGGCGGCCCTGCGCTCCTGGCGGCGGCGCTGCTTGACCGTGCGGTAGACGCCCGCGGTGGCCCGGCGCACGGCGATCGCGTCCGGGTGGTCGACCTCCAGCTTGTCGAGTTCCTCCAGCACGCTGAGGCAGACGGCGAGCCGCTCCGGGTCGATGCCGGGGCCGTGTACGACCTCGTCACCGGGCTCGTACACGACCTCGTCCGTGAACGCCGAGCCTTCGTCTGTCACCGTCATCGCGCTGCCGTTTCCCTGATCACCCGCGCGGCGCTCCGACCGCGTCCGCTTTCGAACGGGGAATTGTACGGAGCGCCGGGCCGGTCCTCCAAAATCCGCAAGCCCGACAAGGAGGGTCAGGAGCCGCAGGCGGTGATGAGCGTGGCGACCTCCTCGGTGAGGGCGGCGGCCAGCCGGTCCAGGTCGGGTACGGCCTGGGCGTCGGCGACCAGGCCGTAGTGGACGTGTCCGCGGTAGGTCGAGACGGCCACCGCGAGGGACTGGCCACGGGCCAGCGGGGCGAACGGGAAGACCTGCGTGACCGGGTTGCCGCCGAGCTTCAGGCCGAGGCTGGGCAGCGGCACGCTGGTGACCAGGATGTCGAACCAGAGCCGGGCGGCCTGGCTGACCAGCGGTCCGCCGAGCCGGTGGCCGAGCGCGGGCACATGGTCGGCGAGCAGGGCGACGGCGCCCGCACCCCGGTTGGGGCCGGCGTCCTTGTTGCGGTCCATGGCGGAGCGGACCGTGTCCAGGCGGCCGAGCGGGTCGGGGTCGTCGACGGGAAGCCGTATCACGTAGCCGGAGAGCCGGTTGCCCTGTGGGCTGGCGGTGCGCGGGCGGCGCTTGGACACGGGGATCAGGGCGCGCGGCCGCACGCCCTCGCTGCCGTCGCCGCGCTCGTCGAGCCAGCGCCGCAGGGCGCCTGCCACGAGCGCGATCAGGACGTCGTTGACGGTGCCCCCCTGGGCCTTGCGCACCCGGTGCACGTCGTCGAGGTCGAGGACCACGCCGGCGGTGCGGCGGGTGCCGGTGGCCTCGGCGGTGAACGCCGTCGAGGAGCGCACCCCCAGGCTGGACACGGCCAGCGAGGCGCCGATGTCGAGGGCGCGCCCCACGTCGGACAGGGTGCCCCGGACCAGGCCGGGCAGCTTGCGCACGTCGGGCAGCAGGCCGGGCCTGGGTTCCTGGGGCCGGGGCTTGCGCTCCGGCATGTCCATCGGGTCCAGGACGGCGGCGGCCAGGGTCAGCGCGCGCAGACCGTCGGCCAGGGCGTGGTGGAACTTGAACAGCACCGCGAAGGACGTACCGTCCTCCCCCGGCAGCACATGCGCCTCCCACGGCGGCCTGCCGCGCTCCAGCGACCGTTCCATGAGCCGGCCGGCCTCGGCGTGGAAGTCCGCGGTCGGGGCGTGCAGCCGCACATGGTGGAGGGGATCGAAGCCGGGGTCGGGCTCACGGGTGGCGCTGCCGAAGGACAGCGGCCGCAGCGGGGACGGCTGCCATATGTCACGGATGCGCATCCGCAGTCCGGGTACGGCCGCGGCCCGCGCGGCGAGCAGGTCGGCGGCATGGGCGCCCGCGGTGGGCGAGTGCGCCGAGAAGACGCCCAGCGCACCGAGGTGCATGGGGTGTTCGGCGGACTCGATGTTCCAGAACGCCAGGTCGAGAGGAGCGAGCAGGTCAGAAGTCAATGGCTTGCCTCGCGTCGACGGACGGGTGAGCCAGCAGTCAACCTCCCCCTGGCGATTACGGTCAAGTACGATCAAGCTACGCACAGTTAACAGCAGATTAAGTCCCGCCTCTCCGTGAGAGGCGGGACTCAAGAGACACCTGAGGTCAGTTCAGTGCAGGTGGCGCCGCCTGCGCCGAGGTGCCCCACTCAGACGGGCGCGAGCCGACCGTGAAGTCGAGCGAGCGCAGGGAGCGCAGGGAGCCGGTCGTCAGGTAGGTCCGGTCGTAGGCCGTCCCGTCCGTACGGGCCGACTGGATGTACCGCTGGGCGGCGGAGGTGCGCTGCGCGGTGATCGTCAGGGCTCCCCGCGGGAAGGAGCGGCGATCCAGCGTCAGGTCGACCCGGTCGAACACGGGCGTGGAGAGTCCCCAGGTGTCGTAGCCCGGCTGCACCGGGAAGAGTCCGATCGACGACAGCACGTTCCAGGCGGACATCGTGCCGAGGTCGTCGTTGCCGGTCATGCCGGTCGGCGCGTCCGTGAACAGGGTCAGCGCCGCATGCACGACGTCGGTCGTCTTCCACGGCTCGCCGGTCGACAGATAGGTGTACGGGGCGATGAGGTCGGGCTCGTTCTGCGGGTTGTACTTGTCGGCGTTGTAGTAGTCGTACGGGCCATTGACCCACACCTCGCGGGCGGTCTTCGCCGGGTCGGCCAGCAGCCGGTCGTAGGCGAAGAAGGAGTCGAGCCGGTCGTTGGCGGCCTGCTTGCCGCCGATCAGGCCGACCATGCCGGGCAGGTCCTGCGGGACCAGCCACTGGTACTGCCAGGAGGTGCCCTCGTGGAAGCCCTCGCTCCGCGCCGGGTCGGCCGGCCCGGTGAAGGCGCCGGAGGCGTCCCGGGCGCGGAAGAAGCCGGTCGAGGGATCGAAGAGATGGCGGTAGCTCTGCGCCCTGGCGGCATACCGGTCGGCGTCCGCCGTATGCCCGAGACCACGGGCCATCTGGGCGAGCATCGCGTCCGACAGGGCGTACTCCAGGGTCGCCGAGGCGCCGTGGTCGTAGTCCGAGTCCCCCGGCTTCACATGCGGGCGGCCCTTGATGTACGGCGCGAAGCCCTGGGCGATGTACTCCCTGTTCGCCTCCCGGCCCACCGCGGGCGAGTCGGCGGGCGGCACGCCGTCGGCGTTCTGCTTCAGCGCCCGGTACGCCCGCTCCGCGTAATCTCCGGCCCCCTTGAGCAGGCCCTGCTGGTAGGCGTTGGTGAGGAACGGGGTGACCGGGTCGCCGGTCATGATGTTCGTCTCGACCGTGCCGTAGCCCCACTTGGGCAGCCAGCCGCTCTCCTCGGCGATCTTGATCACCGAGATCGCCATGTCGCGGGCCTCGCGCGGCGCGAGCAGGGACAGCAGCTGGGACTGGGTGCGGTAGGTGTCCCACAGGGACCAGTTCTGGTAATACGTGAACCCGTCGGCGCGGTGGATCCTCCGGTCCCAGCCGGTGTAGCGGCCATCGGCGTCGCTGCCGATGTTCGGGGCGAGGAAGGACCGGTACAGCGACGAGTAGAACGTCCGGCGCAGGCTGTCCTCGCCACCCCGCACCCGTACGTCGTCGAGGCGGTCCTCCCACGCCCGCTGCGCCGCGAGGCGTACGGCGTCGAAGGAACGGCCGCCTTCCGCACGGAGGTTGACAGCCGCGCCGTGCGCGTCGACATAGGACAGGGCGGTGGTCGCCTCGACCGTGCGGTCCTTGGTGGTGTCGAACCGGACGTAGGCGCCGCCGGCCCCGCTCTTCGAGCCCGGGGTCACGGTCGGGCCGTCCCAGGTGCCGTACGCGGTGAAGGGCCGGTCGAAGCGGGTGATCGTGTAGACCGTGTACGGCTTGGTGTCCTGACAGAAACCGCGGCCCGTGATGGCGGTGCGCACGGTGCGGTTGTCGAGGATCTCGACCTGGCTGGAGACCTTCTTGTGCAGCGACTGGGCCGCGTTCAGCAGGACGTTGGCCTTGTCGGTGGCCGGGAAGGTGTAGCGCTGTACCCCGGTGCGCTCGGTCGCCGTCAGCTCGGCTCCGATGCCGGAATTCAGGCCGACCCGGTAGTAGCCGGGGCTCGCCTCCTCGTCGTCATGGCTGAACTCGGCTGCGTACTTGGCGTAATCCGTCTGCGTGACGTCACCGGTGGTCGGCAGCACGGGCAGATCTCCGCCGAGCCCGCAGCCGACGCCGGACAGATGGACGAGCGAGAACCCTCGGATGTGGTTCTGGGAGTAGTCGTACCCGGTGTAGTGGCCGGTGTCCGGCGACAGCTGCACCATGCCGAAGGGCACGGCGGCGCCGGGATAGGTGTTGCCCTCGTTCTGGGTTCCGATGAACGGGTTGACCAGATCGGTGAGTCGACCGTCGTTCGGCTCGGTGGCCTGTGCGGCGCCGGGTACGGTGAACAGCGCGGACGCTGCCACCGCCCCCGCCAGGCACAGGCGCAGGCGCCGGGTCCATCTCATGGGGGAAGTCCTCCGAAGACGTGAGGTTCAGGCGGTCGGGCAGCCTGCGGGAGTCGCTCGGGAAGCGTCGCGGATCAAGGCCTGCTGTGCGTCGTGGACGCGCTGCGCGTCGGGCTTGAGCACCCGGCGGTCGTACGTCAGCAGACCGTTGAGCTCGCCCTCGACGTCCGAGATCTGGGTGTAGACCGCGCCGTTGCTCCCCTTGCAGGCCAGGGCGTGCACCTCGGCGAGCTTGGCCAGGTAGTCGTCGGTGTAGGCCGTCGGGTCGACGTCGACGTACGACTGCTGCACGGACCAGGCATGTCCCGGCACCGCGAGGCCGAGGCCGCCGTACTCACCGCTGACCAGGGCGCGGCGGCCGTCGGGGTGCGCTGGCAGAGCGGGGCTGGGGTAGCCGTGCTCGTCCATGACGTCGCCGGTGCCGCCGTCGGCCCCGAGGTTGAGCCCGGACATGGAGTCGACCAGCCGGGTGGGGTCCCACGCCTTGGCCTGGTCGGCGATGCGGGCCTCGTCGTACTGGCCCCAGCCCTCGTTGAAGGTGACCCACATGACGACCGACGGGCTGCTGATGTGCTCGTCGATCATCTGCTTCATCTCGCGCTCGTACTCGGCGCGGGCCTCGGCGCTCGGGTCCACTCCGGCGGTCATGGCGGGCATGTCCTGCCACACCATGAGACCGAGCCGGTCGGCCCAGTAGAACCAGCGGTCCGGCTCGACCTTGATGTGCCCCCGCACGGCGTTGAAGCCCAGTTGCTTGTGGACCTTCAGGTCGTACGCGAGGGCGTCGTCGGTGGGTGCGGTGTAGAGACCGTCGGGCCAGAAGCCCTGGTCGAGGGTGGCCATCATGAAGACGGGCTTGCCGTTGAGGAGGGTGCGGGGGACGCCGTTCACCTTCTCGACGGCGATGGAGCGCATCCCGAAGTAGCTGCCGACGCGGTCGGCACCGACGGTGACCTTCAGGTCGTAGAGGAACGGGTCGTCGGGCGACCACAGGTGTGCGTCGTGGATGGTCAGGGTCAGCGGGCCGCCCGTTCTGCCGCGGGCCGTGGCGACCTTGCGGTGTCCGTCGTACGCGGTCGCCGTGATCGGTACGCCGTCCCGAACTCCCTTGGCTTCGACGGTGAGTTGGCTCTTGGCGACGTCGGGGGTCAGCTTGAGGGAGTCGACGTGATCGGTCGCCACCGGCTCCATCCACACCGTCTGCCAGATGCCCGAGGTCGGCGTGTACCAGATGCCGCTGGGGTCCAGGCGCTGTTTGCCGAGCGGCGGGTTCTCACCGGTGGCCGCGTCGGTGGGGTCGTACACGCCGACGATCAGTTCCTGGGCGCGGCCGGGCTGGAGGGCGTCGGTGATGTCGGCGCTGAACTTGTCGTACCCGCCCTGGTGTCGGGCCACCTTGATGCCGTTGACGTACACCTCGGCCCGCCAGTCGACGGCGCCGAAGTTGAGCCGCAGCCGTTTGCCGGAGCCGATCCCCCAGTCGGCGGGGACGGTGAAGGTGCGGCGGTACCACATGCGGTCCTTGTGCCGTTCGAGGCCGGAGAGCTGGGACTCCACGGGGTACGGGACGAGGATGCGCTCGGCGAGGGTCCTGCCGATCGGCGGCTGCTCCCCCGCCGTCGCGGCGGCGAACTGCCAGCGGCCGTTGAGGCCCAGCCAGGCGGGGCGGGTCAGCTGGGGGCGCGGGTATTCGGGGTGGGCGTTGTGGGGGCCCACCTGGTCGGCCCATGTCGTGCGCAGCTCGTACGTGGAGTGGTTGGGGCCGCTGCTCCAGAACTCCTTGACAACGTTGCCGTCGGCGGTGGCGAGGCCGCCGTTTCCGTCGTAGCGGACGTCGGCGGTGCCGTGTGCGGTGCCGGTCTTGTTGCCGACGACGGGTTCGCCGAGGGTGACGAGGAGGGCGCGAAGGTCATCGGGATCCAGCTTGGCACTGCCCAGGGGCCACTTGGCTCCACCGATCACCGCTTCGAGGTGGTCGGTCAGGCCGGCCGGGGGCACGGCGAGGCGGTGGGCGAAGTCGAGCCTGAGGGTGCGGCCGGTGCCGGTGACCATGGCGGCCGTGGCGCCGTCGTAGGCCCATCCGTCAGGGAGGCGGAAGGCCGACCGCGGGACGGCCTCCTTGCTGCCGCCGGGCTCGGTCCAGCGCAGATGGAGGTTGGAGCCGCCGTAGTGCTCGAAGTACTCGACCTTGATGTCGTAGGCCTTGCCCGCGGTCAACTCGACGGGCTCACCGGTCTGTTCGCGGTCCCAGTCGTCCACCCAGTGGTCGATGACGATCTTCCCGTCGATCCACAGCCGGAAGCCGTTGTCGCCGGTGATCGAGAAGGTGTGGGGGCCGGTCCCCTCCGGGACGATCTTGCCGGTCCAGCGGACGCTGACGTCGTCCGACTGTCCGGTGGTGAAGGCGAGGCGCGGTTCGAGATTGTCGAAGTCGAGGTTCGGGTCGAAGGCGGTGGCCTTGAGCCGGTCGAAGTCGAAGGCGCCGGGGGCGGACTGGGTGTAGTACTCACCCTTCAGACCATGGATCTCCACGGGGTCGTCGCCGGCGGCGGTCGCGGTGGGGGCGGCGGTGGCCAGTCCGGCCGCACCGAGGGCTGCTGCGAGCAGTAAGGCGAGTCGGTCTCTGAGGCGTCTGATGTGCACGGAACCCCCATAACAACGTTGTCATGGACAGCAGTTGGCATGACAACACGGATTCCGTATCGCGTCCAGGGACATGACAAACCGAGGGCGGAGCGACAAGTCGCCCCCTCGCCCGCACCGGCGAAGAATGGAGGTGTCACTCGGCAGAAAGGGGTGAGGCAGATGTCGAAGGTATCCAGAGAGACGGCCAGCCAGGGCGGCGACTTCGGAATCGTTCTCGACCGGTCCGAGGAGCTGGACGACTACACGGTCGATTTCGTCACCTTCCGCGAGAACGTCGATCACACACCACTGCTCAAGGGACTGCCCGACGACCGGTGCCAGTGCCCCCACTGGGGTTATGTCTTCAAGGGCCAGCTGACCTTCCACTTCGCGGACCACGACGAGGTCTACGAGGAGGGCGACGCCTACTACACGCCCCCCGGACACGTCCCCGTGCGCACCGCGCCCGGCACCGAGGCCCTCACGTTCAGCCCGACCCGGGAGGTGGGGCCCACCAGCGAGGCCATCATGAAGAACCTGAAGGCGATGCGAGAGGCCTCCGGCTGACCCGCCCGGCGTCTACGTGACCAGCTGCCCCTTCCCCAGCGCGATCACTCCGCCCTTGGAGACGGTGTACAGCTCCGCGTCCCGCTCCGGGTTGACGCCGATCGTCGCGCCCGGCGGTACCTCGACGTTCTTGTCCAGCACCGCCCCGCGCACGACCGCGCCCCGGCCAATGTGGACGTTGTCGTGCAGCACCGAGCCCTGGACGACGGCGCCCGGGTCGACTCTGACGCCGGGTGACAGCACGGACCGCGTGACCTGGCCCCGGATCAGGCAGCCGGCGCTGATGATCGACTCGCTGGCCATGCCGCCCGCGTTGAAACGGGCCGGGGAGAGCTGGTTGGAGTGGGTGTAGATGGGCCACTGCCGGTTGTACAGGTTGAAGGCGGGCCGCTCGGCGATCAGGTCCATGTGGGCGTCGTAGTACGCGTCCAGGGTGCCGACGTCACGCCAGTAGCCGCGGTCGCGGTTGGTCTCGCCGGGCACGTGGTTGGCGCTGAAGTCGTACAGCTGGACCTCGCCGCGGTCGGTGAGCTGGGGCAGGATCGAGCCGCCCATGTCGTGCACGGAGTTCTCGTCGTCGGCGTCCCGCTGCAGCGCCTCGATCAGCGCCTTGGTGGTGAAGATGTAGTTGCCCATGGAGGCGAAGATCGTCTCCGGGTCGTCCGCGAGGCCGGGCGGGTCGACGGGCTTCTCCAGGAAGCGCTCGACCGTCAGGCCGTCCGAGCCCGGGGTGATCACACCGAACTGCGAGGACTCGGCGCGCGGGACGCGGATGCCCGCGACGGTGACGCCCGCGCCGCTCTCGATGTGCTGGGCGAGCATCTGCCGCGGGTCCATGCGGTAGACGTGGTCGGCGCCGAACACGACGACGTACTCGGGCCCTTCGTCGTGCACGAGGTTCAGCGACTGCAGCAGCGCGTCGGCGCTGCCCAGGTACCAGCGCGGGCCGAGCCGCTGCTGGGCGGGGACCGGGGTGACGTAGTTGCCGAGCAGGCTCGACATCCGCCAGGTGGTGGTGATGTGCCGGTCCAGCGAGTGCGACTTGTACTGCGTCAGCACGCAGATGCGCAGGATGTCGCCGTTGACGAGGTTGGACAGCACGAAGTCGACGAGGCGGTAGGTGCCGCCGAAGGTGACCGCTGGTTTCGCGCGGTCCGCCGTCAGGGGCATGAGGCGTTTGCCTTCTCCGCCCGCCAGTACGATCCCGAGCACCGAAGGTCCGCCACGACGCATGGCCGCTCCCCTCACCGTGGTTGATCCATCCCTGCCCCTGCCCAGGGCGGAGTAAGCCTGTCCGAAGAAGTCCCTCTCGTTCTATTCCTGCTTGAGGATCCCCTCGTAAAGCCGGACCGTACGGCGGGCGACGGCATCCCAGCCGAACTCCCCCACCGCGCGCTCACGCCCCGCCTCGCCCATCCGCCGGGCCGCCTCCGCGTCGCCGATCACCTGATCAAGCGCCCGCGCGAGGCCCGCCTCGAAGTCGTCGTCCACGTCGACGAGCAGGCCGGTCTTGCCGTCGTCCACGACCTCGGGAATGCCGCCGACCCGGGAGGCCACGACGGGTGTCCCGCAGGCCATCGCCTCCAGGTTGACGATGCCGAGGGGTTCGTACACCGACGGGCAGACGAACGCGGCGGCGTGCGTGAGAAGTTGGATCACCTCGGGGCGCGGCAGCATCTGCGGGATCCAGTGCACGTGGTCGCGGACGCGGCTGAGCTCCTGGTAGAGGTCGCGGAACTCCCGGTCGATCTCCGGAGTGTCCGGGGCCCCGGCACACAGCACGACCTGCACGCCCGGGTCGATGTCCCGCACCGCACGCAGCAGATGGGGCACACCCTTCTGGCGGGTGATGCGGCCGACGAACAGGATGTAGGGGCGGCCGGTGTCCAGGCCGATGCGGTCGAGCACGTCGGTGCCGTGGTCGGGCCGGTACAGCGTGGTGTCGATGCCGTTGTGCACGACCTGGACCTTGGCCGCGTCCAGCGTCGGATAGCAGCTGAGGATGTCCTCGCGCATGGCCCCGGACACGGCGATCACGGCGTCGGCGCTCTCGATCGCGGTGCGCTCGGCCCAGCTGGAGAGGGCGTATCCGCCGCCGAGTTGCTCGGCCTTCCAGGGGCGCAGCGGCTCCAGCGAGTGCGCGGTCATCACATGGGGTATGCCGTACAGCAGCTTGCCGAAGTGGCCGGCGAGGTTGGCGTACCAGGTGTGCGAGTGCACCAGCTCGCGGCCTTCGAGGCCGGCGGCCATCGCGAGGTCGACGGAGAAGGTGCGCAGCGCGTCGTTGGCGGTGTCCAGGGCGGCCCAGGAGCGGTGGCGCACCACGCCCACTCCGCGGCCCTCGCCCCAGCAGTGCACCTCGAGGTCGACCAGGGAGTTCAACTCCCGGGCGAGGAACTCGACATGGACGCCGGCGCCGCCGTACACATCCGGCGGGTACTCCCGGGTCAGCAGTCCGACTCGCACCCGCAACCCCCAGCTCTCGGCGACCGGTTCCCTCATGGTCACCCAGATGCGCCGCCCGCGGAAGAGCGCGGCGGTCGTATGAAGCAACAGTCACCGCACACACCCCCGCCGGGCACACGGTAGTAGAGGCAGCAGCTGCGGCGCCGGAAGGCGGTGCCGGTGAGGGTGCCGGTGTCCGACAGGAGGGGGTGGGCGAGGAGTTCCGCGGTGAGGGTACGGGTGCGGGCGACGGCCTCCGTACGGCCGTGCGGGCTCGCCCAGTGCTCCAGTTGCCGGGCGGCTCCCGCGAGCGCGGAGGCCGCGTTGCCCCAGAGCAGGCCGGGAGCGATCCGGTGGTGCGCCCGCAGGGCCGTCGCCAGCGGGGCGAGATGCCCGTGCAGGACGACGTCCGCGAGGGTCGCGGAGTCCGCGGGCAGCGAGCGGACCTCCGTCAGCCACAGGTCGTCGGGGGCGGAGGCGTCGGGGTCCCAGTGCAGCAGGCCGGGCTCCAGGTCGGGCACGCGGCCGTACAGCGCGGCACAGCCGAGCGTCACCGACCACAGCCGGGCCGCCAGCCCCTGTTGGGCCACGGAGGCCGCGATCCGCAACTCCGGGGCACGGAGAGCCTGCGCGACCTTTTTGACCCGGAACGTAATAGCATTTCCATACACAGCGGAAGACCGGTTCTCGTACGCGTGGGCGAGTGTCGGCAGTGGCGTGCGTGGCGCTCCGCCCGTCCGTAGTACGAAAAAGCCGCCGAGCGGTCCGAGGGCGGCGAGATCCTGATCGAGGTCCACGAAGAGCAGTAGTACCAAGGTCCCTAGGGGTTCCCACTGGGGGGTGTTCACCCCGTGTCGCCCACCCTGGGGAGGACGGCGCCCGATTCGTACTCCATCGGCAGTAGGACCCATTGACTGCTCTGGGACGACGACGGGAACAGATCGACAAGGCATCGTGTTCGCTATGAAGGCCGACCGTTCGCCGCGCAGGGCTCAGCGCCCCCGCCACACGCAGAGGAGCAACTCATGAGTGCCCTCGCGTTGTCCGTTCTCCTCTCGCTCGTCTCCGCCGTCGCCTACGCCGGCGGGGCGATCGTGCAGGAGTACGTGGCGGTGTCCTCGCCCGTTCAGGAGTACGCGCCGCTGCGTCGGCCGACCTGGTGGGCCGCGGTGGCGCTCAACGGCCTCGGCGGACTGCTGCACGTGGTGGCACTCGCTTACGGCCCGCTGAGCCTGGTGCAGCCGCTGGGCGCGCTGACCATCGTGTTCGCGCTGCCGATGGCGGCCCTGTTCGTGGGCCGCAAGGCCGGTGCGACCGCCTGGCGGGGCGCGATCATGGCGACCGTGGGCCTCGCCGGTCTGCTGGCCCTGGTCGGCTCCTCCCACGCGCAGTCCCTGGACACGGCGCAGCGGATCGCCGTGGCCGTCGTCTCCGGCAGTGTGGTGGTGGCCCTGATGATCGCGGGGCGGGCCGCCCACCGGCACCCCGCGGTGCGCAGCATGCTGCTCGCGACCGCGTCCGGCATCGCCTTCGGCATGTCCTCGGTGTTCACGAAGACCGTCGCGGTGGACTGGACCGCGGGCGTCTCCGCGGCCGACATCCCCGCCCTGGCCGTGATCGGCGTCTTCGCCACGGCCGGCATGCTGCTCTCCCAGGCCTCCTACCGGGGCGCCGGACTCGCGGCCCCGCTGGCCACGCTGACCGTCGTCAACCCGGTGGTGGCGGCCGCGGTCGGCATCACGATGTTCGGCGAGACCTTCCGCTACGGCAGCACCGGCACCGCGCTCGCCCTGAGCTGCGGCGTGGTCGCGGCCGGTGGCCTGATCCTGCTGACGACGGAGCGCCTCGCCCGCACCACCACCGAGACCGCGCCGCAGCCGGCCGGGACCGTCACCGAGCCGATGCCCGTCACGGAACCCATCGGGGAGTCCGTCGAGGACCTGCTCGCCACGATCCCCGAGCAGCCCGTGGCCCCGTTCCGCGAGGAGATCCTCATCCCCGCCCAGGTCGGCCCCACCGTCCTGGCGGTGGCCTACGACGAGGACGACGAGCTGCCCCCGGACCCGGCCCGCTACCGCTTCTACGGCCCCTTCTACGGCGGCTCGTACATCCCGTCGCCGGACGTCGACCGGCACCGGGTACGCGTCAAATCCTGACGCCACCGGCCCTGAGATACGCCAGAGGGTCGATGTCGGTACCGAATCCGGGCCCTGTCCGCACCTCGAAGTGCAGATGCGGGCCCGTTGCGTTGCCCGTCGACCCGGAGCGGCCGATGCGCTGCCCGCCACCCACGCTCTGCCCCGCCTTCACGGAGATCGCCGAGAGGTGGCCGTACTGGCTGTAGCGGCCGTCGGCATGCCGGATCACCACCTGGTAGCCGTAGGAGCCGCCCCAGCCGGCGGAGACGACCCGGCCCGCGGCGACCGCCTTCACGGTCGTGCCGGTGGGCACGGGGAAGTCGACGCCGGTGTGGTAGCCCTTCGACCAGGAGGACCCGGCCACGTGGTACGGGGTGCCGATCGGGCCGCTGACCGGGGCGACGAGGGAGTGGCCGGTGGTGGCCTTCTCCTCGGTGGTCTCTTCGGTGGCCGAAGAGACCTTCTCCGCCGAGTGCTTGGAGTGGGCGTGGTGCGTGGCGGGAGCCTTCGCCCGCAGGTTCAGCCGCTGCCCCGGCAGGATCAGGTCGGGGTCGGCACCGATGGTCTTCCGGTTCGCGGAGTACAGCCGCTGCCAGCCGCCCCGGACGTGCTCGGTCTCGGCGATCCGGGAGAGGGAGTCACCGCGCACCACGGTGTACATCTCGGCCGTACCGGCCCGGGACTGGGGCGTGGACTGCGGCTTCACGTCCTCGACGGACGTCTTCACGGGGGTCTTCCGGGCGGCGGCCGGGTGGACGTCCGGGCTGCCACCGTCCCGGGTCAGCCCCGCCTGCTGCGAACACACCGGCCAGGCACGCGGCCCCTGCCCCTCCAGAACCTTCTCCGCCACGGCTATCTGCTGGTCCTTGGTGGCCAGATCGGCACGCCGCGCGTACTTCGCGCCGCCGTAGGACTCCCAGGTGGACCGGGTGAACTGCAGCCCGCCGTAGAAGCCGTTGCCGGTGTTGATGCTCCAGTTGTTCGTCGACTCGCAGGCGGCGACCTTGTTCCATGTGGACACGTCGGCCGCGTGGGCGGTGCCGGTGCCGATCAGCGGGATCGCCATGCCGGCGCCGCCGACCGTGACGGTGAGTGAGGCGCGGTTGATCCTGTTCGGCTGATACCGGCGGTGCCGGCCGCGTACGGCCATGAAGATCCCCCTCGACATATGCCAGAAGGGCCAAAAGTAAGCGCCCCGAACAGGCCATGACAAGACGGCAATCGGCCGCCCTGTCCCTCAAACAACCAGTGATGCACGTCAGTTGCACAACGGCTGAGGCGGCTGGGGCCCGTCGTGCGTATCTGCCTGCGGAAAGTCGTCGACCCCGGACATGCGCTCGGCGTACCGGCAAGTCAGGATGGTCGGTGGGGCGATACTGACCAGCACGAGCGGCACCATCGATAACCGGATCCTTTAGGAGCCAACCGAATGAGCAACTCAGCCCAGATCGGCGTCACGGGACTCGCGGTCATGGGCCGCAATCTCGCCCGCAACTTCGCGCGCAACGGCTACACGGTCGCCTTGCACAACCGCACAGTGGCGCGTACGAACGCCCTGGTCGAGGAGTTCGGGCACGAGGGCGACTTCATCGCGGCGGAGACCGCCAAGGAGTTCGTGGCGGCGCTGGAGCGGCCGCGGCGCCTGGTCATCATGGTCAAGGCGGGCGACCCGACGGACGCGGTGATCCAGGAGTTCGCCCCGCTCCTGGAGCCCGGCGACATGATCATCGACGGTGGCAACGCGCACTTCGCGGACACCCGCCGCCGGGAGCGCGAACTGCGCGAGCAGGGCATCCACTTCGTCGGCATGGGCGTCTCCGGCGGCGAGGAGGGCGCGCTCAACGGGCCGAGCATCATGCCGGGCGGCCCGAAGGAGTCGTACGACTCGCTCGGCCCGATGCTGGAGAAGATCTCCGCGAAGGCGAAGGACGGCGCGCCCTGCGTGACCCACGTGGGCCCCGACGGCGCCGGGCACTTCGTGAAGATGGTCCACAACGGCATCGAGTACGCCGACATGCAGCTGATCGGCGAGGCGTACCAGCTGCTGCGCGATGTGGCCGGATACTCCCCCGCGCAGATCGCGGAGATCTTCCGCACCTGGAACACGGGCCGCCTGGACTCCTACCTGATCGAGATCACCGCCGAGGTGCTGTCCCACGTGGACGCCGCGACCGGCAAGCCCTTCGTGGACGTGGTGGTGGACCAGGCCGAGCAGAAGGGCACCGGCCGCTGGACCGTGCAGATCGCCCTCGACCTGGGCGTACCGGTGTCGGGCATCGCGGAGGCGGTCTTCGCCCGATCCCTGTCGGGTCACGCGGCGCTGCGCGAGGCCTCGCGCGGGCTGGCCGGCCCGAAGGCCTCCCCGCTGTCCGAGTCGGAGGCGGCGGCCTTCGCCGACCGGGTGGAGCAGGCGCTCTACGCCTCGAAGATCGTGTCGTACACGCAGGGCTTCCACGAGATCGCCGCCGCCCGCGAGGAGTACGACTGGGACATCGACCTGGGCGCGGTCTCCGCGATCTGGCGCGGCGGCTGCATCATCCGCGCGGCTTTCCTGGACCGCATCCGCTCCGCGTACGACACCCGGGCCGACCTGCCGAGCCTGCTGTCCGACGAGACGTTCGCCCAGGAGATCGCGGACGCCCAGGACGACTGGCGCGAGGTCATCATCGCCGCCACCCGCCAGGGCGTCCCGACCCCTGGCTTCGCCGCGGCCCTCGCCTACTACGACGCCCTGCGCGCGGAGCGACTGCCGGCCGCTCTGACCCAGGGCCAGCGTGACTTCTTCGGCGCGCACACGTACCGGCGCACGGACCGGGACGGCTCGTTCCACACGCTGTGGGGCGGGGACCGGTCGGAGGTCGACGCGTAGCGGGTAGGTCCCCGAGGCGGCGGGCGGCCCGAGCGGCTGCTCGCCGCCTCTGTCTGCCCCGCCTCGCCGACCGCTGCCGTCGAGGCCTTGTCGGCGCGGGTGCCGGGCGGTGATGCGACAGCCGTACGCCTGTCGGCGGGGTCAGGTCAGCGGAGGACCCGAACGCGCTGTGGGGCGGGGACCGTAGCAGGCAGCTGTACGAGGCGGCGGGCGGCCCGAGCAGCTGCCCGCCGCCTCTGTCTGCCCCGCCTCGCCGACCGCTGCCGTCGAGGCCTTGTCGGCGCGGGTGCCGGGCGGTGATGCGACAGCCGTACGCCTGTCGGCGGGGTCAGGTCAGCGGTGGCCCCGGCTCCGGGTTCGGCACCGGTTCCGGTCCCGGCGGGATCGGCGACGGGGACGGCTCAGGTGTCGGGTTCGGGGGTGAGGGCGGTGTGGGTTCCGGGCCCGGAGGTGTGGGCGGGGTGGGTTCCGGGCCGGGCGGTGCCGGTGGTGTGGGTTCCGGGCCGGGCGGTGGCTGTGGGTCGGGGACCGGCGACGGGTACGGGTCCGGGGGCTGAGGGCCCGGGCCAGGTGCGGGACCCGGTGGTACGGGGTCGGGGTGCGGATCGGTCATGGTGTCCTCCGGCCAGTGGGTCGACGTCGGCTCTGGACTACTGCCCCGCGTACCCGACGGCCGCCTTCGCACTCACCCGCCCGCAGGACGGCACACCGTCCAGGTGGGCCTACCCGGCGCGCACCGCCTCCGCGGCCGCCGCGAGGCCGGGACGCGGGCTGGACAGCACCGGGACCGCCGTGGTCGTCAACTGCTGGGCCGGGGCCATCGAGCCCTGGGCGAGGACGATCGCGTCGGCGCCGGTGACCGCGTCGGCCGCGGCCGCCACGAGCCGGGCGCAGCCCTCGCCGTCACCCGCCGCGAAGCGGTCCCAGGCTCCCTCGACGAGCCGCGTCCGCACCTCGACGGGGCGTCCGGCGCGACGGGCCTCCTCCTCGATCAGGGACACCGTCGGCCCGAACGTGCTCTCCACGCCGGCGAGCACGACGATCCGCGAACCGGCGGCCACCGCGGCGGCCGCCATCGGACGGTCGCTGCGCAGCACCGGCACACCGGGGGTGGCCGCCTCTGCGACGGCGCCGATGGTCGAGCAGGTGCACAGGACGGCCTGCGCGCCTTCCCCGACCGCCTTGTCCAGGGCGGCCCGCACCTCGTCCGCCACCGCCTCGGGCCCCTCACGACGGGCCCGGGACAGCAACTCCTCGTCGACGAAGTGCCGCAGTTCCAGGCCTTCGTGATCCTCATCGCGCAGGGCCTCGAAGACGGGGACGTGCGCGGGTGAGGTGTGCAGGAGGGCGAGCATGCGGGCGGCAGGCCTTTGGGAGAAGGGATACGGGCGGGCTCAGAAGCGACCGGGGTGCGCCACCAGCCACTCCTTCGCCGCCCGCAGCAGCTCCGGGTCGGCGGCCGGAGCCTCGTCGGGGTGGCGTTCGGCCCACTTGGTGACGTACGGGCACAGCGGGGCGACGACGACGCCCTCGCGCCCGGCGATGGCGTACAACTCACGCGCCAGCGAACCCGCGATGCCCTTCCCCTCGTGGGCCGGTTCCACGATCGTGTGGACGGGGACCAGGGCGCGCGCGGGCGATTCGAGGACGAAGTACTCGATGTGGCCGACGACTTCGCCGTCCGTACCGTCGCCGATGGCCTCCAGGCGGCCCGCCGCCCGGTCGTCGCGGATCTCGATGTCGCTCATGGGCACGCTCCTGGTGCGAGGGGTCCGAGTGTGGATCAGGCCGGTACGGCCTGCGGGCTGCGTTCCTGGTCCGAGCCCGGTACCGGCTCGGACGGGTCGGCGCCCAGGGCCACGATGCGGTTGTCGCGGTCCACGTGCACGACGCGGGGTTCGAGCACCCGCGCCTCGGCGTCGGTCACCTGAGCGTAGCTGATGATGATCACCAGGTCGCCGGGATGGACGAGATGGGCGGCGGCCCCGTTGATCCCGATCACGCCGGAGCCGCGCTCACCCTCGATGACGTACGTCTCCAGGCGGGCGCCGTTGGTGATGTCGACGATGTGCACGAGCTCGCCGGGCAGCAGGTCGGCGGCGTCGAGGAGATCTGCGTCGATCGTCACCGATCCCACGTAGTGCAGGTCGGCCTGGGTAACGGTGGCGCGGTGGATCTTGGACTTGAACATGGTACGCAACATCGGGGCACTCCCACAAATAGGCTCCCTGCCTGCGTTTTTGCAGGTCAAGGGCTGTTTTCACACCCTACAGCGAGTCGCAGGTTCGAGCAGCTTTCCCCAGGTTTTTCAGGACTCATGCTGACCGAATGCCGACTTTCCTGACGGTGCGTCAGACGCCGTGAGGAGCATCGGGGTCGCCCTCACGCTCCCGGGGCGCCCCTCACGAACGGCCGCGATCAGCGTACGCAACGGCTCCCGAAGACTCTCGTGACGCTCACCACAGCAGGACTCGACCACCCGACATCAGGTCGAACAAGATCCGTCAGCTGATCCGGCGGCGCGCAACATAGCCGCACATCGCCGGTTAGCCAAACCGGCGCTTCCTCTGATCATTGTTTCGCCCTCGCAGTGACGCTTGGCGTGGCACGCGACGGGCGCTACCCACCCACAAGAAACCAATGTCGAGCCGAAGCCACAATTGAGCGTCCGGCCGCCGGCAAGGAGCAGCAGATCTTGAAGCCACCCAAAACTGCCGACGAAGTCTCCCTCCGATCCATTCCACCGGCCGATCGCCGCCGAGTGGAGTCTGTCCTCATTGACACGTCGGATGTTGCAAGGCTGCTCAGCATGTCCACCAGCTGGGTCTACAGAGAGGCTTCGAAGCTTGGACTGAAGGGCTACAAGCTGGGCCGTGGCAGGAATGCCAAGATTCTCTACAAGAAGAACGACGTCCTCAGGTGGTTGGAACAGCAAAGGATCCACTAGATCCGCACCACTATCCTCAAGGACGGTGGCCCAGGCTCCGGTGGCCCGGGCCCGTCCTTGGAGATGATCGGGCCTTGACCCTTGATCTTGGACACACGAGACACTGGATCCCGAGGATCTAACGAGTTGGTGTGTGATAGCGGGTGAGGCGTGTTTGGTCTGCTCGTGGCCTGTTTTCAGACGTTGATGGGGCGGTCGGAAACGAGGCCGGCGATGGCGCGGTAGGTGTCGGGCAGGCGGTCGCGGCGGTGGGTCCAGCGCGTCAGTTGCTTCCAGCGTTTGTGATCGGCAAGGGCGTGTTCGACGGTGATGCGGTCGGATGAGTGCCAGTGGCGGTCGCGCTCCCACTGTTCGACTCTGCCGGGCAGTGCTCCCGGCCGCGGCTTTCTGGGCGGTGTGATGGCTTGTCCGCGGTGGTCGCGACTCAGGCCGAGATAGCCGTCGTCCAGCAGGACTTCGACGCCGGGAGGTGCTGGAAGCAGATGGCGATGCCCTCGTTGCGGGCGGCCGTGGCGTCGTGCATACGACCAGGCCGCAGGGCATCGGTCCATAACATGCGGCCACGGTGGTCGGCGATGACGGTGGCCTTCATGGTGTTCTGCTTCTTCTTCCCAGAAACGAATGCGCGTCGGCCGCCGCGTCCGGCCGGCGGACGGCGGACCTGGATCTCGGTGGCGTCCAACCGCAGCTCGGTGCCTTCGGCCTGGGCGTAGGCGAACACGTCGGCGAGAGTTCGTAACCACAGGCCGGGACGGTCGGGGACCGCGCACCCCCGCGCGGCCAGGAGCGTTCGCACTTCTGCGATCGCGCGGGTGATGGTGGAGCGGTCGACGCCGAACAGCAGGCCCAGCACCGCGTGCGGCAGGTCGTGCCGCAGATGGATCAGCGTGGCCACTAGCCGGTCGACGAAGACCAGCTGGTGGCGAGCTCCGGCACCCGCGGCCCGCTTCCTGGCCCCACCTCGTGCAGCATGGCGACGACCCTCGACCCCGGCCTGCCACGGCGCCGCCAACTCGTCGACCAGGTACGCGAGATGACGCCGAGAGATCCCCGTGAACAGCCGATGCTCCAGCACTGCCCGATTGACCATGATCGCCACAGACGGATCATGCCACCAGCCAGGCACGACGCCTCACTCGCTATCACACACCAACTCGTTATTTGCTTCAAGGGCGCGCGCTCCGCGCGCCGGGCGGCCCTGGCCGCCTCGGCCGGGCATGCGGCCTTCGGCCGGTCCCGTCCGGACAGCCAGCCGCCCGAGACACCCAGCCCGCCCCCGGACCAAGCAGAGAAGCCCCCCGCCGAAACATGGCGGGGGGCTTCGTCGTCTGCTCTGTCGGCCACCGGGGAGACGAGCCGCGCGGAGCGTGGCCCACGCTCCGCAACCACAGGCGCCCACACTGCCCGGGCCGATCCGACGGGTGCTCGCTGGCCTCAGGCACGTCGGTGAGTCTCGTGCGCTCCTCGGAAGCTTCCGAGCGCCATCACGCCGGGAATACCGGTACAGCAGAGCCACGACCGGGAATGCTCCCAGCCCAATCACACCTGTGCCAACGAGCACACATATTCAGGAGGCCTGCCACATGAGCCCCGTACGCCGGATCGTCACTGCGGGAGCAGCAACCGTCCTTCTCGCACTCGGCAGTATCACGCTAGCCACCCCCGCTCAGGCCGCCCCCGACCCACTTGGAGCGCTCACAAGCCCCGTCGGGTACGTCTCCGACTCAGTCGTGGACGTCCTCGGGAAACCTGAGAGTCCTTGAGGGGGATTGAACGGCTAGAGCCCGTCCGACGGTTCCGAGTCCGTGATCTCTCACGCCGGTACCCTCATAGAGGCCAACGCAACCCACCGTGACACACGGCATCGTGACAAACCCTCACCTGGGGCCGGTGGTACCAGGGGCGCTATGTCGCACTCCTGGACCCCGCCCAGCGTGGCAACCTCACGCGCGAATGCGAGTCTCGTCGTGGCCCGGATCCGTGCGCGCGTGAGGTCACCACGCACGTTGACCAGCCACTTTCCCCCGTCACGGGGCACTGAACCGACTTCTCACCATGCGCCGGGCCACGCCCGCCGAACCACCATTTCCGCAAGGGTTACATCACATGCAGGACGTCTGCATCCACGCGGCGCCCCTCGAACACCCTTGCCGCGCTCAGGTCGATCCGCGCGGCTCGCCCGGACGGCGCCCCGATCTACGTCATCCTGGACAACCTGTCCGCGCACAAGGGCGAGACCATCCGGCGCTGGGCGAAGAGACACCGGGGCGAGCTGTGCTTCACCCCGACCTACGCACCCTGGGCCAACCCGATCGAGGCCCACTTCGGACCGCTGCGTCAATTCACGATCGCCAACTCCAACCACCGCAACCACACCGCGCAGACCCGAGCGGCTTCACTCGTACCTGCGCTGGCGCGACACAAACGCCCGCCACCCCGACGTCCTGGCCGCACAACGTCGCGAACGCCCGCGTCCGCTGCGAGAAGGGCATCCGCTGGGGAGGGCGTCCCCTCTCCGCTGAACGGCTTCAGGTCCTCAGGCCGAGGGCTGCATGACGACCTGCTCACCCTCTCCGTCCGGTGCCTCGAAGTTGGTCAGGTAGCGGCTGAACAGCGTCTCGTCCACTGTGACGGAGTTGGGGCCTTCCTCGCCGTTCCGTGCTTCAAGGCGACGTTGCAGGGTCGTCCGATCGGCCTTGACGTGGATTAGTTCCCATCGGCCGCCATGCTTCTCGATCAGCGCCTTGTAATCATCACGGGCGGCACGACTCCAGAAGCTGTAGTCCACCACCACATCGCGCCCGGCCAGCATCAGCTCGACCAGTTCCTGACGCTGCTCGCGGCGGACCTCTTCCTTGAGCTGGTCGAACGCCTCCGCTTCCAGCACCAGGCCGGCGTCACGCTGCCCGACTCGCTGCCAGACCACCTCATCGATCGACAGGCGAACGTAACCGCGTCGCACCAGATCCCTCGCGTAGGTGGTCTTGCCCGCTCCCGGAAGACCACACATCAGCACCACCGTGCTCAATCGCTGCGTCACGGAGCCAGGTTAATCCCGAGGACGTGCCATCCTCCGTGGCCAGCAGTGCACCTGCTCAAGCCCAACCCGGCGAATTTATGCGGTCAGAGCACCAACCATGCACTCGGACGCTCGCGCGGCGGATTGAGCACGAAGGTCCTTCTGGCCGCGGACGGCCATGCAAGGCTCCTGGCTATCAGCCTCACCGCAGGCCAGGCCGGTGACGCGCCGGCCTTCGAGACCGTCATGGCCCGCATCCGCGTGCCGCGCCCCGGCGCCGGCAGACCCGGGACTCGCCCCCTTGCCGTTCTGGCGGACCGCGCCTACTCCGCCCGCGCCATCCGTAGTCATCTGCGCCGGCGGGAAATCCACACGGTGATCCCGCAGCCGACCGACCAGATTGGGCACGGTCTGCGCCGAGGCCGCCACGACGGACGTCCGCCCGGCTTCGATGCCGAGACCTACAAGCAGCGGAACACCGTACCGCCTCAAACAGTGGCGCGGCCTGGCCTTGCGCACCGACAAACTTGCCATCGTCTGCCATGCCGCACCCCATCTCGCCGCCATCCTCATCTGGATCCGCAGATGACCAAAGAGGCAGGCCTCAGGCCCGGCTGAGGGCGTGCTCCTTCAGGAAGGCTCCCGCATGGGCCGCGGCCTCCTCCTTCGTCGCATACCAGGTGTCGGCGTCGGCCGCCCCATGCGTTCCGTCCGCGCCCTTGCCGGTCCACCGCCAGCCGCTGAAAGAGGGCTCCTGCGTCAGTTGGGCCGTTCCGCCGCACAGTTCGAGTGCGCCGTTCGTCCGCGCCGCTGTGGCCGCCAGGCGGCTGACGGCTTCGGGCCACTTCTTGCGGGCGCCTTGCCGGGTGATGCCCCACACGGCGCCCATCTGCTCATAGCTCGCTCCGTAGGACCCGGCGGTGCCTGCCGCGATCGCCGTCAGTCGTTTGACTTCTGTGTCCACCACCTTCCACGCGGCCAGTACGGACAGCGTCACCTGGACGGGGTTGGCCTCCCACATGCGGTCCTCGGGCAGCCCCGACTCCCGGGAGCGCAGGGCCGATGCGAGGGGGGTGAGGGCGTCGTAGAGAGCCTTGTCGAGCTCTACCTGCTCTTCGGGGGTGATCTCGAATGAGGTCATGCGACAACTTTAGTTAACAATTCCTTGATATGTAAACTCTGGTTGTCGCTCGCAGGTTTCCAAAGAGACAAGGCCTAGTACTGCAACGGTGCTTGTCGTGACTGTTGGCCAGTTCGCTCGTTGGTCTGGTTATGGGTGGGGGCCACGCTGGTGTCGGGTTGTGGGCGCGTGAA